>NZ_CP014692.1:949166-1265555 GCF_002005445.1 Acetobacter aceti
TGATATATTTGTATCTGGAAATAATTCCAGCCTTCTTTGTGTAAGAGGTAATTTTATTCCGGTTGTGGATGTTGCGGCGTCTCTGGGTATGAAAACTGAAAATAAAATTACAACTACTCCTGTCGTCCTGATTGTCGAAGATGATACTGGAAAAATGACTGCTCTCGCTGTTGAGCGCATCGAAGGACAGATACAAGTTGTCATCAAAAGCATTGAAAAAAATTATCGGCAGGTGAAGAGTATTTCGGCAGCAACAATACTTGGAAGTGGGCGTGTTGCGTTGATACTGGATGTGCCGGAAATTGCTTCTTCCGCCGAAGGAAGAACGCTGGATATGTGGAAATCTGAAGATGTTAAAGAGTCTTCTCTTGAATGTGTGGATGGCATCTGATGCAAAACAATAAAACCTCGTTTTTTGGTTCTGGAAAAGTTATTTCTTTTAATGTAGGTGAGCAGGAATATTGTGTCGATATTCTCTGTGTAAGAGAAATCAGAGGATGGACTGAAGCTACTCCTCTTCCAGGAACACCGCCTTGTGTCAAAGGTGTGATCAATCTTCGTGGAATTATTGTGCCTGTAATTGATATGCACGAACTACTGCATATATCACACAAAGACTCCTCTGAGCGTAACGTGGTTATGGTGATCGATATTGATGGTAAGGTGTCAGGGCTTCTGGTTTCAAAGGTTTCTGATATTCTGGATATCACATCAGAAATGATTCAAGATGTTCCTGTTACCACCGCGGATGAAACTGATCCACTTGTGAGTGGCCTGATTGCTTTTGATGGACGTCTCATTGGCTTGCTGAGACTGGGTTCTGTTGCAGAACAGGCGCTGGAAAAGGCAGTATGATCGCATTTTCAGACAAAGACATGTCTGGTGGGGGTATTCCTTATGATGAGTCGGACTTCGATAAAATAAGGAAAATTCTTAAGGAGAAAAGTGGTATCTCTTTAAACGATTCCAAGATGCCCCTGGTCTATTCCAGATTATCCCGGCGTGTTCGTCTGTGTGCTCTTCCTGATTTTCGTTCATACGTTTTATTTGTCAGTTCTTCTGCTGGTTCAGAAGAACAATCATGTATGATTGACGCGCTTACTACTAATGTTACGAATTTTTTTCGCGAAAAACATCATTTTGAGCATTTCTCGCAGATTGTTATGCCTGAAATAATACAACGTGCTCAGCAAGGAGAAAAAATAAGAATTTGGTCATCAGCCTGCTCGTCTGGTCAAGAGCCATTTTCTATTGCAATGACTATCCTGGATCGTTTTCCAGAAGTAAATAATTATAATGTTAAAATATTGGCTACAGACATTAGTTATGAAATGATACAGTTTTGCCGATGTGGTATTTATCCTGATACAGAAACAAGTTCTATTCCAGAAAAATTTCTGAGTAAATGTTCAAGAAAAATAGGAAATGAAATTTATTTTTCTGACGAAATAAAGAAAATGATTAGTTTTAAAAATTTAAACCTTTTGGAATCATGGCCAATGCAATGCCATTTTATTTCTATATTCTGTCGTAATGTTGCTATTTATTTTGAGCGGAGTATTCAGAATATATTGTGGCAGCGTCTTTCGGATTACCTTCTTCCGGGAGGGTATTTGTATATTGGGCATTCAGAAAAAATTGCGCAAAAAACTGTGCCTGATATTAGCGCCTGTAAATGCCCCACAACATACAGGAAAAATATATGAATAATAAAATAAGAGTTATTATCGTCGATGATTCAAAAACGGGGCGGGCTTTTATCGCTGCTGCCCTGAGACGGGATTCAGATATTGAAATTATCGGGATGGCTGCTGACCCGTTGGAGGCAAGAGATCTCATCATTAAAGATCAACCGGATGTAATTACTCTTGATATCGAAATGCCCAATATGAATGGGTTGCAGTTCCTTGAGAAAATCATGAGGATGCGTCCAATTCCCGTTGTTATGGTTTCAAGTCTGACTGTCCGTGGTGCTGAAACGTCGGTGGAAGCACTACAATTGGGTGCATTTGATTGTTTTCCCAAACCTGAGGCTGGTTCAGGTATTGATTCCTATATGGGACTTATTCCTTTGGTGAAGGCCGCCGCTTGCTCAACCTCCCGGCGGAGTTCTGCGCATAACATTACCTCTATAAAAAAATCCTCTCGAAGGCAGGTGATATTGCCAGAGGTGATCGCCATCGGCGCATCGACAGGAGGGGTTGAGGCATTGGGGGCCATTCTGCCACGTTTGCCTCACACGCTGCCGCCAATTCTTGTCACGCAACATATGCCGCCACTTTTTACGGCGAGCCTGGCCAATCGTCTGAATCAGATGTGCGACATTCGCGTGCAGGAAGCAGAAGATGGCATATTGCTCGAACATGGAAATGCCTATATCGCACCCGGAGGGAGGCGGCATCTGCATCTGAGGAAGCTTGGGGGACGACTGTTTGCGGGCCTCGATGAAGATGAGCCTGTCTCAGGGCATCGTCCTTCTGTTGATGAACTTTTCAGATCTGTTGCTTATTATTCAGGCGCTCATTCAGTTGGAATCATTCTGACCGGAATGGGACGCGATGGTGCGGAAGGTCTGTTGAAAATGAGGGATGCGGGTGCTTATACGCTCGGGCAGAGTGCAGCCTCCTGTGTTGTGTACGGCATGCCAAAAGCCGCGATGGAAGTCGGGGCTGTTGAAAGAATGGTTCCTCTTGGTTCCATGGCCGATACACTGATTTCATATTGTATGTCTGAAAACGGAGATTTTGTTTGATGCCCGAGGCTGCCTCACTTCATGTCGTGATTGTCGATGATCAGACGTCCATTCGTACGATTCTGCGCAACAGTCTGGCGCAGTTGGGAATAATTAATGTGTCGGAGAGGAAAAATGGAAAAGATGCACTGGAATATCTTTCCAGAAACTCTCCACATCTTATAATTTCCGATTTCAACATGCCGGAAATGAATGGGCTGGAATTACTCAAGGCGGTAAGATCCAATCCACGAATTGCGAAAACAGCTTTTATCATTTTGACCGGTGAGGCCAGTAAAGAGCTTGTTCAGGAAGCGGTAAAAGCCGGAGTGAATAACTTCCTCGCCAAGCCCTATACGGTTGGTAAACTGAAAGCAGTCATGGAAGCTGTTTTTGGTGCTATCGTATGACAGATGAAACGATCTGACATGCTTGATGCTGACACGATTCTGGTGACGCAGGGGGAGATGTGCATATCGGCCGATCCAAAAATTATAATAAGAACATTAGTTGGTTCGTGCATTGCAGCCTGCATGTTTGATAGTGAGGCAAAAATCGGTGGTATGAATCATTTTCTGTTACCTGATGGAAGCGGAATTTCTGCAGCAAGCAGACTGTCATATGGTTTTCATGCCATGGAATGTCTAATCAATGGTCTTGTTAAGCAGGGTGCGCGGAAGAGTAATTTATGCTGTAAATTATTTGGTGGTGCTAATATTCGTTCCAGTCTGGGCGACATTGGTACGCGAAATGCGCAATTTGCGACAGATTTTCTGAATAGTGAGGGTATTCCTTGTGTGGGCGCCAGCCTTGGTGGCGACCGCGGGCGTAAAATACGTTTCTGGCCTGTGATAGGTAAAGCACAGCAATTTATGATCTGCGACGATTTTCTCTTAAATCATGAGCTGGAAACTGCAAAAAAAGATCTCTTGCGCCGTCAGAATTCGGCCGTTCAGGAAGTGGAGTTTTTCTGATGAATGAAACTTCTTTCGCGATTTGTGATTTATTGTTGCGTGCTGCAAATATTTCAGAACATATCGAATATCTTCTGAATCGATTGCAGGAAAGGCTGGTTCAGTTTGATCCGACAGTCTCGCATGAAATACAAAACCTTGATCTGGCTACCCAGCTTTCGGTTGAACTGACTGCTCTTCTGAAAAGACTGTCCCTCGACCCTCATGTCAGGGGCGCCGGTGAGGTAGAAGATTTGGACGCCATTCTCAGTCCTGTGAAACTTGACTGTGTATCCAGTATTTTATCTGGTGAAGTAATCTCACGTCAGACGCACTGCTCTGAGGTCGAACTGTTTTAAGAGTCTTTATTGGAAATTCGTCATCTGACGCTGAACCGGCCTTACAGAACACATACATACCCCCGAAAAGGTCGGGTTTTCGCTGTTTTTCCATTGATGCAGAGAGTTGGTTTCATTCCATATCGGGACTCTGCCAGCCTGTCGGGTTATGCATTTTGAAGGTCATAACGCGGAAGCAGACCCAACTTATGCTGACTGAACCGTTCATTGCACAGCGAAGAGTGAAAAGTCTCCCCCATTGTTTCTTTACCCAAGGAGGCGAGAGGGCGGTCAGTCCTCCGCAGAAGCTTCTTCCAGTTCAGCCTGAAGAGTGAACCATTCCTCTTCGGCTTTTTCTTCGTCTTTCTTCAGGCTGGCCAGCTTCATTGTCAGTCTGGTGACATCCTCGCCGGAGGAAGCGTCATAGAGGGCAGGATCGGCCAGTCTGGTTTCAACCTTTGCCCGCTCTGAGGTCAGTTTCAATATTTTCGATTCAGCCTCTTTGACCTTCTTGCGCAATGGAGCCAGCGCCTTTCGGGCTTCGGCACGTTCACGGCGCTCTTCTTTTCTTCCCGCCGATGACTCTGTTTCCCGGCCAGACGCGCTTCGTGCGGCGGCGCGGGACTGCTCCAGAAGCCATGTGCGGTATTCGGCCATGTCTCCCTCAAATGGGGTGATCCTTCCATCTCCCACCAGCCACAGGCGGTCGGCAACCATTTCCACCAGATGTGGGTCATGACTGATCAGCAGGACAGCGCCTTCAAATTCGGACAGAGCTCTCACCAGCGCATCCTTGGCGTCCAGATCGAGATGGTTGGTCGGCTCATCAAGGATGAGCAACTGCGGTGCGTCGCGGGTAGCGAGAGCCAGCAGCAGGCGGGCCTTCTCTCCACCGGAAAGCTCCGATATTTTTGTCTCGGCCTTGCCTGCATCAAGTCCGAAACGGGCCAGTTGTGACCGTACTTCAGTCGGCAGGGCTTTCGGCAGAGCGCGCGCCATGTGAGCGATCGGTGTGTCGCTCATCACCAGTTCTTCTGTCTGATGCTGGGCGAAATAACCGACCTTCAGACGAGAGCTGTGGTTGACGGTGCCAGAGATTGGTTCAAGGCGTCCCGCCACCAGTTTGGCGAAAGTGGATTTGCCGTTTCCGTTCGCGCCCAGCAGGGCAATGCGGTCTTCCATGTCCAGCCGAAGGGACAGGTTGGACAGGATCGCCTTGCCGTCATAGCCGATCGTCACATGCTCCATGGTCAGCATTGGAGGGGGCAGGGGTTCGGGTTCCGGAAATTCGAAGCGTGTTGGCGCATCCTCAATCACGCTGTCGATTACGGGCAGCTTTTCGAGTGCCTTGATGCGGGCCTGAGCCTGCTTTGCCTTGGTCGCCTTGGCGCGGAACCGATCCACGAAGGACTGCATGTGAGCCCGGCGCGCCGCAACTTTTTCCGCTGCCCGTGTCTGCTGGAGCGCCTGTTCCGTTCGGATGCGGACAAATTCCTCATAGCCGCCGGGTGTGAGCGAGAGCTTGCCGCGGTCGAGATGCGCAATGGCGTTGACGCAGGCATCGAGCAGGCCGCGATCATGGCTGACAATCAGGGCTGCGCCACCGAAACGCGTAAGCCAGCCTTCAAGCCAGAGGGTGGCTTCAAGGTCGAGATGGTTTGTCGGCTCGTCGAGCAGCAGGAGATCGGGTTCAAGGAATAGTGCTGTCGCCAGAGAAACGCGCATCCGCCAGCCGCCTGAGAAGTCGGAGACCGGACGGGCCTGCGCCTCGGCATTGAAGCCGAGACCGGAGAGGATGCTGGCGGCGCGGGCAGGGGCGCTGTCGGCGTTGATGGCGATCAGCCGTTCATGCACTTCAGCGATACGCTGCGGGTCGGTCGTGGTTTCCGCTTCCGCAAGCAGGGTTGCGCGTTCCGTGTCACCTGCGAGAACCGTTTCTACCAGTGAGGCGGGGCCGGAGGGGGCTTCCTGCTTCACACGCCCCATACGGGCGCGCGAGGACAGACGGATCGAGCCGCCATCCGGCTGGATGTCACCCGCGATGGCAGCCAGCAGAGTCGATTTTCCAGCGCCGTTCCGTCCGATGAGTCCCACCTTGCGGCCCGGCTCAATCGAAAGATTGGCCTGATCCAGAAGGGTGCGGCCAGCGATGCGAAGGGTCAGATCATGGATGACAAGCAGGCTCACGGGACTCTCATATTCAGCAGGGGCATATTCGGAAAGAGCGAAAAGATTGTCTCGCCATAGCATCCAATGCAGCAAAGCCCTACCCGAGACGGAGAGAATGCTCTAGAGGGCATTCATCCGCGGGATGGTCCGCGAAGCCGGTTCCGTCGCAGGGCGGGACACACAGACTATCGGGAGCCACACATGGCCGTTGAACGCACCCTTTCCATCATCAAGCCTGATGCAACCCGTCGCAACCTGACCGGCAAGATCAATGCCGTATTCGAAGACAACGGCCTTCGTATCGTCGGTCAGAAGCGCGTTCAGCTCAGCGAAGCCCAGGCTGGCGCATTCTATGCCGTGCACAAGGAGCGCCCGTTCTACGGTGAGCTGGTGTCCTTCATGATCTCCGGTCCGGTTGTCCTGCAGGTTCTCGAAGGCGAGAACGCTGTTGCAAAGAACCGTGAAGTCATGGGCGCCACCGACCCGAAGAAGGCCGAGCCGCAGACCATTCGCGCCCAGTTCGCCGAGAGCATCGAAGCCAACTCCGTCCATGGTTCTGACAGCGCCGAGAACGCAGCGAACGAAATCCGCTTCTTTTTCGCTGAGACAGAAATCCTCCCGTAAGCCATACTGACGGAAAACCCGGCCTGCTGTTTCTGGACGCTTCCTTGTGAAAGCGCGGAAGGAGTGGGCGGGTAACAAAAAGGTCGGCAAGCAGAACGGTCCTACCGGCAGAGTTTTTCCGGTTACAGGCCGAGTGGGTGGATACGGTCACGTGGCATCTGGAAAATGGCAGTCAGCTTCATCTGGTGGGTTGACGTGTTTCTGCTCCCGGATAAAGGGGCGAATCAGTAGCGGGACGGAGACCGTCAATGTCTTCCTCTGATGAGATGGGCGAAGTGCCCCGTTCGCGCCATATTCTGACCAGCACCGGCTGGAACATCATCGGACGTATTGTGCCGGTATTCGTCGCTATTCTTGCTACCCCCCGGCTGATCCATATGCTTGGTCTGTCGCGCTGGGGTATTTTTACCATCGCCTTGAGCCTGGTCAGTACGCTCGGGATTTTTGATCTCGGATTGGGTCGCGCGCTCACTCGTGCAACTGCCGATCGTCCTGAAGGAAAGACAACGCCCGAAACGGCTGATCTGATCTTCACAGGCAGCATCATGATGGGCTTCATGGGGATCATGGGAGGTGTCGCCGCCGCTGCTCTGGTCGGTATATGGGTTGACCATGGACTGAAGATCGCACCAGAACTGCACTCTGAAGTGCTCTGGTCATTGTGGATATTCTGCGCCACCGGACCATTTCTGATGGTTAATGCTTCGTTCTGGGGTGTTCTCACCAGCTACAACGCATTCCGGACTGCCAATCTCATTACCATTCCGGTTTCGATCGCCTATTATGTGGCGCCTGTGCTTGTGCTGTACGTGTGGAACAGTCTTGTGGGTGTCATGCTGGTGATCCTCGCCTGCCGGCTGTGGCTCACCTTTGCCTATGGCCGCTCTTTGCTGCACCTCATCCCCGAACTGAAACAGGCCCGCTTCCGGAGCCATCTGCTCAAGCCACTGCTGCGGATCGGTGGCTGGATGACGGTTTCCAATCTGGCCTTTCCGATTTTGAGCTACGTCGACCGTTTCATGATCGCCAGTGTTGTCTCCGCTGCTGCGACCAGTTTTTATACAACGCCGGCCGATGTCGTGACGCGCTTCAATATGCTCAGCTCGTCCGTCAGCGCTTCATCCTTTCCTGCACTTGCGTCTTCATGGCGACGTGACCCGGGGCGCGCATCGGAAATTTACTGCACAAGCGTGCTGGCGGTCAGCGCTTTGCTGTTTCCGCCCTGTCTGATCACGGCATTATTCAGTCACACCTTTCTGTCGCTGTGGATTGACGCCTCCTTTGCCGATCACAGTGCGATGATCATGAAATTTTTATGCGTGGGTGTCTTTCTGGGCGGCATTGACACCATCGCATACAGCCTGCTGGACGCGATTGGCCGTCCGGATGTGAACGCACGCTTTTCAATTGGTGAAATCATTTTCTATCTGCCGGTCCTTTATCTTTCACTGATTTATTTTGGTGTACCGGGCGCCGCCTGCGTATGGGCTATCCGGATTTGCGCCGACTACAGTGTCCGCTCGCTGGTGAGCATTCGATTCTATGCACCTCTGAAGCCTGCCATTCTGCAGGTTCTACCCGCGACAGTATTGGGTGCGGTTTTACTGGTCATAGCGATGGTCAGGATTTCCGCCCTTCCGGCTATAGGGGAAATGATGCTGTCTATGCTGATTTTTTATGGGGTTTTGTGGTTTGCCTGCCTGAACCGGTCTGAACGTGAAGCATTCATAGCATTGTCCGGTAGAGTTAAGCGACGAATGGGGATGTGAATACTATATTTTTTTTGAGCGATAAAATGAAAATATGGACGTATGCTCATTGGTATATGAAGTCATTATATTGATAATTATGGATTTTTTATTTCTACAGAGAAAATTTATGCATATAATATTTCTTTTCATGATCTAAATATTGTGTCAGTGAGGATTCACTGACCTCTCTGATTTTGTTGGGCAGGCTCAGGCCGCAACCCGGCATGCTGAAACTGGCGTACCCCACCGCAGACACGAAAGCGCAGTCCCGCTTGCCGATGAGTCAGACCTCGCCAGCGTTGAGAACAGTCTCTTCGACGATGCTTCAGGACTACTGTCCTCTCCTGGACAATAAGAACGGGCATGATTGCCGCCAACTACAAAATTAACGATCACAGCCAGTCTGACAGCGTGTCTGGAGCCGTTCCTGTTCTGAGAAACATCTCCGTGACTCTCTGAACCGGAGCGCGCCTGAATATCCTTTGCTGATTTTGACAGAAAGCGGGCTTCGCTGTCGTTATCCGGCGTATAAATCCGGACAGTGGCATGGCTGTCCCTCCAGATACGACATTGACAGAAGTATCCCGTTTCGCAGAGGCTTGTGTGATGGTTGACGCCTCATCACCAGCAGGGCAGTCCGAACAAGGCCCAACAGTCTATGCGTTTCCCGGCAAATCTTTGCTTAGCCGTGAAGAAGCGGCCCGTTATCTCGGGATTGCGCCTCTTCGCCTGAGGCTTCTGGATATCGCGCGTTGTGGACCGATCGCGCTTTCTCCGGGACGTTATCGGGTTGATGCGCTGGATCTTTACCGAAGCGAATTATTCCTCAAGGCGGAATTGCCTCTTGAGGAAGCATCGCGCCGGGCGGTGCTGGCACAGTCACGCATAGACGAGGGGCGGGCAGAGCATGACCCGTTCATGGACATGGCGACGCAGCATGATCTGCGTGATGTTATGGCTTTTATCGGCGGACGTATCGCTATCATCGGCGGTCTTGTTATTGTCGTCCTTTCACATACTCCGCTGTCGCGCATCCTGACACATACGCTCAAATAAACGTGTGCACAGACAATATGGCGATCTGGACGGAAGAGGAGACGTTCTCCTCTTCGGGCTATGTCATGGCGTCTGGAAGTTGTCATAATAATAACATAAACAGGCGATTACTGGCGTGAGGCTCCCTGTGGGCGGATTTTTGCATGAGAACATGGATTGATCATGGATAGTAAAACAGCTTTTGGGCGTCGTCTGTTCGGATTATCCGTTCTTGGGTCCGGGCTGACGGGATTCATGAAAGCCGCCTTTGGCGACACCCCTAAGACGCCGCCTCCTGAGCCGATTCCGAAAGCGGCCCTGCCGAAGGCGTCCCCGGAAGCTGCTGCCCGGAGGAACAGCGGCAGCCCGCGCACCCTGTGTTATGTTGGTGGGTACACAAGAGCGGGTCCGGCTGACACGAACGCCAAAGGCATCACCCTGTTTGAGATGAATGAGGAAACAGGCGTGCTGACCCAGCTCGGGCAGGTCACTCCGGCAGACAATCCCTCTTTTCTCGCCTTGTCGACTGATCATCGGTTTCTCTATGTCGTGAACGAAATCAGTGATTTCGAAGGACAGAAGAGCGGATCAGCGACTGCTTACGCCATCGACCCGCGTACCGGTGTCATTACGAAACTGAATACTGTTTCAACAGGCGGAGCTGACCCCGCCTTTCTGAGTGTGCATCCGTCCGGGCGCTATCTGCTTGTCGCCAATTACACAGGCGGAAGTGGCGCCGTCATCCGGATCCAGCCGGATGGAAGTCTCGGGGCATTGTCCGATCTTGTGCACAATACCGGCCCCAAAATGCCGGAACGGGCGAAAGACAATCCTCCCGGAAACTACGCGGTCAGTGATCATTCCGCGTCTCATATGCACATGATGCAGGCTGATGTGGATGGCCGTTTCATCATTGGATGCGATGCTGGCCTGGACCGCGTGTATGTCTGGAAGCTGGATCCCGATAAGGGGACCCTTACGCCAGCGGAGTCGCCCTGGCTGACGATGGAGCCCGGATCTGCACCGCGCCATTTCTGCTTCAATCCCAACGGCAAGGTCATTTATATTCTGGGTGAGCAGAATTCCCGGGTCGTTGTCGCTGATTATGATCAGAAAACAGGTGCAATGTCAGTGCGCCAGACCGCTTCGACCGTGACGGCGAAATTCCGCGGCAGTACTCTTGCAGCCGAAATAGGCATGCATCCGAGTGGCAAATTTATGTATGTCACCAATCGTCTGGGTGACTCCATTGCCTGCTTCACGGTCAAGGATGATGGCTCCATCGAACTCTTTGACGAAGTATGGGAGCGCGCCAACTATGGCCGGTCTTTCGCATTCGATCCATCGGGCAGGTTCATGTTCGTTGCCAACCAGCGGAGTGATTCCATCACGTCATGGCGCGTGAATCCCGATACGGGCAATCTGGATTTCACCTGGAATTTTACACCTATTGGCACACCAAGCGCTTTTGCCTTTATCACTCTGGATAATGCCTGATTCAGAAAAACTGTTTCTGGAACCGGTCTGTAAAAACCCCACGCCAGATTTTCTGGTGTGGGGTTTTGTATTGCAACAAGACCTTTACCTACAAAAATTTTAAAAACAGGCAGTTTTCAGTGAAGCTTTTTTCCAAAGCTCCACTGAAAATATATCCAAACTATGTGTGTTCACCGCCCGCACCACGACATAATGTCCAGACTTCGTGAGGGCTCTCAGTAATGCGGATCGTAAGCCTGTTTCTCGATCCATGCCCTTATGTCATTCGGCCTGTCCACCCGCGCCATCCCCTTGTCGAAAATGAACTCTGCAAGACGGACCGCGGATGTCATGGAAACGTCGATGATGTCTGTCTGCGGAGGGAATAACCTGCCGCGTTCCAGCGCGATTTCGTCAACCTGATCCGTCAGGGCTTTGGCTGCTTCAATAATCAGTTCATCCGTGATGATCTCAGGATGTGTCGCATACACAGCGAGACCGAGACCAGGGAAAATATAGAAATTATTCGCCTGTCCCGGATAGAACACCTTGTCGTCGATTTCGACGTTGGGAAACTGGATGCCGCCGGCAAACAGCGCACGTCCTTCCGACCAGGTGTAGGCCTCCTCCGCCGTGCATTCCGCGTTTGTTTCCGGAAGAGACAGCGAGAAGATGATGGGACGTTCATTCAGTGTCGCCATTTCCTTGATGACGGCCTGATTGAAAGCGCCTCCACAGGTTGAAACGCCGATCAGAACCGTCGGCCGCGTGTTCCTGATTGTGGCGAGAAGATCCTGTGTCGGGGCTGCTTCCTTGGCAAAGCGCCGCTGCTCGGGGAGGAGGTCTGTGCGGGATGTTTCCAGAAGACCGTCCACATCCATCAGCGTGATGCGTTCGCAGGCCTGCTCATCGGTCAGTCCCTCCAGCTTCATGGCTGAAACCAGCATATCGGCCGTGCCCAGACCGGATGATCCTGCTCCGAGAAACAGATAGCGCTGTTCGGAGAGTTTCTCCTTCTTGACGCGAAGAGCGGTCACCAGACCGGCGAGCGTGACTGCAGCCGTACCCTGAATGTCATCGTTATAGCACAGAACCCTGTCACGATATCTGGCAAGGTAACGGAGCGCATCCGTGCCTTTCCAGTCCTCGAAATGCAGACAGCAGCCGGGGAAAACTTCCTGAACGGCCTGCACGAACTCTTCGACAAATTCGTCGAGTTCTTCAATCGGCGGCGGTTCGCGGCGTGCGCCCAGATAGAGCGGGTCTGCTCTCAGCGCCGCATTGGTCGTGCCGATATCAAGCTGGATGGGAAGCAGGGAGCGGGGCGGGACTGAGCCGCAAACGGTATAGAGTTGCAGCTTGCCGATGGGGATGCCCATGCCGTTCACGCCGATGTCGCCAAGTCCGAGGATACGGCCGCCCGTCGTCACGCAGATTGTCCGGACATCACTTTCCGGCCAGTTGCGAAGCACTTCCGCGATACGGCCTTTCATGTCGAGCGTGATGTACATGCCGCGGGGACGACGGTAGATGTGGCTGAACACCTTGCAGGCCCGGGCGAGGGTGGGGGCATAGATGATCGGCACGAAACGGGCCGGGTCGGATCGCAGCACTTTGTAGAAAAGCGTTTCGTTCCGATCGACCAGCGAGTTCAAATAGATATAGCGCTCAAGATCATCCGGCTTCAGTGCGATATGATGGAGCGAACGCTCCATCTGCCTGTCGAGTGTTTCAACGTGAGGCGGGATCAGACCCTCCAGACCGAGGCTCTTGCGTTCTTCAAGCGTAAAGCCTGTGCCGTGATTGACGTCGCCATCATTGAGCAGCGCCATGCCACGGAGCGAGGATTTCTGGGATGTCATGAATCAACACCTTTCTGTTCCAGTCATTGTCTCGGATCGCGTGTGTCCACAATGCTGGATTTTTTCGGTGTTGTCCAAAAACCGGGTTTTGTCCGGATTCGTAGGATTCTGTTCAGGTTTTTCAAGGAATATAGCCTGCCGAAGTCGAGAGGATGTTCAGTATATTGAACATTCTCTGTCGCTTTCTCAGCGCACCCGACGCCGGTTGACCAGTTCCGTGACAACTCCGTGCAGCGTTCGCAATTCCTGCTCGGTCACCTCGCCACGGGTGAAGAAATGACGCATGTTACGCACCATCCCGGGGCGTTTCTGCTCGTTGCGGAGAAAGCCGCAGTCATCAAGTTCCCGGATGAGATGACCCATGAAATTCTCAAGCTCGCCTTTTGTGGCGACGTGAGTCCCGTTTGTCATCAACTCGCGGGGCGGCGTGTTGTCCTCTGTCAGCCACCACTCATAGGCCATGATCATCACGGCCTGCGCCAGATTCAGCGACATGAACGCGGGGTTGAGCGGATAGCGGATCAACGCGTCCGCCCGCGCCATGTCCTCATTATCCAGCCCGGCGCGTTCCGGGCCGAACATCAGCCCGACCTTCAGGCCACGACTGGTTGCTTCCCGCAGTTCGATGGCGCCCCCACGGGCCGTCAGCAGAGGTTTGACGATATGACGGGGGCGGGGGCAGGTCGCATAGACGTGATGCAGATCGGCGATGGCGTCATCGACCGTCTCAAAGACTTCCGCCGCATCGAGAATACGATCCGCGCCGGAGGCCGCACGCCATGCCCGTTCCTGCGGCCATCCGTCACGCGGGGCGACAATCCGCATGTGGAACAGACCACCATTGGCCATGGCGCGGGCTGTGGTGCCGATATTCTCCGCCATCTGCGGGCGCACGAGAATGACGACCGGACTGTTGCCGATCGGTCCGATATCGGCGCCGCCGTCACGCCCGGTCATGCGCGCCTCCATGTGGTCCCGCCGGGACCGTCTTCAAGCACCACGCCCTTGTCGGTCAGTTCCTTGCGAATGGCGTCGGCGCGGGCGAAATCCTTCGCCTTGCGGGCCGCCAGACGTTCGGCGATCAGCGCGTCGATCGCGGCTTCGGAGGGACCGTCGCCAGCCTCGCCCCGGAACCATGCGGCAGGCTCCTGCATGAACAGGCCGATCATGCGACCGGACACCAGCAGATCGGCAGCGGCTTCACGGTCGCCAGCGAGTGCTGTGGTCGCCATGGTGTGTAGCTCCGCGATGGCTTTCGGCGTGTTCAGATCGTCGCACAGCGCGGCAAGGAAGGGCTCAGGAATGTTACGGCCTTCCACATCCAGCGGCCATGTGCTTTCCAGCGCCCGATAAAACCGGTCCAATGTGCGTTTTGCTTCGTCCAGTCCTGACCATGTGAAGTTCAGGACCGAGCGATAGTGCGCGCCCATCAGCAGCAGACGCAGCGCTTCGACCGGACCTTTCGCCAGCACGTCGCGGATGGTCAGAAAGTTGCCCAGTGATTTGGACATTTTCTCGCCATCGACCAGCAGCATGGCGTTATGCACCCAGTAGTCGGCGAACCTGCTGCCGGGGAAGCAGCACAGGCTCTGGGCGCGTTCGTTTTCGTGGTGCGGAAAGAGCAGATCGCTGCCGCCGCCATGAATATCGAAACTGTCGCCGAGATAGCGATGCGACATGGCCGAGCATTCGATATGCCAGCCGGGCCGCCCGCGTCCCCACGGAGAAGGCCAGCCCGGCTGGGTCGGCGTGGAGGGTTTCCACAGCACGAAATCACCCGGATCTCGTTTGTAGGGAGCGACCTCGACACGCGCGCCCGCCACGAGGTCTTCCGGATCACGTCCTGAAAGTGCGCCGTAGGACGGGAAGGAGGCGACGGCGAACAGCACATGCCTCTCGGCTTCATAGGCATGGCCGAGTTCGATCAGGTGGGCGATCATCGCCACCATCTGTTCGATATTGTGCGTGGCGCGTGGTTCGATATCCGGCGGCAGCATGTTCATCGCTGCGAGATCTGTATGAAACTCGGCGGTCGTGCGGGCGGTGAGGGAGGCGATGTCCTCGTTGTTCTGCGCGGCCCGTGCCGTGATCTTGTCGTCCACGTCGGTGATGTTGCGCACGAACGTCACGCGTGGATAGAGCCTGCGCAGCAGGCGCGTGAGGATATCGGCCGTGAGCATGGCCCGCAGGTTGCCGACATGCGGCAGGTCGTAGACCGTGGGGCCGCAGTAATAGACCTTCACATGCTCCGGATCGAGCGGCTCGAACGGAACTGTCGCTCGCCGCTGGCTGTCATGGAGCAGTAGCTGGGTCATCGTAATAGGGTCTCTGTCGTCCTGATGCTGCCGAAATGCCCGGAAGGATGCATGATCTCCGGACGGGCCTTTTCCCGCTCATGTTTATCGAATGCCAGCGGAAACCGGAAATCATCCCGCGTGGATGCCTTTTCACGCGTCGGAACGCAACACTGGAGCGCGTGGCCAAAGGGCATTCCTGACGATTCATGCCGGACATGGGTTCGTATGGGTTCCCATTTCTGCTGGCCGGGCCGATGATGGTTCGAAGCAAGGGGAGGGTGGAAGACGCGGCAGGATGATCAGCACGAAGAAAAAAAATGCATGGTGGGGAGACTGCATCGCCGGACTGTCCGAGGCGGCGCTGAGTGTGCCTCAGGTGATGGGCTACGCGCGGATCGCCGGTGTGCCAGCCGTCATGGGACTATATACGGCTCTTCTGCCGCCTCTCGTGTTTGCCGCGCTGGGGTCGTCACGCCATCTCGTCGTGGCGGCGGATTCAGCGACAGCGGCGGTTATGGCCGGAGGCCTCCAGTCTGTCGCGCCGACCGGAAGTGCGGCCTACAGTGCGCTGGTGCCGGTCGTGGCGCTGTTTACCGCCGGACTGCTGTTGATTGCCCGGCTGTTCCGGCTGGGATTTCTTGCGGATTTTCTCTCGCGCACGGTGCTTGTGGGCTTTCTGACCGGTGTGGGATGTCAGGTCGCCATTTCCATGCTGCACGACATGGTCGGCATTTCCCGGAAGGGCGGAAATTCGTTGCTCCAGTTGTGGGGCGATGTGACCCATGTCCATGACGCCAGTCTGCCGACCATTGCCCTCTCGCTGCTGGTGGCCGGCTGCATTGTGGCGGCACGCCATCTGACGCCGCGTATTCCCGGCGCGCTGGTGGCGGTGATGGGAAGCATTCTGGCGAGCGCGTGGTTTGGTTTCTCGCGGATGGGGATCACAACTTTGGGGCCGGTGAGTGGCGGCTTTCCGCGCCTCGGGCTGCCCCATTTCGGCCTGAATGAACTGTCGGTGATCGTGCCGACGGCTCTTTCCTGCATGTTCGTGATCATCGCCCAGAGTGCGGCGACCTCACGCGCCTTTGCTGTGCAGTATAACGAAACCGTAGACGAAAACGCCGACATTCTTGGGCTTTCGGGAGCCAACATGGCGGCGGCGCTCAGCGGTACGTTCGTGGTCAATGGCAGTCCGACCCAGACCGCGCTCGCCGTGCGGTCCGGGGCGCGCAGCCAGCGTGCGCAGGTTGTCGTCGCGCTGGTCACCGGGCTGATCCTGCTCTGCGCGACAGGTCCGTTGCAGTATCTGCCGCAATGCGTGCTGGCGAGCATCGTGTTCGTCATTGGTGTCGACATGATCAATGTGTCCGGGCTGCTGGCCATCCGGCAGGAAAGCCCCGGTGAATTCCGCCTTGCCCTCATCACCGCGGCGACAGTGGTGGCGGTCGGGGTGGAGCAGGGAATCTTTCTGGCGATCGTGCTGTCGCTGCTGCGCCATGTGCGACACAGCTACGAGCCCCATACCAGCGTGCTCCAGCCTGTCCGTTCCGGCCTTTTCGAGGCGACGCGCTGTCATGCAGGGGAGGAAACCGAGCCGGGGCTGATCATCTACCGGTTCGCAGCCGATCTCTTCTATGCCAACTGCACACGCTTCGCTGACGATGTGAGGGTGCTTGTCGAAAGCGCGCCACATCCGGTGTTCTGCATTGTGGTTGATGCGGGGGCCATTACGGATATCGATTATTCCGCCGCAGCCATGCTGCGTGATCTTGTGACGCGCTTGCGGGCGCGGAAGGTTGAGCTGTTTTTCGGACGTGTCAGTCATGACATGCGGAACGATATGGTCCGCCATCGGCTGATCGGTCTTGTCGGAGAAGATCATCTGCTGGACGCGCTGCACCTTGCGGTGGATATGGCGAAGAAGAGGATGACGCAATTGACGATGGGAAAATGACTGACGCGAAGGAACTTTTGCTTGCGTGGATTTCCGGACAAGTGTTTCTCCTTTGATTTTATCCGTGGGAGAGATGCGCATACTGTACGATACCGTTTACACCCGGAGCGACCATGGTCAGACAATGTCCTTTACTTTGAAATCAATGGTTTTGCCTGTAGCAGCAACACGGACTTCCGCCTTCTGAAGCGCGGGGCAGATGGCTTCCCACTGCGCTTCGGTGGTCCTTATCCATACTGACAGGGAGACAAATCTGTCACGCCTTCTCCTCTCCCCATGGAAGTGGAAGCGACTCAGGCGGTGTGTTGATTTTCTGCCGCCCCGGCGCTTCGCAGCGTGAAAGCGCGACCCTTATCGCGTAGCCCAGTTCCTCGTCCGGAACAGACAAAGGAACATGCATGTGCTTGTCGGCATATTTCCTGTCTTCGGGCCACGCGCGATGAGTGCCGGTCAGCCGTTTGCTCGCCCGTAGAATGACGAAATCATCGACAAGATAATGCCAGGACGAAAAGACCAGATCGCATCTCCGTCCGGCCTGATCCATATCCTTATAGTCGTAGCTTCTGGCAATATCGTCCTCGAAGGCCAGACGCCTGCGATTGGAGACCTCTCTCATGGCCGCAATGGCCTCAGGATCAAGGCGGGGTGCTTCCGGCTTGTTGAAATATTCGCTGCTCACCAGGGCCTTGCGGAAGTTTTCCCCGATCCATGCGTCTGTCGCATCACCCGGCGCATGGGCGCACCAGCCTGTGCGGGAAAAATACTCTCCTCGCCAGATTTCCATCGATTCAATAGAAATATATTTCGGTGACAGAATGATGGCTGCGCTTTTGTAATGAAGCCAGCGAATCCGCTCCGGCGTGAGATAGGTCTGGCTCATGAGGTGGTGTTTGTAATGGGGTTTGTGATGGCGTCGATTTCAAAGGTAAGGGGTTTGTCTCCGTTCCTCTCATAGTCCGCCATCTTCGCGGCCGCTCCGTGATAAGCTTGGCAAATCTGCTCCCATTGCGCCTTCGTTGTCCCGTCCGCGCGCACGCCCAGTTCGAACGTGTAGGATTCAATATACTCTTGCGTGAAAGCTACACGTTCTGCTGTGCCCCTGCGGCTTGCATCTTCGGTATATCGCATCGCCATCTCCTTAAGATCCGCCCAGATTCTGTATTTGATCTCGGCTGGTGTAGCCAGAAATGACGCCCGTTGCGTATTGAGCACCTTGTCGCTGACGGCGTTACCACTGTCCTGATTCCAATGATCGAATGTCATCCAATTGGCGCGGTGGCGATAGAGCGAGCATCAGCCTACAGATAATTGGGGCGGCAGACATTGAGAGCCCGAATGGCGACCTCTCCGAATTCCTGATTGCTGGCATTGAATGACGTATGAAACACCTTCCCGTGGTTCTCGTTCGAATACCAGGCTGAATGATTGGTTCCCCGTCCCTTCGATGCGGCGAACTCGACCTGATCCGTCTGTTCAGGTTCCCAACTGACAAAAACCAGAGCGGATTTGGTCTGTGCGTCCCGCCAGTCCGTGAAGCCGTACTTTTCCTGAACACGGGTCCAGAACGCCATGTAGAGCGGACCAGATTTTTTGGCTTCTGCATCCATTTTGTCTCGTGGAAGAGGATATTCATCCCATTCGACAACGAAATCTCTACTGGTTTCAAGGGCCTTCTTCAGATTTTCCCCGATCCATTCCGGCGTAGCCTCCTTGCGATCGAAAAATGTGGACCACCCGGTGACAGAGAAAAAACTGCCACCGCGATTATCCATCGAAATCACCGCCACGTACTTTCGCGTACGGATCAGATGCGCATAATGTACGATACCGTTTGCACCCGGAGCGACCATGGTCAGACAATGTCCTTTACTTTGAAATCAATGGTTTTACCATCACTGGAAGCAAGATCTTCCGCCTTCTGAAGCGCGAGGCAAATGGCTTCCCACTGCATTGTGTCCGGCTCCGAAGGTATCCTACGTTTCGAGCCACCATGTTTGCGCGTGTGCCACTCGCCTTCTCCTTCGACCCTGATCCCTGTGCTGTCGATCAGAAGATGCAAAGGCTCCTTCGAGCCACGATAGGGAATGTCGACCGTCAGGGATTTCTGCCGACGGCTCAGAGTGCTGAAATCCGGAACAGACCACGCAAGCCCAGCCATACAAAGCAGACTTTCGACAAAACCCGTCGCCTGCCTCAGGGCCATGCCAAACAAAACCTTCAGTGTCAGACAGGTCTGGATGGCGACATCGCTATAGTCGGGTTTGCGACCGCGGCATCCCGTCGGTAGCCCATTCCAGACCATGGCCGGGTCAAACCACACCGTCAGGGAGCCTCGCTGCTTCAGTGCGGCATTATACGAAGGCCAGTTCGTCGTGCGGTAGATCGGGGATGGCAGCTTGCACATCACAATCAGCTACCATCCTGGATTCATTCCGTGAATCCAGGAACAAGCTATTTCTGCAACAAAGCCGATCAGAGCGGAAGACTTCGAAATCCACAGTCCGGGAAAAGGCTTCGAACTGGTCACCGAGCCCACTCAGCCGCTCCAGCCGCCCTTCAATATCAAAGAAACCAGTCTGCTTCATATCACCTTTCCTCCAGTCAGAGCCGAAAAAAGGAAATCACAGTCCATACATCAATATAAAGAGGTTGCCACAACCTTCCATGTGTTTCAAAGCGCTCAACTCATGGTTTGGAAAGGCATTCTTAACCGTAACACATCCAGATCGGCCAGCGCGTTCTTGTGTCGACGCTGAGTCAAAGTGATATCATCGTGCTAATTGTTCTTTAAATTCTGATGTCAGCAAAGAAAGATAACGTTTTCCACCTTCTGCCAGATGAAAGGGTTGTACGATTTCGGCCAGCTTTTCACACGATGGAGGTGGCTGACTTTGCAAGCGTAGGATGGCATCCGCCAGACCAGACGGGTCATCCACGGGCACGACCTCTCCCACCCATGGAGCTAACATTAGATCCTGTAACGCCGGGGTACAACGGGTGCTGACAATCTGCCGCCCTGCAGCTAGAGCCTCTACCAGAACAGCGCCATAGCTTTCAGCTTGGGAGGATAAGACAAACATGCGGCATGCATCCAACCAAGGACGGATAGATGAGACATAACCCGTCAGCACTATATTGTCTTGCAACTCCAAAGTGTTAATCAGGTTTTCCAGTCTCGATCGTTCTGGTCCTTCACCACAGATGGTCAGGCGGACTGCAGGACATTGTTTTTTTACAAGGGCGATGGCCTGAATCAGTATATGAAACCCTTTGATCGGCTCCAACCTGCCTGCCGCCAGAACGTTCAGGGTATCATCTTCCGGTAAGGGTGCAGGATCATACTCATCCCACACAACGGGCAGGGGAATGACCTTGATATCTCGGTCTGTCAGCACGGAACGTGTATCTTTGGCCAGCTCAGAGCTGACGGTGACAATATGGTCGCTATCACGCAGCAAAAACTGCATGCGTACATTATATACCCACTGCGATAGCCGGTTCCGTGTCTTTCGGAAAATGGGAGAACTTACCTGTGAGACAAGGTTCGGTCTGATCCGCTCTGGCAGTTGCGCCAGACACCGGGTAACAGGCCAGTGGCTGTTACCCGGCACATAACAGGCCTGCACAGGATTGACCCGAAAATACTGCTTTGCAACATGGGCAGTTTTATTGGCCAGACGTTTTTCAGAAACAGTCATGGGGATTGATGCTGAATGCACAACGATTTCCGGGCGAAGCAAGTTCCGCATTTCGCCCACGTTCCGCCCGACAAATACCGTGACCGGAAATCCAAGGGCAGACCAGTAATTAGCAAGACCGATCGCAACGCGTTCGCTCCCGCCGAGCCTAAAATCCCTCAGAATGACACCTATCTTAAAAAGTCGATTGCCTGCAGAATGTTCCATGATAGGCAAAGTGTTCCATGCTAGACTTGAGTGATGACCGAATGTTTCCTAAAGTACCTATTTTATCTTGACTATATGCATCTGAACAGCACTATCATATAAAAGGAAAATAGATATTTAAATATATCTCATCTATGATAAACACAACAGTATCCTATGCATGAAATAAAATTTATTTCTAAAATTTTTTATACATGAAGGGTTGTGGCAGCCTCTTTATATTGAGTCCTGGACTGTGATTCCCTTTTCCCGGACCGTGGATTTCGAAGTCTTCCGCTCTGATCCGGAAAAGGCTCTGGCCTGTTCAGATGGGCGCAAGGATGGCTGTCCGCCGTTTGATCCGGTAATAATAATGTTTAAAATCCTGATCATCCAGACCCTGAACAGCCTGTCCGGCGAACGGACGGAATATCTGATCAACGACCGCCTGTCCGTCATGCGCTTCACTGGTCAGATGCCTTCAGATCGCGTGCCTGATGCCAGAACGGTCTGCTGTTTCGCGAGCGTCGCTTTATCTTTCTGGAACGGATCAGTGCGACCGCATGAGCAGTTCAGCGGGGTGATATCCCCACACGAATCAAAACGCAGAGAAAAGTTACCCTGACAACCATCAATCAAAATGTCATAACCCTGAAGTCAGGAAACAGGAGTGCAAAAAAAACGGTTCTTCGATTCCTCCATCTTCCTCGCAGTCGTCCAGTTCGCTTCAATCATCATCCTGCTTAAATGACGACACGCTGTGGGGCGTTTCCAGAATTTTCTGCCATTGGTTTATTATCGGAGTCTGAGAAAATTTTAGAGCACTTTCTTTTGCATTATGTGAAAAAAATTCTCTGAGATTGTTGTCGCTCATCAAAGTTAGCAGCTTGCTGGCAAATCCATTTATATCAAACGGTTTAATCAGATAGCCGGTTTTATTGTCCTCAACGATTTCACCCGGACCAGTTTCACAGTCATAAGCCACAATCGGAATACCGACACTCGCTGCTTCAAGCAGGACCATGGGTAACCCTTCATATCGTGACGTTAAGACTACAATGCCGGCATCTTTATAAATAGACGCTACATTTTCCTGAGAAGGCAGGAATTGAACGTCAGGGATCTTTAATGAATTGCATTTCAGATTTACCGCTTCTGGTCCATCTCCTACGATTTTTAATGTCCAATCGTTTGACGGGTTGTCTTTTTTCAAGATATCCCAAATGAGTAGAAGATGATCAAATCCTTTCTGGAAAGTCAATCGTCCAATCGCTACAACCGTTCTTGCGTCTTTATTATACTGAATATTATTCAAATCTGGTATTGCATTGGGGATAACGGTAATTCGATCGCCAGCATCTGTCTTCTCTTTCCATATTTCTCGATCGCGACTGGTCAAAACGACTATATCATCGGCATATTTCGCAGCGATATATCTTGCAACACGCCTTTTCTTCTTTCCTAAATCGACGTTAAAATTAAAGTGCTCCCATACGATGCATCTTATTCCTGCCATCTTGGTGGCAAGAATTCCATATAGTGCATGTGTACTTTCAACAATGACTAAAACATCCAGCTTCATGAATTTTATTAAATTATAAAGTTTATGAACATATAAAATATATGCTGATATTAAAGACTTCCTCGATTTGAATAGACTGAATGATTTAATGGAATCGTTTAATGAAAAAGCGGACTTGCCTCTGGAATAGGCTTCAATGAGATAGACATCATTCGATTCTGCTAGTCCATTCATAATAATTGAAGCGCTACGTTCAGTGCCGCCTAAATTAGCCATATCCTGTATTAAAAAACCAACTTTTCTTTTTTTTACAATCACTTCATTTGATCCTGTTTGTTTTCTCAACTCTTAAATCGACGCTTGAAAAATATATTGTGTGTGAATATTTCATGAGATTTTAATTGAGAATGCTGGTAGCTTTTTTAATTTCCTCTGGACGCAGTTAAAGCGATCGCTCTTCGTCAGAAGAATCTTTTCCATCCCATGCGTTTAGAAAATTCTCATTCAAAATATGATTTTTTATAAAAAATTACCCTTCACACGCGAACCAGTGGTCATGTCCTTTTGATATTATATAAAAATACTTGAATCAAGTTGGCGATGACATCTTGCGGACCAGTTTTTTGACTTCGCGCCAAGCTTGCAGGCCAACCCCGTGGACAGACAGGTTTGTGTATTTGACGTCAATTAGCGTCACGTTTCCTGCGGCTGCTAACGTGTGCATGCCTTCTGTGTAGGGTGCATAGCTTGAGGGCGTCAGAATGGCCGGGCCTGCATGAGTCCTCACCCGCTCCGGGGTCAGTTCATCAAAGATCAGGGGACGAATAGCCCCGCCATAGGTATGGGTGCAGTCCTGCACAGGCAAGACAACCTTACCGTCAATCACGCAGGGGGTGCCTCCGGGACGGGTGCTCGCATTGTCCATTCTGACGGGGTTGGACGGATGGCGCTGCCAAGGGCCAGAGATATCTGGCGCATAGGCGAGATGGAGCTCGCCTATCGGGGCCGCCGGACGTCTGGCGGGCGTGTAGAACAGCCACCACAACCCGTTATAGAAGAAGGGCGTTGCGTCTACAGCAATATCTTCTCCAAGTGGAATAACGGCTGCTTCCTCCCACTGATCGGGAAAGTTGATGGCCCGATACAGTGTGAGTTTGCCTGAACGATGAGCCTCGGGGAGCATCCATGTCTGCTCATCCGCCTCAAAAACATAAGGGTAGGAGAGATGCCAGGGGGTCTGGAGCGCCTTACGCTGCTCTTGAAGGCGAAATGCCGCATCATAGATAAAGACATCTATGGAACCCACGCGTACGCGGTGGTCATAATCCTCAACGAAAATATGCAACCTGCCATCGCGCCACAAGCCGAACGGGTCTGCGCGAAAGCAGAAGCTGCGCATGGGAGGAGTCCAGACAACCGGCAGATCCTCAAGCGTGCCGCGTTCAAGAATCGCAGGCAGGGGACTGTCTACAATGCCGATACGCCAGATGTCTTTTCGCAGTCCCATGATGGCATATTCCTTGACTGTTCGGTTGGATTGAGAGCGTCCTGAGATACGCGGTATGCTCTGCTCAGCCGAGTGTGTTCTGATCTGCAGGCTGTGATCGGGCGACCCTGTTGTTGAGCAGGCGCAGGACGGGGAGTGCGCAGACCACAAACATTACCAATGAGGCCAGAAGCTCCTCCAGCGATGCACCCTTGATACCACCAAGCTGCATGAAGACAAAAAGCAATGGAAAATAAAAGCACATCACGATAATACGCCACCGCAGGAGAATAGAAATCCGATTGATCATGACAAGAAATGGCTCTAGCGGGATCAGGCAGATATTCAGTAAGGAGCGGCCAACAAGCAGCAGAAGTATGGTTTTCTGACCAGCCCAGACATCATGCAACATGTAAGAAAATAGGCGATTGCCGACTGTTGCTGCCAGAACAATCGACAGTGCTGAAAATGCGAGGATAAGTCCAAATATCTTGAAGATAACGATGCGTATGCCCTGCCAGTCGTCCGCATCACGCAGGCGAATGAATTCGGGATAAAGTGTGGGAATCATCAGTTGCGCGGGTTTGGCCAGTCCGTTGCTGATCTGCCCGGCAATTTTATAAACTGCAGCCTCGCTTGCTCCGAGCCTGCTGCCGATCAGTAGTGTGGCGCCTTGTGCGAAAAAGGATTCCAGAACCTGATTCACACTTGTCTTGATTGTGTAAGGCCATATGTCCGGAATGTTTATTCTGCCAAAAACAATACGGGAGAGGGAAGGGAAACCACCGGTTTGTTTTTTGACCAGATACACTCCAGCGCAGCTGCAGGACACAAACATGGTTAACTGCGTCAGAGACCAGACAAGCAGAAAATAGCCAATGCCTAGATGATAGACAAAGCCGAAAGCTGTGCCTGCCGTGCGTACACATGTTGTTAAAAATTCATAAACTGGCACAAGTTTGAAACGATTGCACAATCGTAGCATGCCGGTTGACCAGCCTGTGTTCATGAAAAAAATGGTCAGCATGCACAAAGCAGCATCTAGCTGAACTTGCGGAGTCCATCCCATAAAGGAGGTTCCCAGCAAGGCTACACCCATCAGTCCGGTCACTGCGCCGACGAGACCGCTGATAAAATCCACACGGATGCAGAAGGCAAGCACCTCATAAAACCGGTCAAACTGCTTTTGTTCAAAATAGCGAGCGCCGTAATGCAGAAGGGATTGCCACGATTGCAGGTGCGTGATGTCGCACACCATGGCGGCAAAGGTGGTGACAAGCAGCATGACGCCAAAGTCTCGCAAGCCCAGTGTCTGGGTCGTCCAGGCGACATAGACAAAACTGCATACGGCGTTGACCACACGACTACCGATCAGAATGCCGGTATTTCCCAAAATACGAACAAAAACAGCATTGTGACTGTGGTTCATACGTTTTCCCATACCATAAGGCCTGAACGCGGCTTCTACAGCAATTGTCGGTGTATGGAAAATGCGGTCCATATTTGCGTATAGATTATGATGAAAATCTTATTATTCATGTATAATGGTTATTTAAATATATTATATAACGTATAAAATATGAATATTACTATAATAAAATTGTAAAATAATTTTCTATAATGGTTTTATGTTTTTTTATTCTGATCAAAACCTAAATCTGAAGGGATCGAAGAACCGTTTTTTGCACTCCTGTTTCCTGATTTCAGGATTGTGGCGTTTTGATTGATGGTTGTCAGGGTGACTTTTCTCTGCGTTTTGATCCGTGTGAGGATATTACCCCGCTGAACTGCTCATACGGTCGCACTGATCCGCTCCAGAAAGATAAAGCGAAGAAATTGGCGCATTCTGCTGGCGAGACCTGATCGATCAGCATGCCGATACGGTCCCAAAGAGCATCGGGGTGCGTTCGGCTGCGCGGCGCAGAGGGGTTTTGAGCTTGGAGAAGGCCATCTCGATCGGGTTGAAGTCGGGGCTTGTATGGCGGCAGAAACTGCAGGCTGGCACCCACCGCCTCGATCGCGGCCTGCAAGTCCGGCCCCTTGTGTGAGCCGAGATTGTCCATGATGACGATATCGCCAGAACGCAAGGTCGGGCACGAGCACACGCTCGACATAGGTCTGGAAGCTGTGACCGTTGATCGGACTGTCCAGCACTATGGGCGCTACGAGGCCGCTCAGCCGCAGACCCTCAATGAGAGTCGTTGTTTTCCAGTGGCCGTGCCAAATGGTCTAATGATTGTGCTTTACAGCATGACTTCGAATTGAAGTAAGACCAAAGGGTGTAGCGTCTGACCCGTATGTGAAATGATCGAATGGCGTTGGTGGAGTTGCAGACTTACTGGTTGGCCTCTGAGTTGAAGCGGCTTGCGGTGTGGAGTCGGATGTGCACGCTGTGTGCGGCAAGGTCGCTGGCCTGACGTTCGCGTTCACCACTGCGGTCAGCATACAACGGCAGCATCAAGGAAATCTCATATTGAAGGCAAAAGACACTCGAACTGCCTTCCTGCTTAATCGCGCTGAATGGCATACTACGGTCTGGATTCAAAATGCCCAGCAACGTCACTCTGATCTTTCTACTGTTACTCGCGCCTGAGTTCAGTCCGGTCGAAAATGTCTGGCAGTGTCAGGTGAGAAGCAAAATCAGATAAAAGGCCAGCCCTCCTTCTGTGCTGCGACACACGAAACAGAGCTGACCCTCCGACCTGACTAAAGGATACTGACTAACATTACCCTAATAGCTTGGCTGATTTCTTATGACCAGAAAATTGGGCAGGAATTTGGTGTTTTGGTGCAGTCTTTGCGTTCCGTGCTGTGATGCGGACGTTTTGCTCATGCTAACACGGCGGTTGCGTGAAACTGAACGGACGCTCGGGGGGATCCCTGTCGGTGTCAGTTTGCCTGCTTACAGAGAAATGGACTTGGTGCGTATCTTTACGATGACCTGAACGGAAGCGTTCCTGTTGCAGGTGTCGCCAGAACATGGCTTAGCGAAGCACAGGAATGCTCTTTTATTTGTCTTGGTCAAAGTAGTTAATCTCTGTACATAATCAGTGCAGGAATTCCTCTTGATGAGATGAAGAAATGCATTGGCTCCATATTTGGTGATTATGGAATTCCATATCTTCTTAAGAAGGCTGGCAGGATCTCATGTGCATTATAGTGCTATAATACGCAAAATATTGTATTTTCTTGTTGTGGGGAGAGAGCCCCCTTAATGCTATTCTATTTTCTTCATTACATCAGCAAGTGGGCTGAGGTAATTTGATAGTTTGATCCTCAGAGGCATCAGATAGACTGAATCTCCTTCAGCGCGGACTTCCGCGATCGCCTGTCTGGCAAAACGCAGATTGCTTTCCAGAGTAGGGTCAAAGTCATGCGGGAAGATAATGTGATTGGTCGTTTCCCAATAAGAACGGGATTTCGGACCGATCACGGGGGAAAATCCCCAGAAAACGGTCTCATCCCGTAGCCATTCCCGGCAGAGATCAAGCATGCGCGTATCAAAGAGAGGCTGTGTGAAGAATCCACAGGCACCTGCATCGCGTTTGCGAGCGACTTCTTCAAGTTCCCGATAGGGAGCGCGTCGATAGGGGTCAAACGCGGCGTAGATTTTCAGATGCGGCGCTTCACGTGCATAACGTCGGATGATTGAATCCGACGTGTTGGGATACACGCGCCGACTCAGGTCGGCAGGAGGATCGCCCTGAATGATCAGGATTTCGCTCAGACCTGGTGTGTCCAGGCCAGGCAGCGGTCCTTTCGGATCAATATCAATGGCGCGGATATGCGGGATTACGGAACTGAAATTACGCTGCACCATCCGGGCTGCGTCCCAGCTGCGGAGCGAAAACCGCTGGATATCAGGAATATTGATCGTGTCGACGAAGGGCAGACATTCGCGCAACTCCTGAATGTCCCGTGTGAGAGCCTCCGCATTGCGAGGAATGAGTTCAATGGAGACGCGACTCATTCTGGATGCCTTCCGTAAAGCGTAATCATGCACACATTATAGCGGATTGGAGACTTTGCGTAAAACCGTCATGATGATGTCTCAGATCGACGTTTCCCGATCCATGGTCTTGTGAAGTGTGTGGAGGCTGATGCTGTCCACCGCCGCTCCGGCTCCAGATGTTTCAAGACGAAGAAAAGTCAGGGGAGCTGAAGGATAGATCAAGGCTGTGCCGACTGAGAGACCGCCATTGGCGAAGATTTCGATCGTGCTCGCATCGAGAATGATGCGGATGGTGAAATGCCGGTCATCAGGGTTGAGGACGGTCGAGAACTCCCCGGTAAAGAACGGCTGTGAGAAGCCGCGCAGAGTGCCGCGATCCAGCCAGAGCTGGCCGGAAAAGGCATCGAATCCTATTGTAAGCGCTTCACCCTCTTCGTTGCCGAACGTGATGACAAATCGTCCGGTGCGTCCCTTGTCTCCGGGCGGTAATCCGGCGAGACGTTCATCCACGGTCGCGCTCAGGCTCAGATCAAGCGCTACACCGTCCGGAATGGCGGTCTGCACACTGGTTCCGGCAGCCAGTCGGCGTGGCTGAAAAGCGAGCGATCTGTCCCACAGGGTCTCCACGCCACGCGGCTGCTGGGCCAGACGCAGCCAGCCGGCGAAATCCCGTTTCAGAGTCATGGTGCGTGGCAGGGTCATAGCCCCGCGCCATGTCCGGGTCGGCAGTTCCTGACAGTATTGCCAGTTACCGAGCCAGGCGATCGAGACGGCCTCGTCTTTCGGCATGTTGCTGTAGACCTGAAGCGCGTAGGCATCCTTGGCGAAGTCCGTCAGGCCGATCACGGTGTCATCTGGTGTGAAACGCGAGCCGTCAAAGCTGCCGATGAAATACTGGGTGGTGCTGCCGCCCAACGGTGCGCCCGGATTGACGGAGACGAACAGAACCCAGCGTGCGCCACCACCTTCGACAGACACTTCAAGCAGGTTGGGACATTCGTAATCGACGCCGAACAGACCGGAGGGGCCGAAATCACTGAGATGGACCCAGTGGATCAGGTCTGTGGAGGCGTAGAACGCAATCTGGTGCAGACGGGATTTCGCAACCACCATGACCCACTGCTCTGTGGGCTTATGGAAGATCACCTGCGGATCACGAAAGGAGTTGCTGCCGATATCGAGAACGGGGTTGTGCCCGTATTCCGTGAATGTCTGTCCCTGATCCTTGCTGACGGCGAGATACTGCGCCTGTTCGGTGGGACTGGCCCGCGTGTAGAGCGCGACAATGCCGCTTTCTCCGGATGCGAACAGACCGGATGTATTCTTCTCATCGAAGACAGCGCAACCCGTATAGGCTTCGCCAGCCCCGGTCTCGGGAATGGCGATTGGCTGATCCTGCCAGTGGAGAAGATCCGCGCTGGTGGCGTGGCCCCAGTGAACATGACCCGCATACGGCGCGAACGGATCATACTGGTAATAGAGGTGATAGCGTGTGCCATCGAACACCAGTCCGTTCGGATCGTTCATGAAGCCTGTGGTCGGGCTGAAATGGACCGAGGGACGATACAGCGTGTCGGCAGGCGTTTCCGTTGCGGGATGCATCAACGCGCTTCCTGGTTGATCGGCCGGGGAGGGGTGCGAGGCGTTCGGCTCGGCGTCATGCGTGTGATCAGGAGCCTTCGGAGGAAGAGGTGTTGTGGGTGTAGAGGGCGTTCCCGTCGTTTCGGCAGCATGGGCCATTCCGGCAAGACAGCCGGTCGCGCCAAGAGTAACGAGGGAAGACAGAGCCGCACGGCGTCCCGGACTGGCAGGTTTTGACCGTGAGTGTTTTTTATCTGGCATCGGGCTGGCTTCAGAGTGCGGACAGGTTCTTTCGTCTGTCAACCGAAAGGCACGGGCAGTATCGGGATGGGCTACCGCGTTCGGCCGGAGGGGGTGGCGCCCCGCCAGTTTCCTTCAGGACGCGATTTGTAGGCCATATCCGCGTCATTGAAAGCTTCCGTGACGGCGGCATATGGTCGGAATATCAGCCCGCTCGCGGCAGGCGAAATGTTGTGATCGACAGACTGTTTTGCCAGCCAGCGCATGGTCGCCATTGTGGTGACACCGGGCCCCGTCTCGACCCAGACATTTTCAAACTGACCGGTGCGGACAAAGCGTGAGACGTTGTCGAACATCAGTGTCAGGATAGCGTGTATCACCGCGTTTCTGGGTGTCGCGATGAGGAAACCATTGTTGATGCACCAGGGCTCACCGACGGCATAGGTCAGCATGCAGTTGAAATCTGCTCCAGCAGCGATCCGGGCCAGAGGAGCATGCGCTGTGGTGTCCACATCGACATAGATGCCGCCGTATTCGTAAAGATCGCACAGACGCCAGAAGTCAGAGCGCATCGTGGCGTGAAAACAGGCGTCGAACAGGCGCGCTTTTTCCTCTCCGTAATGCTGCTGGATGAAGGTTCTGGCGGATTCATCGCAGACCAGATGATGTGCAAAGCCCGGATTATACGCCTTCATGGTTTCCACGGCGCGCTGCACTTCTTCCGGCAGGGCAGGGGCATGCCAGTATTGAGCGATCCGCTGGGGAATGCCTTCCGGTAGCGCGTCGCCGAGTGCCGGTCTGACCTGAGGAAGCCAGCCACTCTCTATGCCGGATGCCAGCAGCCTGAAACAGGGCATTTTCTCGCCACGATAGACGGCGGAGAGTTGGGGCGGGGCATCAGGGGTCAAGGACATTCTCGTGCGAATTTCGTGTTTCTTCCAGAGTGCTCACTATAGGTCTTCCATGAAGATTGAAAAGCACAGTGAGACTCATCGGGACGCCAGCTTTGTAAGGCAGGGTTTATTGTCAACGTGTGAAGAAGAACATTCTCCATCGGGACCGGGACTCTCTGACGGTCCGGAAGCCGGGACGATCGAACAGAACTGTGGTGCCGGGCTGTGGCGCTGGGGTGGCTCAATTGTCATAACTGCCGTCGATTGTGATACGACGTGCAAGTTTGTTAAGTATGCGCCGGTTCACCCGTCATAAAGAAAGAGAGATGGCACCATGAGCAAGATCCTTCGCACAGAACCAAACCAGATTCTGTCCAAGGCCGTCGAATATCACGGCTTTGTTTTCACACAGGGCATGGTCGCCCGTGATCTCACGAAAGACGCCAAGGGCCAGACACAGGACATCCTTGAGCAGCTTGATGCGCTTCTGGAAGAGCATGGCACGGACAAGACCCGTATCCTGCAGGCCCAGATCTGGCTGAAAGACATCAATGACCGCACAGCGCTGAACGAAGTCTGGAGCGCATGGCTGCCGGAGAACGGTGCTCCGGCCCGCGCCTGCGTGCAGGCTGTCATGGCTGACCCGAAGATGCTCGTTGAGATCATGCTGGTCACCACGAAATAAGAAGTCTCTCCCACCCGCCGGTTTTGTGCGGGTGGGAGGCTTTTTCTGCCGTATTTTGGATAATGTTCCTTATCCGAAGAGAGTTGTCAGGTGGCGCCGCGCCCGTTTCGGGAACTGAGGTTTTTCCGGTCTCGCTATATGTTCCTGTAATCAGAAGCATCATTTTATCAATTTATCTTTTTCGAGAACCTCTGCGGCGAGAGGTTTCTCGGTGCTATTCATTTCGAATGCGAAAAAAATTTTCACTGTGTCGTATTTATTCAAGTTTCCCGTCTGATCCGGAACAGCGATTCCTGCTTTCGGGGCGCATGGTCGTGTCATGAACCTGTTGTGATGCGGGACGGATATGGAACGATTTTCTGCTCTTTCCCTGGCCAGGAAGGCTCTCGGTGGCCATCTGGGCTGGAAGCCGCAATGGCGCTCCGTCGAGCAGCCAAAGAAGGCTTATGATATCATCATTGTCGGCGGCGGCGGCCACGGACTCGGTGCGGCGTATTACCTCGCCAAACAGCATGGGCTGCGCAACATCGCCGTGATTGAGCGTGGCTGGCTGGCGGGTGGCAATACTGCCCGTAACACCACCATCATCCGCTCGAATTACCTGTTCGACGAAAGCTCCTCCTATTATGAGCACTCGCTGAAACTGTGGGAAAATCTCTCGCAGGAACTGAACTATAACGTCATGTTCAGTCAGCGCGGATGCCTGATGGTGGCGCACACCGTACATGACGTGCAGGTGTTCAAGCGCCACGTTCATGCCAATCGCCTGAACGGAATCGACAATGAGTGGCTGTCGGCGGAGGAGGCGAAGGAGTTCTGTCCGCCGCTGAACATCTCGCCGAACATCCGTTATCCGGTCCTTGGCGCTTCGCTCCAGCGTCGCGCCGGCACGGCCCGTCATGACGCCGTGGCGTGGGGCTTCGCCCGCGCCGCCAGTGACATGGGCGTGGACATCATCGAGAATTGCGAAGTGACCGGCATCAATCGTGGTCCGGACGGCGCTGTGACCGGCGTCGAAACCACGAAAGGCACGGTCAACGCGAAGAAGGTCGCTGTCTCGGCGGCGGGTCACAGTTCTGTGGTCATGGCTATGGCGGGCATCCGCGTGCCTCTGCAGAGCAATCCGCTTCAGGCCCTTGTCTCCGAGCCGGTGAAGCCTGCTTTCCCCACCATCGTCATGTCCAACACCATTCACGCCTATATCAGCCAGTCTGACAAAGGCGAGATGGTGATCGGCGCGGGCACGGACTCCTATGTGTCCTATACCCAGCGGGGCGGGCTGCATATTCCGGCCGAGACGCTCGCGGCGATCTGTGAGCTGTTCCCGATGTTCCGCCGTCTGCGCATGATGCGTTCGTGGGGTGGAATCACGGACAACACTCCGGATCGCTCGCCGATCACGGCGAAGACGTCGGTGCCGGGGCTTTACGTCAACTGCGGCTGGGGAACGGGCGGCTTCAAGGCGACGCCGGGTGCGGCGAACCTGTTTGCCTGGACCATCGCGAAGAACGAGCCACATCCGATCAATGCGCCCTTCACCATTGAGCGTTTCCGTGACGGCGTGATGATCGACGAAGCGGCGGCGGCGGCGGTGGCGCACTGATATGGTGTCCCGCCTTATGCTTCATGAACCAACGCCGATAATGGCGCGAGTTTTCACATCCGGTCTGCTCCGAGGAGCGAGTGCATCATGCTGCTGATCCGCTGCCCGTATTGCGGGGAACGAGCCGAAGTCGAATTTTCAAACGGGGGCGAGGCTCATATCGACCGCCCGCTGGATCCCATGAGCCTGACCGATGAGGAATGGGCTCAGTTTCTCTACATGCGCGACAATCCGAAGGGGCTGATCGCCGAGCGGTGGCGTCATGCCCACGGCTGCAACCGCTTCTTCAACGCCATCCGTGACACACGGACGGACCGTTTCGTTGTCACCTATGAAATCGGACAGCCGCGTCCGGAAGTCACTCCGGAACAGGCTGCGGAGGCTGCACGATGAGCCGTTTGTCCCGCGCTTCTGGTCGCATTCCCGGTCGCGGTCGTGTCAATTCGCGTCGCCCGGTGCGCTTCACGTTTGATGGTCGCAGCTTTGAAGGATTCGAGGGCGATACGCTCGCCTCGGCTCTCTTGGCGAACGGCGTTCACCTGATGGGCCGATCCTTCAAATATCACCGTCCGCGTGGCCCGATCTCTGCCGGTTCCGATGAGCCGAACGCCATTGTCGCGATCGGTTCCGGCCCAGCGTTGCAGACACCAAACCTCGTCGCCACGCAGGTCGAAATCTATGACGGCCTGAAGGCGCAGAGCCAGAACCGTTTCCCCTGCCTTCAGTTCGACATGGGGGCGGTGAACAATCTGGCGTCTCCATTGCTGCCGTCGGGATTCTACTACAAGACCTTTATGTGGCCACGGAATTTCTGGACCAAGGTCTATGAACCGGTCATCCGTCGTTCAGCCGGTCTGGGTGTGGCCCCGACCGAACCCGATCCGGATCACTATGCCTTCCAGTACACGTTCTGTGACGTGCTGGTGGCCGGTGGCGGCGTATCCGGTCTGGCGGCAGCTCTTGCAGCGGCGAAGGCCGGTGCGGAAGTGATGATCGCTGACGAGACGGCGGAGTTTGGTGGCAGTCTGCTGTCTGACCGTACGTCCCGCATCGATGGTCTGCCTGTCGCCGAGTGGGTCGAGCGCACGGTCGCCGAACTGAAGAAGCTGCCTAACGTGCGGATGTTTACCCGCACCACGGTCTTCAACTACGGCCCGCATAACATGGTGGCGCTCAACGAGCGTATGACCGATCATCTGGGCGCGCCCAACCCGGCCACGCCGCGCGAGCGTCTGTGGCAGGTGCGCGCGAAGCAGGTGGTTATCGCATCCGGTGCGATCGAGCGTCCGCTGGTGTTCGAGGGCAATGACCGTCCCGGCGTCATGCTCGCTAGTGCGGCTCAGACCTATCTCAACCGGTATGGTGTTGCCTGTGGCCGTAAGGCGGTCATCGCCACGGCGGATGACAGCGCCTATCGCGTGGCGCTCGATCTGCTTGAGGCGGGCGTGAAGATCGCGGCCATCGTCGATATTCGTCCCAAGCCGGACTCCGAACTGTTCCGCAAGGCAAAGGCCGCGGGCGTCACGGTGCTGACCAACAGCACGGTTCAGCGCGCGCACGGTTCGCAGCGTATTCACAGCGTCGAACTCGCTCCGGTTCTGCCGGGCGGCGATGTAGGCGAGGGCAAAAACTACAGTTGCGACCTGCTGCTGATGGCGGGTGGCTGGACGCCGAGTCTGCATCTGTTCTCCCAGTCAAAGGGCAAGGTCATCTACAACGCTGATCTCGACACCTATCTGCCCGGCGAGTCCGCCCAGGCGGAGCGTTCGACCGGGTCCTGCCGGGGGATCTATGACCTTGGCGAAGTGCTGGCCGATGGTCTGAAAGCCGGTGCCGCAGCGGCGAAAGACGCAGGTTTCGAGGGTGAAGTTGATCTTCCCTTGTGGGAAGTGAGCAGTGACGCCATTGGTCGCGGTGGTTTCACCGGCGCTCTGCCTCGTCGTGGCAAAGGTCTGATGGCCATGGCGTTCGTCGATTATCAGAACGACGTGACGGCCAAGGATGTGAAACTGGCCGTGCGCGAGGGCTTCCAGTCGATCGAGCATATCAAGCGCTACACGACGACCGGCATGGCCACCGATCAGGGCAAGACCTCGAACCTCAACGCACTCGGCATCGCCTCCAATGCCCTTGGTCGTCCGAAGCAGCAGATCGGTCTCACCACGTTCCGCGCCCCTTATACGCCTGTCACGTTCGGTGCGTTCAGCGGTCATGAGCGGGGCAATCTGTTCGATCCGGATCGTCGCACGCCGATCGATCCCTGGGCGCGCAGCAAGGGCGCGGTCTTCGAGGATGTCAGCCTGTGGCGTCGCGCCCGCTACTTCCCGCAGCCGGGTGAGGACATGGACGCCGCCGTGGCCCGTGAGTGCCTCGCTGTCCGCAAGAGCGTCGGCATCTTTGACGCCACCACGCTGGGCAAGATCGAGGTCGTCGGACCTGACGCCGCCGAGTTCATGAACCGGATGTATGTCAACGCCTGGACCAAGCTGGGTGTCGGCAAATGCCGTTACGGTCTGATGTGTCGTGAAAACGGCTTCGTCTATGATGACGGTGTCGTCGGTCGCATCGCAACGGACCGCTTCCATGTCACCACCACGACAGGCGGCGCAGCGGGCGTTCTGAACATGATGGAGGATTACCTCCAGACCGAATGGCAGGATCTTGATGTGTGGCTGACTTCCACCTCGGAAGAGTGGGCGGTCATCGCCGTGCAGGGGCCGAAGGCGCGTGAGGTTCTCGCCCCGCTCGTGGACGGTCTCGACATCTCGCACGCCACGATGCCGCATATGAGCGTCGTGGAAGGCACCATCGGCGGTATTCCGATGCGTCTGTTCCGCGTCAGTTTCTCCGGTGAGCTTGGTTTCGAGGTGAACGTGCCGCCAAGCCGTGCGCTGGAAGTGTGGGAACGTATCTGGGAAGCAGGCAAAGCCTACGACATGACGCCTTACGGCACGGAGACGATGCACGTCCTGCGCGCCGAGAAAGGCTACATCATTGTCGGGCAGGAAACTGACGGCACGGCCACCCCGGACGACGCGGGTTGCGGCTGGGCGGTCAGCAAGCTGAAGAAGGACTTCGTGGGCAAGCGCTCGCTGGTTCTTCCGGCGATGCAGGACCCGGACCGCTACCAGCTTGTCGGACTCTACACGCAGGCGCCGCAGGAAGTGCTGGAAGAGGGCGCGCAGCTTGTCGCCAGCCCGGATGAGGTCATCCCGATGAGCAAGATCGGACATGTCACCTCGTCCTACCACAGCGCCACGCTGGGCCGGTCCATCGCGCTCGCCATGGTGTCCGGTGGTCGCGCCCGCATGGGCCAGACCCTCTATGTGCCGATGGAAGACAAGGTGATCCCGGTCACCGTGACCAGCCCGGTGTTTTATGACGCGGAAGGAGCCCGCCTCAATGTCTGACGCACTTGCCCCCAACTCACTGGCTGTCTCCCGCGCCGGGTTCACAGCCACCCCGCTCAAGGGAGGGCGTCGCTTCGCCCTTCAGGGACGGAAAGGCACACTCGAAGGTGCGGCGATGGCTTTCGGTCTGTCCGAAGTCCCGGCGATGCTGAAGTCCGTGACGGTTGGTGACTGTACGTTGCTGCGTCTCGCGCCGCAGGAGCTGTTTATCATTACAGGCGAGGCCGGATTGCCTGAAGCCGTCACGACTTATCTCGGCACGGTGCCGAACAGTCTGGTGGAGGTTTCAGAGCGTCAGATCGGCTGGACGCTGGAAGGTGAAAAGCTGCGCGACACGCTGGCGACATTGAGTCCGCTGGATATGCGGGAGCGGTCCTTCCCGGTCGGGATGGTCACGCGCACGCTGTTTGGCAAGGCGGACGGCATGATCTGGCGTACGGGTGAAAATACGTTTCATCTGGAGGTATGGCGATCCTTTGGACCGTATATGTCATCCATGATGGATGCAGCGGCGCTCGACGCGGCCTGGTAATGTCCTGAAGTTGCCGGTTTTCGAGGATTGTCTGGAAAAGCGTATAATATTGTGGTGTTTCTCTAAGTAAATAATCGAAGCCATGTTCATCTGTTGGAGCGTGGTTTCGAGGTTTATCAAGTCGTTTCACAAGATGCGTTTTGGGCGGGGAACGTTCTTTGCAGGGATGGTCCGCACGGCACTTTCGTCGTCTGTTCTGAACGGACCGCGTAAAAGTATATCGGAAAGTTCGCCATGATCAGTGTTTTTGAAATCTTCAAGATCGGCATTGGACCTTCCTCTTCTCACACGGTCGGTCCAATGAAGGCCGCTGCGGAATTCGTCACTGAACTGGCTATGCTGGCGGATGAGGCGGTTCACCCCCTGCACGTCCGCGCCACGCTTTATGGGTCCCTGGCCTGGACGGGAGTGGGTCATGCTACCGATCGGGCTGTTATTCTCGGCTTGGGCGGACTGCATCCCGATAGGGTCGACCCGGATGAGGCCGAGGCCGTTCTTGCGCGTGCGCGTGAAACGCATGAGCTTGGCCCGCGTGGCTGTATTTTCACCTTCGATCCTGACACGGACATCGTCTTTGACAAGGAAACGATCCCTCCCGTCCATCCGAACACGCTCCAGTTTCTCGCCACGGATGGGGAAGGAAAGGCTGTTCTGATCCGGCGTTACTGCTCGATTGGTGGTGGTTTCGTCGTGCCTGAAGACAAGAACGCGGAGGCAGTGCCACAGAACGTCAATGTGCCGTTCGATTTCCGCAGCGGCGCACAGCTGCTGGCCTGCGCGCGACGCAGTGGCCTCAGTATTCCCGAGATCGTGCTGGCCAATGAGAGCGTCCTGCGTCCCGCGGAAGAGGTTCTGGCCTATGTGGATCGCATCATTGACGTGATGATGGCGTGCATTGACCGTGGGATGATTACGGAGGGAGTGCTGCCCGGTCGTCTCGGCGTGCAGCGGCGCGCACCGGCCATCCGTGATCGTCTGGAGGCAGATCGGTTCCGCAATGTTCGCACGGCCCATGAGATCATGGACTGGGTCAGTCTCTTCGCCATTGCGGTCAATGAAGAGAACGCGGCGGGTGGGCGCATCGTCACCGCTCCGACAAATGGTGCGGCTGGTGTCGTCCCCGCTGTGCTCAGGTATTATCGTGAGTACAGCGCAGGGGCATCACGAGCCGGTGAACGTGATTTTCTGCTGACCGCCGTCGCTATCGGCGGCCTGTTCAAACGGAATGCCTCCATTTCCGGTGCGGAGGTAGGTTGTCAGGGGGAGGTGGGCGTTGCCTGTTCCATGGCGGCGGCGGGTCTGTCCGCTGCTTTGGGAGCCGGCGCGGCACAGGTTGAGAACGCGGCGGAGATCGGAATGGAGCATCACCTCGGCATGACGTGCGACCCTGTGGGGGGGCTGGTGCAGATTCCGTGCATCGAACGTAATGCTTTCGGAGCGATCAAGGCGATCAATGCGGCTTCGCTGGCCATGCGCGGAGATGGTTCGCATCACGTTTCTCTCGATGACGTGATCAAGACAATGTATGAGACCGGAAAAGATATGAGCAGCCGCTACAAGGAGACCTCGCTTGGCGGTCTGGCGGTCCGCTTTCCCGAGTGCTGATTCGTTTCTATTATCATTATGATATAAAACGATAAAATCGTAAGTAAGCCTGTAAGTTGAAGCCCTTTAATCTTTTGGGTTGGACAGTTTCACATCAAAGTCGTTACGATATAAAAATATGTCGTAATTCGGAAATTAAAATTTTCTAAAAGTCGCATACTGAGCGTGTTGAACCAGAGTCGGCTCGGGAAGGAAACACCGTCATGTCCGGTCAAACAGAAGAAATGCTCAAAACACTCCTTGCCCGACGCAAGCCGGGTTTCGCTCTTGAAGCACCGTTCTACACGGATGAGGACATCTTCAATGAAGACATGAAGCATATTTTCGGTCAGCACTGGATTTATGTCGCCGTCGAGCCGGATGTTGCCGAACCTGGTGACGCAATAGTCGTCAATATCGGAAAATCTTCCGTGATCATCACGCGCGACGATGATGATGCGATTCGGGCTTTCCATAATGTCTGCCGTCATCGTGGTGCCAGGATGATTCCCGAAGGCAAGACGATGATCGGAAACATCGTCTGTCCCTATCACTCATGGACCTACGGGATTGATGGCGCGCTGAAATTTGCCGAGCATATGGGGGAAGATTTCGACCCCAAATGTCGTGGCCTGAAAAAGGTGGCGGTGCGTTCTGTTGCCGGGCTGATCTTTATCTGTCTTGCTGAAAACCCGCCGGAAGATATCGAGGACATGGCCCGTGTCATGGAGCCGTATCTTGCGCCGCACGATCTGAAAAACACACGGGTGGCGTTCGAGTCCGATCTCATCGAGAAAGGAAACTGGAAGCTCACTCTGGAAAACAACCGCGAGTGCTATCACTGCGGTCCGAACCACCCTGAACTGACCATTCCGCTTTTTGCCTATGGCTTCGGCTATGCGCCCGGAACGCTGGATGAGGACAGTCAGCGCGACGCACAGCGTTATGCGGAACTGGCCACCACATGCCATGCGCGTTGGGAGGGTGAGGGGCTTCCGTCCCGTGAGGTCGAGCATCTTGATGATATGGTCACGGGTTTCCGGACCGAACGTCTGCCGATCGATCGCTCTGGTGAGAGCCAGACACTGGACACCAAAGCAGCCTGCAGCGTTCCGCTGGGTGATCTGAAGGACAAGGCGATCGGTGGTCTGTCTTTCTGGACGCAGCCGAATTCATGGCATCATTTCATGGGCGATCACATTGTCACCTTCGCCGTGTTTCCGCTGGACGCCAGCACGACGCTGGTGCGTACGAAGTGGCTCGTGCACAAAGATGCGGTCGAAGGCGTTGATTATGATCTGCAACGTCTGACGGAAGTCTGGCAGGCCACGAACCAGCAGGATGCGGATCTTGTCGAGATTTCCCAGCAGGGTGCGACTGATCCCGCCTTCGAGGCCGGACCTTATTCTCCTTATACGGAGGGTCTCGTTGAAAAATTCGCTGCGTGGTACATTGGTCGTATGAAAGCAGCTCTGGCATGACGGTAAACGGCGTGCTTGCGGAATTGAACGGTCTGGCTTCCGCTCCTTTATGGAATCCGGAGCGGGATGAAGTGCTTGTCTGTCGTCAGGTCATCGACGAAACGCACGATGTGAAGACATTCGTGTTTTCCGCTCCACAGGCGCGCCGTTTTTGCTATCTGCCCGGCCAGTTCATGACGTTTTCTCTTCCATGCGGCCCATCGGGAGAGGAGATAAACCGAAGCTATACACTTTCTTCCGCGCCAACCCGACCGGACCGCGTGTCGATTACCGTAAAGCGGGTGGAGAAAGGTCCAGTTTCGAACTGGCTGCACGATACTCTGCAACCGGGGATGGAAGTAAAGGTTGCGGGACCGGCTGGAGAGTTTACCTGCGCTGACAGTTCATCGAAAAAATTTCTTTTTTTGTCAGGGGGAAGCGGGATAACGCCGATGATGTCCATGTCCCGCACGCTGATGGATCTCGGTGGGGAGGCGGATGTGGTGTTTCTCCACAGCGCCCGTAGCCCCGATGATCTGATTTTCGCGCGGGAACTGGCGCTGATGGAGCAGCGCTGGTCCGGCTTTCGCGCTTCCACGGTCTGTGAGAGCGATACGCCCTCCGTTCGCTGGACGGGGCTGCGCGGACGGCTTGTCGCTCCAATGCTGCCATTGATCGCTCCTGATTTTCTGGAGCGCGAAGTCTATGTCTGCGGTCCTGCGCCCTATATGACGGCGGTTCGTACGCTGCTTGCAGACAGCGGTTTCGACATGACCCGCCATCACGAAGAGAGCTTCGATTTCGCCACGCTGATGCAGGGCGAACTTGAAGATGCTTTCGCGGCTCCGGAGCCAGGCGAGACGACATACAAGGTGAACTTTACAAAAAGCCGTCGTGAGATCGAATGCGGCGCGGACACCAATATCCTTTCCGCTGCCCGTGCAGAGGGGATGCGTGTTCCAGCCTCCTGCGGAAAAGGTCTGTGTGGCACCTGCAAGTGCAAGCTTGTGTCAGGTACGGTGGAAATGAAGCACGAGGGCGGTATCCGCCAGCGTGAAGTCGATATGGGCATGATCCTGATCTGCTGTTCAAAGCCCACCAGCGACGTGGTGATCGAACGCTGATCATGTCTGCTTCGCCTGATCTCAGCAGCTTCCGATGCTTCGGTTTCCTGACGCTGTCAGGCTATTCGATGATCGCCGTGAGTAACGCCATTGAGGCGCTGCGGATGGCCAACAGGCTGGCAGGCGAGGAAATCTATATCTGGTCCGTGCTGTCACTGGATGGGGATGCTGTTCTGTCCAGTAACGGTCTCTCGCTCACTCCGACCCACTCCGTAAAGGAAGTGTCCCGCCCGGATGTTGTCTTTGTCTGCGGCGGTGTAGATGTCCGTGCCGCGACAGGCCCGACATTGCTGACATGGCTGCGGCAGCAGGCCCGTCAGGGTGTTGCCCTCGGTGCGCTCTGCACCGGCACGTTCGCTCTTGCGGAAGCGGGGCTGCTTCGGGGCTATCGCAGCGCCATACACTGGGAAAACCTCTCTTCGATCCGCGAGGAATTTCCGGAAATCGACATCACCGACGATCTTTTCGTCATCGATCGCAACCGGTTGACCTGCACGGGCGGTCTCGCGCCACTCGATATGATGCTGAAAATCATCGCTTCCCGTTACGGTATGGCGCGGGTCAATGAAATCTCCACGCAGTTTCTTCTTGACCGCGACCGGTCGGGTGATGAGCGGCAGCCGATACCGGTACCTCCGGGAACACCGGAAGCGATGGCCAGAGCGCTCAGCCTGATCGAGCGGGAGAGTGACAGGCCGCTGCGGATCGAGGAGATCGCCGGGGCCGCCCATCTGTCGGTGCGGCAATTGGAGCGGATTTTTCGTCGCCACGCAGGCGTCACGCCGGCCGCCTATCTCGTCGGAGTGCGTCTGGAACGCGCCCGCCGTCTGCTCCGTCAGACGACGATGTCGGTCACCGATATCGGAACGGCCTGCGGCTTTGTGTCCAGCTCGCATTTCAGTTCAGCCTATCGCAGCCGCTTCGGTTGCCCGCCACGTGACGAACGGCGGCGGAAAGAAGGCTCCCCCAGACAGACTTCAACCATGGATATGTCCGCATGAGCTCCAATATCGAAGCCCTGTTCAAGCCTCTGCGGATCAGAAACATGGTGATCCGCAACCGTGTCATGAGCACGAGCCATGCGCCGGGCTATGGCAAGGACGGCAAGCCGCAGGAGCGCTATCAGCTCTATCACGCCGAGAAGGCGAAGGGCGGCATCGGCCTGACCATGTTCGGAGGCTCGTCTTCGGTCGACCATGACAGTCCGGCCACCCCCTGGAATCAGGTCTCCGTCGTTGATGACAGCGTGATTCCCTTCTTTCAGCAGTTCTCGGACCGCGTGCACGGGCACGGTGCGAAACTGATGATCCAGATCACCCATATGGGGCGGCGCACACGCTGGGACACCGATGCGTGGCTGCCGGTCATAGGCCCATCTCCGCGTCGTGAACCGGCTTCCCGTTCCATGCCGAAGGAAATGGAGATCGAGGATATCCGTCGTGTGGTCAGGTCTTTTGCCGATGCGGCCGTGCGCTGCAAGCAAGGCGGACTGGACGGGCTGGAAATCTCCGGCGCACATGGTCATCTGCTTGACCAGTTCTGGAGCCCGTCCGCCAACGATCGTGTCGATCAGTACGGTGGGTCGCTGGAAAACCGCATGCGGTTCGGCGTTGAGGTGCTCACGGCCATCCGTGAGGCGGTGGGCGAGGATTTTGTCGTCGGCATGCGGATGTCGGGCAACGAGATGCTGCAGAATGGCCTGTCCCAGCAGGATTGTCTGACAATCGCGACCGATTATGCGTCACGCGGGCTGGTGGATTTCGTCAATGTCATCGGTGGGCAGGCCCGTGACGAGATGTCGCACGCCGTCAGCCTGCCGAACATGTCATTCCCGGTTGCGCCGTTTCTGCATCTCGCCAGCGCCATCAAGCGTGAAGCCGATGTACCGGTGTTTCACGCCCAGCGCATCATGGACGTGGCGACGGCAGCCCGCGCCATAGCGGAAGGGCATATCGATATGGTCGCCATGACCCGCGCCCATATCGCGGACCCGCATATCGTGAACAAACTCGCGGCAGGGCGTGCGGACGATATCCGCCAGTGTGTCGGTGCGGGTTACTGCATTGATCGCATCTATGTCGGTGGTGACGCGCTCTGCCTGCAAAACGCCGCGACGGGACGTGAAGCGACCATGCCGCACGACGTTCAGCCGACGACGGGAACGAGGCACAGGGTCGCCATCATCGGTGGCGGTGTGGCCGGACTGGAAGCCGCCCGCGTCTGCGCCCTGCGCGGTCACAGTGTCGTGCTGTTCGAACGTGAGAACGAGACCGGCGGGCAGGTCAATCTTGCCGCGAAAGCGACATGGCGTGAGGCGCTGACAGGGATCGTGCGCTGGCTGGACGGGCAGGTGCGCAAGCTGGGTGTCGATGTGCGCACGGGCGCCGAGGCTACCGCCGAAATGGTGCGTCTGGAAAAACCGGATATTGTCATCGTCGCCACCGGCGGCAGCGCATGGCGGGGCGAGTTTGAAGGCGCTGACCTCATTCACACCACGGTGGATGTGCTATCCGGCGCCGTTAATCCTTCAGGCAGTGTTCTTCTGTTTGACGAAATGGGTCAGCACAATGCCGCTTCCGTGGCGGAGGTCATGGCGACGCGTGGATGCTTTGTGGAAATGGCGACACATGACCGTCTGATCGCGCAGGAAGTTGGCACGACCAACCAGCCGATCCATCTGAGGGAGATGTACAAACTCGGTATCGTCATGTCACCGAACATGGAACTGCGGGAAGTCACCCGGGAAGGCAACCGTCTGGTCGCTGTCCTGCGCAACACCATGACGGACACGGAAGAAGAGCGTCTTGTCGATCATGTCATCGTCGAGTGCGGCACCCTTCCGCGTGACGCGCTCTACATGGAACTGAAGGAAGGCTCCACCAACCACGGGCAGACCGATCTTCCGACGCTTTTGCAGGGACGGACGCAACCCGCCGTCGAGGGACTGAAAAGCGGCGAATACGCCCTGTTCCGCATTGGTGACGCCGTGGCCGGACGCAATATTCATGCGGCGCTTTATGACGCGCTCCGTCTCTGCAAGGATTTCTGAGCGTGGCCGGGAGGACAGGTCTCCTCGCATCCGGACTTGTCTGGGGTATGGCCGCCGCGCTTGCAGCCTCCGCTGTGCCGATGGTCCAGCGTTGGCGTAAAGGCACGTCCAGCCCGAAGGATATGATCCGAGGGCTCGCCGCCGTGCCGCGGCGCTATCTCGTGGACGTCCACCATGCCGTCGAGCGTCGCAAGGGTGCCGCTCCGATGCATGCGCTCGTCGCGGGTGGAACGCTGGCCGGTTCTGCGGCTCTCGCGGCCGGTGTGATTCCCGCGCTGCGTGAAAGCCGCCTCTACTGGTGCGGTGTCGCCGTATTCTTCGTCACGGCCATTGGCGGCACGTATCTGGTATGGAAACGCCGCAATCCGAAGAAGCCGTCCTGGCTCTCGGGAGGCAGGTTCCTGTGGTTGCCCAACGCTCTGCTGGCGTGGAATCTCGGTGGCGCTCTTGTCGCGCTGGTGCATGTCGCCATGCCGGGAAAAACAGGTGTTGCGTTCGTGCCGCTGGCCATGATGGCCGCCGGTGGTGCGGGACTGGTCGTACAGGTGGCGCGCGGTCCGATGCGGCATGCGTTCTCCGGTGTAACATGGCTGGCGGCCCACTCCCGACCGGAACGGTTCGGCGGCGGTCGCAGCACCGATCTGCGACCGCTGGCTCTCGCGGCTCCCACGCTCGGCACGCTTGTTCCCGGCGATTTTGCGTGGAATGTCCTCGCATCTTTCGATGCGTGCATTGAATGTGGACGGTGCGAACAGCATTGTCCCGCCTTCGCCGCCGGGCAGCGACTGAACCCGAAGGCGCTCATTCAGGGGCTGGCGCTGTCCGCCCGTGGTGAGGACGCCAGCGCCTATACCGGCTCGCCCGCGCCGCACGCGCCGCCGACGTCGGGCAAGGGGAGCATGACCGGCGCGATCATCGGCGCGGACGCGATGATCCATCCCGATACGCTGTGGGCCTGCACCACCTGCCGTTCATGCGTCGAGCAATGTCCGATGATGATCGAGCATGTGGACGCCATCGTCGATCTCCGGCGTGGCCAGACGCTGATGCTGGGTGAAGTGCGCCCCGGCGCCGCCGATGCGCTGCGTCGTCTGCGTGACACAGGTGAGTCCGGAGGACGTCCACTTTCCGCCCGTGCGGATGGGCTGGCGGGCGAGAATGTTCCGGTTCTCACCGAAGAGGACGAGACGGACGTGCTGCTGTGGCTCGGTGATGGCGCGTATGAACTGCGCTATGCCCGCACGCTGCGTGCACTCGTGAAGCTGCTGCGTCTGGCGGATGTGAAGTTCGCCATTCTGGGCGAGGCTGAACTGGACTGCGGCGATCTGGCGCGTCGTCTGGGCGATGAGGCGACCTTTCAGGATCTGGCCACGGAAGTGATCGGCACACTGAACAGCCGTCGTTTCCAGCGGATCGTCACCGCCGATCCGCACGCGCTGAACGTGTTGAAGAATGAATATCCGGCGCTCGGCGGCAAGTGGGAAGTGGTGCATCACACGACCTTCCTCGACGAACTGGTGAGTGCGGGTCGTCTGAAACTCAATGCGCGTGATCTGCCGTCCGTCGCCTATCACGATCCCTGCTATCTGGGTCGCTACAATGGCGAATTCGATGCGCCACGTCGCCTGCTGGCCGCAGCCTGCAAGACGACCGTCGAGATGGAGCGTCACGGCAGGCAGTCCATGTGCTGTGGCGGCGGCGGCGGCAATCCGGTCAGCGATGTCGATGCCGAACTGCGTATTCCCGACATCCGGATGGGGCAGGCTACCGAAGTCGGTGCTGCGATTGTCGCGGTCGGATGCCCCGGCTGCACGGCCATGCTGGAGGGTGTGCCGGAGCCGCGTCCCGAGGTGAAGGACATCGCCGAACTCGTGCTGGAAGCGGTGGTGCCCGCATGAGCGCGCTCCGTCTCCGTCGGGATCCGCGTGCCGAACGGGCGGCCCGCCTTGTGCCGGGAAACGGGCGGCTGCGTTATGACATGAGCGCCACGCCGGAGGGGCCGATGACCTCGCCTTCCGGTCGCCTGCGGCGTGATCCGCGTGCGGAGAGGCAGCGGCTTCTGACGACGGGGCGGGATGGGAGAGCGCGTCTGGTGCGGTCTGGTCTTGTCGGCCAGATGGCGGGAAGTGCGACGTCCACTGCGCCTGTCGTGAAGAAAATCCGTGTCGAACAGCCGGAGTTTTTCATCATCGTTGTGCCTGACCTGCCTGAGGGTCGGCTCGACCGGTCGGATCGTCAGGTGCTGGGCGCGGCCCGCAAGCTGGCGGATGCCGGAGGCGGCGCGGTCGTGGTCGTCGGTGAAACTGTCGATGAAGCGTCGCTTGGCGTGGCAGGGGCGGATCGTTTTGTGCCGCTTTCGGGTGAGACCGATCCTGATAGGCGGGTGGCGGAACTCGTCGCCGTGATGGATGCGCTGTCGCCACGTCACGTTCTCCTGGCGGAAAGCGAGGAAGGTGCGGACACGGCGCGGCGTCTTGCGGCCCGCACCGGTCTTGGTCTGCTGCCGGGCGTCGAGGTTCTGGGACCGAAACAGATAATTCGTCCCTGTGGCGCGGGACGTCAGGAATGGGTCGGTGGCCTCGCACCCCTGATGACGCTTGCGCCTGATCGTGTGCCCGCATGGGAAGGCGACGCGCACGAAATCCTGCCACTGGAAGAAACGGTGGAAAAGCCGGGACCGAGGTCTGCGCGCATGACGGTGGGCGCAGTCATTCCCGCCGATCCGGCCACCATGAATCTCGGGGATGCGCCGTTTGTCGTGTCGGCGGGACGGGGTGTGACGGATTTCGCAAGTTTTCGCGCCACTGTGAAAGCTTTGCACGCAACGCCGGGTGCGAGCCGCGTGGTGTGCGACAGTGGCGACATGCCGCGCTCCACGCAGGTTGGTGCGTCCGGCACGATCCTCGACGCGCTGTGCTATGTCGCGCTGGGCATTGCCGGAGCGCCGCAGCATCTTCAGGGACTCGGGCGTGTGGAACATGTCGTGGCGGTCAACACCGATCTTCACGCGGCGATGGTGGCCCGCGCCGGTCTGGCCATCATTGCTGACGCGCAGGTCGTCATGCCCGCGTTGTGTGACGTTCTCGCCGCCGAATATGGGGAGAAAGGCGCATGAAGGCTGTCATTCTTCTGTCCGGCGGGATTGATCCTGTGTCGGGGCGTCCTGCGCCCGTGCCGGGAGAAATCCGCGCCATTGGACTGGCCCGCGCGCTTGGCGTCACACAGATGATCGGCCTGCATGCCGGACCGGCCAGCCCGGTTCTGTCGGAATATGGCGGTTATGGCCTCACGCACATTCTCTGCCTGAAGGGGGGGGAGGCCAATCCTGTTCAGGCTCTGGCCGACGCGGTGAAAACCCATCCCCTGTTTGCTGATGGTGAGCCGGATCTCGTGCTGGCCGCTGCACGCGGTCGCGGTGGTAGTGACACGGGTCTGTTGCCCTATCAGCTTGCGCAGGCTCTTGGATGGCCAATCGCGTCGGATATTGGCGCGACCATGGAGCAACCGACTGTCGGTCAGCTTGCCCTTGCGCAGTTTCGTGCAAGAGGTGCGATCAAGCCTGTATCGGTTGCGCTGCCCTGTGTCGTCACCGTTCCGGAGACCGCCCGTTGCGTTCCCGCTTTCGTGTTTGCCCGTCAGCGGGAAACGTGGGTGGACGAGCAGGTCATTACGGTTCACCCTGCTTCTGCTGAGGAGGCAGGCATGCTTCGTGCCTATCGCAGGCGTCCGAAACTGATTTCGGGCGCATCGAAGGATAGCGGAGGCGGCCAGCTTATGGTCGATCCCGAGCCGTACGAGGCTGCGCGTGCGATTGTCGCGCATCTTCGTGCTCTGGGTGTTCTACCCAATGCCGGTCAGGCTCCCGAAGCCTGATCATTGAAGTAACAGAGAAAGAAAGAGAAAAGCGCAATGGACGTAAGAGCCGCGGTAGCGTTTGAAGCCGGCAAGCCACTGGAGATCGAGACGGTCCAGCTCGAAGGCCCGCGCGAGGGTGAAGTGCTGGTCGAGATCAAGGCGACCGGTCTGTGTCATACGGACAAGTTCACGCTGTCCGGCGCTGATCCGGAAGGTCTGTTTCCCGCCATTCTGGGGCATGAAGGCGCTGGCATCGTCCGTGAAGTCGGCGCAGGCGTGAAGCACCTGAAGCCGGGCGATCATGTCATTCCGCTTTACACGCCGGAATGCCGCGAGTGTAAATCCTGCCTGTCGCAGAAGACCAATCTCTGCACCTCGATCCGTTCGACGCAGGGAAAGGGGCTTATGCCAGACGGCACTTCCCGCTTCTCTTTCAAGGGACAGCCGATCCATCATTACATGGGTTGCTCGACCTTCGCGAACTTCACGGTTCTCCCTGAAATCGCGCTGGCGAAGGTGCGTGAGGACGCGCCGTTCGACAAGATCTGTTACATCGGCTGCGGCGTGACGACCGGCATCGGTGCTGTCCTGTTCACAGCCAAGGTCGAGCCGAACTCCACGGTCGCCGTGTTCGGTCTGGGTGGCATCGGCCTGAACGTGATTCAGGGTGCGAAGATGGTGGGCGCCGAGAAGATCATCGGTGTGGACATCAACCCGGCCCGCGAGGAAATGGCCCGCAAGTTCGGCATGACGCACTTCGTCAATCCGAAGGAACTGCCGGATGGCGATGTCGTTGGTCGCATCATTGAACTGACGGGCGGTGGCGCTGACTACACTTTTGAGTGTGTCGGCAACACCACCCTGATGCGTCAGGCCCTTGAATGCGCCCATCGTGGCTGGGGTGTTTCCACGGTGATCGGCGTTGCCGGCGCCGGGCAGGAGATCAGCACCCGTCCGTTCCAGCTTGTCACGGGCCGTCGCTGGATCGGCTCGGCGTTCGGCGGGGCGCGCGGTCGGACCGATGTGCCGAAAATTGTTGACTGGTACATGGAAAACCGCATCAATATCGATGACCTCATCACGCACAAGCTGCCGCTTGAGAAAATCAACGAAGGCTTCGACATGATGACGCGCGGTGAGAGCATCCGCACTGTCGTCGAATTCTGAGGAGCAGGACATGACCCTGACAACAGCATCCAAACACGTCTGCTGCGGGGGTGAACTCGGTTTCTACACGGTGCAGTCGGAAGCTCTCGGGCTTCCGACCACTTTCGGCGTCTTCATTCCTGAAGGCGCGAGCAAGGAAAAGCCGGTTCCCGTACTGTATCTGCTGGCGGGGCTGACCTGCACGCAGGATACATTCCTGATCAAATCGAACATCGTTCGCTTCGCGGCAAAGCACGGGATCGCTCTGGTGGCGTGCGATACGTCTCCGCGTGGCGCGAATGTGCCGGGTGAGACTGATAGCTGGGATCTGGGTGTAGGTGCGGGTTTCTATCTGGACGCCACGCAGACACCCTGGCGGGCGCATTACCGGATGGGCACGTTCATCAATGAGGAACTGCCGAAACTGATTGCCAGCCAGTTTCCGGTTGATCCGACACGACAGGGTATCTGCGGTCACTCGATGGGTGGTCACGGTGCGCTGGTCCATGCACTCCGTTCGCCTGAGAAATGGAAGTCCGTGTCGGCGTTCGCACCGATCGTGCATCCTGCCGCCGTGCCATGGGGTGAGAAGGCTTTCACCGCCTATCTCGGACCGGACAGGGCGGTATGGGCGAAGCATGACGCCACGCTGCTTCTCAAGGCTGGTCACACGCATCCGACCACGATCCTTGTGGATCAGGGTGATGGGGATCAGTTCCTTGAGCGTGAACTCCAGCCATGGCATCTGGATGAGGCTGCGAAAGCCGCAGGCCAGAAACTGACGCTGCGTCGCCATGCCGGATACGATCATTCCTACTGGTTCATTCAGACCTTTATCGAAGATCACATGGATCACCATGCGAAAATCCTGAAAGGGGCCTGACGTTCAGATCGCAGGAATATCCGTCAGCAACAGGACGGATTTTTCCTGCGCGATGACCGTGAAGGATTCACAGTTTTCAAAAGCGGCTGCATCTCCCTGCAACAGGACGGTGTTGTTGATCGTGACATGCCCCGAGACGACGATCAGATAAAGATCGCGCCCCGGCGTTGTCTGGTAGACAGCGCCTTCATTGGTCGGAAGAGTTGCTCTTAACAGACGGGCGCGGGTTTGCAGGGCAATCGGGGAGCCGTCCGCAACGGTCTCTCCTTCTTCGGGATCATCTTCCGGAAAACCGGAGGCGAGGATACGGAAAGCGCCGTTCTGTGTTTCGGGGAAGGCCCGCCGGACTTCCTGACTCGGCTCACTGTTGTCCTGATCCGGAAGCAGCCAGAACTGCAGGCAGTCCGCAGCATCCTGTTCAGCGCTCCAGTCGAGAGAGACGCATCCCTGGCCGGTGCTGGCAAGGTGCAGATCACCCGGTTTCAGATTTTCAGAAGAAAAATCATCAATTCTGGCGGTCAGTGATCCACGCTCGACCCATGTAAGGATCTCCACGTTGGATTCAGGTCCGGTCTGGTAATGCTCTCCGGAAGGCAGCGTCAGGAGGTTTACGGCCCGCAGACTCCCTTCATGAACATGCGCGGCGTCCCGCCAGTCCGCGAAAGCGAAATGACACCGGAGCGTTATGCCGCCGGAATGTGCTTTGCCTAGCGATTCAGACCGCCGGATCGTCATTCTGACCGCATTCATGAGGGCGTTTTCCTGTTGGCTGACGCCGGGTAGATGGTTTCCCAGCCGCCTCCAAGCGCACGGTAAAGCTGGGTGACAGAGACCGCCACGCGTGCTGTCGCATCAACCAGCGCGCTCTGGGAGGCCAGAAGGGCATTCTGAACGGTCAATACGTTCAGGAAGTCGGATGATCCCTGTACATACTGCGCTCTGGCTGTTTCCACGGCAATCTCGTTTTCGTGAACGGCTTCCGCCAGCCGGTCGCGCTGGTTCTGGGCGGCGGTGAAAGCAGCCATGGCGTCGTCGATTTCCTGCCATGCTTTCAGGGTGGTGCGCTGGAAGAGTGTGGCGGCTTCCTGCTGCTGCGCCTTTCTCAGACGAAGCTGTCCGGTCAGACGGCCGCCTTCAAAGATCGGCAGCGTGGCGGTCGGACCGAAGCCATATTGCCGGGACGCCCACGAGCCCAGTCCGCTGAACTGAAGCGCCTGCACATCCAGACTGCCGGACAGGGTGACACGTGGAAAGAAGTCGGCGATGGCGACGCCAATATTGGCCGTTGCCGCATGCAGACGTTCGGAGGCCATGCGAATATCAGGGCGTCGTTCGGCCAGTTCCGATGGCAGACCCGCCGGCACTTCCTCCGGCACAGGTGGGACAGCGGCAGGCTTGCCCAGTTCCGCATTCAGCGCGCCCGGTTCACGCGCTACAAGGAAACTCAGCGCGTTAAGCAGATGGATTTCCTGACTTTTCAACGGAGACAGGCGGGCTTCAAAACTGTGAAGCTGCCCGGTCGCCTCGGCCACATCCAGCCGGGTCGCCGCACCCTGTTCGAAGCGTAGCGTCGTCAGCTGCGTACTGTGACGGGCGATGTCGATATTGCGGTTCAGGATGCCAATCTGCGACTGGGTGGCGCGGAGGTCGATATAGTCCTGCGCCGTCTCAGCCATCAGCGAAACCAGCACGTCGCGCTGCATCTCCTGAGTGCCGTGCATGGCGGCCGTCGCGGCCTCGACCTGTCTGCGGACATGACCCCAGAGATCGACTTCCCACGAGGCGTTCAGACCGTATTGCGGCAGATTGAAGGACGGATTGCCGATACTGCCGGGGAGCGCAACAGGCCCGAAACCCTGTGTGCCGCTCGCAATGCTTCCGGCCTCTGCCCGCTCCATCGCGCCCATCAGACCGAGGATACCATTCGTGCTGGCGCGTTCGCGGGCATAGGAGCCGTTGGCTTCCATGTGCGGGAACTGCGCGGCGCTGGCGATGCGTCTTTCCGCCGTGCTTTCCGCCAGACGGAATGAGGCGGCTTTCAGGTCGAGGTTCGAGGCCGCGACGTCGTTTTCCAGACGGGTCAGGACCGGGTCGTTGAACAGAGTCCACCAGGCCGGATCGGCGGAGGCTGTCGTGACCCGGCTTTCGGCGACGGGCAACGGAGTACGCCATTTTTCCGGTGTGGCTACCTGCGGCTTGTGAAAGTCCGGTCCGACCGTGCATCCTGCCAGAGCCAGCAAGGCGAGCCCCGAATACAGAGCCTGCCGCAACGGATTAACGCCAGACATAGCGGTTATCTCCGGCATGCGGGCCTTCCGGCTTCGAGGCGGTGTCGATGTTCACCTCCACCGACATGCCGACACGCACCTTGGCGGCAAGCGGCTGGTCGGCGTCGAAGGTCAGCTTGACCGGGATACGCTGCACGACCTTGGTGAAGTTGCCGGTGGCGTTGTCAGGCTGGATCGGCGCGAAGGCCACGCCCGTCGCGGGGGCGAGGGAATCCACATGCGCTTTGAGCGGATGGTTGGGGAACGTATCGACCCAGATGGTCGCGCGCTGCCCGGTCCGGATTTTTGTCAACTGGGTTTCCTGAAAATTCGCCAGCACATAGGCCGCCTGAGTCGGCACCACGGCGAGGATGCCGGTGCCCGGATGGACGTAAGCGCCCACGCGCACGCCACGCTCGCCGACCACGCCGTCAACCGGGGCAGGGATGGTGCAGTAGGACAGGTTCAGTTCGGCCTGTTTCTCATCACCCTGCGCCCGGAGCAGGATGCCCCGCGCCCGCTCAAGCTGACCCTTGAGGACGGCGATCTGCCGGATGGCGGCGTCGACACCCGCCTGATCGCGGGCGATGGCGGCCTGTTCCTCCTTCTCATGCGCTTCGGAAGACTGTTTCTGCTCGACGGTGCCCGCACCGCCAGCCGACAGGTTGCGATAACGGGCGGTATTCTGGCGTGCGAACAGCAGGTTGGCCTGATCAGCGAGAACGGCCGCGCGGGTCTCGGCGATCACGGAGTCCTGCCGCGCCAGTTCTGCTTCCAGATTGGTCACGTCGCCCTGCGCGGCCATCACATTGCCCTTCGCCACGTCGAGGGCGGCGCGGTAGTCATCGTCCTCGATATGGGCCAGTTCCTCGCCCGCGTGGACCTGTTCGTTGTCCTGCGCGATCACGCGGTCGATGCGCCCGGCGACCTTGGGCGCGACAGTCGTGAAGTCGGCGGTCACATAGGCGTCGTTGGTGTACTGGTTGATCCCGTCGCCGTTGACGAGGCGTGCCCCGCCCCATGCGATGCAGGCCAGCACCAGAGCCGCGCATCCGGCATAGAGAAGAGGTTTTTTATAGATCATGACGACTGTTTCCGGATTCAGCGGGCTGGAGCGTTGGGTGAGGGTGCGCGTGGCGGATAGACGCGGTGCGGCAGGAGTAGATTCATGACGGCGTAACCGAGGCAGACCCAGATCAGCACGTAATAGATGTCGTTCAGCGCCAGTACGAGCGCCTGCTCATGCACATAGGTGTGGAAGACCTGAAGCGAATTGCGGGCGACATGGGCGCTGTCCGGCGACGTGACCGAAAGCTGCTGGTTGATCGGGTCACCCATGCCCTGCAGGGCGAGACCGTGCGTGCCGTGGTGATCGAGCAGCATGGTCGAGTGGTACTGCTCGCGGCGACGCGTGGCGGCGGAGAACAGCGCGAAGGCGACGGCGTTGGCCAGTCCCTTGAGCATGTTCACCATGCCGGAGATGAAAGGGCCGTCCGCCGGTCCCATGGCCATCGTCGCCAGCATCAGCGTGGGGATGACGGTCATGGGCTGGCCGAAGACCTGAAGGATCTGCGGCAGGTAGAAATTGTCCCGCACCCAGTCCACCGTCAGCCATGTGCCAAGATATGCGGAGCCCGCGAGGCAGAGCATCCCGCCCGCCAGCACGAAGCGGCAGTCCACCTTGCGGCTGTTACAGATGGCGGCGATCAGCGGCAGCATGATGAGCTGCGGCAGGGCCACGACCAGGGAGACGGGGGCTGCCTGAGTAGGCCGGTAGCCGCGCACGGCTTCCAGATAGGTCGCCGGGATTTCGGCCATGATGGAACAGATGGCGAGGATACCGACCAGCGACAGCAGTGCCGCCTGAATGTTGCGGGATTTCCAGTACTGGACGCGGAAATACGGGCTTGGGTGATACGCCTCGTTGATGACGAACACGATGAAGGCGGCCAGACCCCAGAAGGTCAGGTTGGTGATGATGGGAGAGCGGTACCAGTCCAGCCGGTCGCCCTGATACAGCACGATGACCAGTGAGCAGATGGCGGGCAGGCCGACCAGAATGCCGAACCAGTTGAAGCTTTCGAACCGTTCGAAATGCATCGGGTCTTTCGGCAGGCCGTAGGCCATCATGGCGATGGAGAGCGCCGCCGTGGGGATGATCTCCCAATACAGCCAGCGCCAGCCGACATGCTCGAACAGGAACGCCTCCAGCGGCAGGCCGAGATTCGGGCCGAAGGTCGCGGTCATGGCGTAGCCGCCGATGCCGAACACGCGGAGCGGTGGCGGCAGGTATTTCAGCATGACGGTCATCAGCACCGGCGGCAGGCAGCCGCTCGCGAGTCCCTGAAAGGCGCGCAGGATGCAGAGCGATGTGACGTCCGGCATGAACGGAGCCGGGATGGACAGCAGCGCGAGGATCGCCGTCATGAAGATGGAGAAGCGGTAGATCGAAAATGTCGTGTAGAACCAAGGCGTAAAGGCCATGGCGGCGATGTTGAACGCCTCGTAGATGGCGATGACCCACGTGCCTTCATCGTGACCGATATGCATCGCGCCACGAATGTCAGACAGGCCGATTTCGGTGACATGCTCGTTGAAACCCGCCACATGCACCGCGAGAAGCATGCCGAGGCAGCCGATCACGGTCCGCAGGCCGAACGGCGGGATGTAGGATGGCATCGGCGGTGCGGCGTGGATGATGGGGGCGCCGGTTGCCGGTGCGGGAGTTGCGCTGGTCATGGCAGTGATAATCAGCAGGAATCCGCCGGTGAAAACCCACACTTCGGATAGGTGATGATTCCACTTTATGGAATGGTTAGTGCTGGTCGCTGCGCGGAACGAAGTCTATATCTGGAAGGATGCGAGGTTATGATCTTGATTTGCTACGCTACCTTCAGGTCCTGATCGAGGAGGAAAGCGTCTCTGCCGCCGCACGTCGCCTCAGGGTGAGTGAGCCGGCAATGAGCCGTCATCTGGCCAAGCTGCGCACTGTCTTTTCCGATCCCATCCTTGTTCAGTCCGGACGGCGGATGACGGCGTCTTCCTTCGCCGCGGGTATTCTGGACCGTGTGCAGGAGGTCGTGCGGGCGGCTGACAGCCTGATCGAGACGCAGGTCATGGCCGATCTGGCCAACATGGAGCCGATCTTCACCATTCGCGCCAACGATCTGATCGTCGCCGCGCTCGGCCTGCCTTTGTTGCGCGCGCTGCGTCGGGAATGCCCGAAATGCGAGATCGTCTTCGCGCCGGAAGTTGATGATCCGGCGTCAGATCCCCTGCGCCACGACAGTATCGACCTTTATATTGGCGCGACCGACAGCATGAAGCCCGAAATCCGGAGGCAGACCCTGTTCCGTCACCAGATGTATGGACTCGTCCGGAAAGGCCATCCCATTCTGGCCGAGCCGGTCACGCCGCAGAGCATGGTGCTGTACGACTATATCAGCGTGTCCCGACGGGGCAGGGCGCGCGGTCCGATCGACTGGGCCTTGCGTGACCATTACGGACTGACGCGGCGTATCGTGATGGTGGTGCCGAACTATCATGCCATGGTCGAGAGCATGAAGGATACGGACCTTATCCTGGCGGTGCCTGATATGGTGTTGCAGCATATCTCCATGGACGCACTTGGTCTGGCGGCTTTCGCGTTCCCCCTGTCTCTACCCTATATCGAAGCGTTTCAGGCGTGGCACCCGAGGCGGGATACGGACCCGGTGCATCGGTGGATGCGCGAGACGCTGTTCCGGGTCTCGCGAGGCATTTTCACGAGTGAGTCGTCTGGCGGGCGGGTCAACGGTTTATCGCCCTCCTGAAAACGGTCGGAAGAGCGATTTACAGGGGCGATGACAGAGTGCGTCTCAACCTCTCACGATAACAGCTTACACCATCTGTTGATTTGGTAATGGCAACCCTTCATGCGGGTATACGTCATATTTTGTTAGAAACTTGTGGATAGAGCGAATGGCTGGATCGTTTGATTTTGACCTGATTGTTATCGGCAGCGGTCCTTCAGGTCGGCGTGCCGCCGTGCAGGCCTCTAAATTCGGGCGATCGGTATTGATCATCGACAGGCGCGGGCAGTTGGGCGGTGTTTCCGTCCACACCGGGACCATTCCGTCAAAAACCCTGCGAGAAACGGTGCTCAACCTGACCGGTTGGCGCGAGCGGGGGATTTACGGGATCAACTACCGGGTCAAACAGAACATCGGGGCGCAGGATCTTGGTATGCGCCTCGGCAAAACGCTCCAGGACGAGGTGGATATTCTGGAACATCAGTTTGTTCGGAATGGCATTGTCGTTGCCTATGGTGCCGCCAGATTTGTGGATGCTCATACAGTTGAAATTGAAGATGACGAAAAAAATCACAGAAGAGTGAGCGGTAAAGCGATTGTCGTGGCGGTGGGGTCGGTTCCTCACCGGCCTGAGAATATTCCGTTCGATGGAAAACGTGTCATCGACAGTGATGGCATGGTCAGTCTGGATCGTATCCCGCGTTCACTGACTGTCGTTGGAGCGGGTGTGATCGGCATCGAATACGCCACCATTTTCAGCGCACTGGATGTGCGTGTCACCATTATCGACCAACGGGAACATATTCTGGATTTCATTGATCATGAGGTAGTGGACGAGTTCGTTCACCAGTTACGTGACCAGAGCATCAATTTTCGTCTTGGCAGCGCACTTGAGTCCATTGTGATCGAAGCCGAACAGCCGGTCGCCATTCTGGAAGGAGGGCGACGCGTCCGTGCTGATGTGCTGCTTTATACCGGCGGGCGTCAGGGAGCGACGGGGGACCTCAATCTGGCGGCTGCAGGGCTTGAGGCAGACAGCCGGGGGCGTCTCAAGGTGGACCCCGTTACATTCCAGACCAGCGTGCCCAGCATCTATGCAACAGGAGATGTGATCGGCTTTCCTGCTCTCGCTTCCACGTCCATGGAGCAGGGGCGGATTGCCGCCTGCCACGCCTGTGGACAGTCCGTGCCTCCCGCACCAAAGTTTTTTCCATATGGAATCTACTCCGTTCCTGAAATTTCCATGGTCGGGATGACGGAGGAGGAGGTTCGGAAAAAGAAAATCCCTTACGAAACCGGTATTGCCCGTTTTCGCGAGACGTCCCGTGGCCAGATCATGGGAGAACGGGGCGGTTTCCTTAAAATCATCGTCTGCCTTGAAACTCACAGGCTTCTTGGGGTGCATATTGTCGGAGAGGCCGCAACAGAGTTAATTCATATTGGTCAGGCTGTTCTGAACTTTGATGGAAGTTTCGAGTATTTCATAGAGGCGACCTTCAACTATCCTACCTTTGCCGAAGCTTACAAAAGCGCGGCTCTGGATGTATGGAACCGCATTACGCCCCGTCATGAAGAGGGAGGGGAGGCGCCGCCGGTTTCTCCGGTTGAATCGGCGCCGCGCAGGGTGAAGAAAGTAACGGCGGAGAAGGAGTAGGCCGTGGTTTTATCTGCGAATACAGGAATAACTCCTTATGGTGTCAGCAAGTCATGAAAAAGGCTTTGATGAATATTTTTCGACAAGATCCGAGTGGAGTTTCCTTTTGAATGAAATGAAACCTGACGTTTTTTATTATCGATGTGCGGTTTGAAAGAAACTAGAGCAATTCCACTGAACTCTGACCCAGTGGAATTGCTCTAATTCATTGTTTATCGAGCATATTCACCAGTTCGAATGTGTCTATTCAAACTGGATATGCTCTAGACAGGATTACAAGGAACCGCATGAGAAATTATGGGAAACCATTCTGCTTTCCCATATCAGCCAGATTCAAACAACCTTACGCCCGCCCGTTCACGGGATCTGAGGTCCGTCAGAAGAGGAGAAAGGGAAAGCGGGAACTGTTCGCCGCGCCCTTTCACAGAACTTGGTGAATGACCGAACATGGTCTTGAACTGGCGTGAAAAATGCGCGCAATCGGAAAAGCCTGTTTCGATGGCCACCTGAGTGATCGACATTTCTCCCTGCGAAAGCAGAGACCGGGCGTAGCGCAACCTGATCATCCGGTAGAAAACCGCAGGGCGGATGCCGAGAACCGACTGGAAGAGCCTTTCGAGCTGCCGTGAGGAAATACCAAGCCGTTTTGCAACAAAGCTGATCGGGAGCGGATCGATCATATTCTGTTCCATTTCCATCATGGCGCGTCTGACACGCTGATCGACAACATGCTCAATGTCGTCACTGATCGGCGGATGAGGCTGAAGTGATGGTGTGTCACCACGACGAGGCCGGTCCAGCAGGAGAATATGGCTGGCTTTACGCGCCAGAGGTCTGCTCAGATGCTTTTCGATGAGGTGCAGTGCCAGTTCCGCCGTTCCGCCACCACCAGAGCAGGTGATGCGGTCTCCGTCTACCAGATACATCTGTTCGCTGGTGACGTGGTGATCGGGAAACTCTTCCAGAAAATCCTGACGATGATACCAGCTGACGCAGCATGTCCGCCCGTTCATCACACCGGCTCGGGCCAGTACAAAAGCACCGGTGCAGATACCGATCAGCGGTATGCCGAGGCTGGCGGCTTTCTGTAGATACCGCATGGCCACTTCGTCCACCTGCCGGCGTCCATGCAGCAGTCCGCCAACGACGGCGATATAGTCAAATTCGCTCGGGTTGATCAGGTCTGAAGTCCGGCTGACGGAAATCCCGCAACTGGCGCGAATTGATTCAGGGCGGCTGTTCATGATCTGCCAGCTGCACAGGATAGGACGACTTTTATCCTCTTTGTCGGCAGCAAGGCGAAGATGATCGATAAGCAGGGAGAAGGCCGACAACGTGAAATTCTCTGCCAGAATAATTCCGACACGAAGGCTTGGGGTTTCCGTTGGTAGCGACTGTTTCCGTTGCAACATACTGCACCTCCAGCCGTTCAAAGCCCGGACGACTGATTATCGTCGGTTTATTTGTTTTGACTTTAGAACGAATGAAGGGTCGTCAACAAATGCTTTTTCAAACTGCAGGATATCGCCGGACAGACTTGCGCAAAACCGACAGAGTGCATCTGAACCGCGACACGCATGCTCTTGGCGGAGTGCGTGTCGCCTTCATCTTGTGTCAGGCTGTGACCTGCCGCTCCCATTCCGGGAGATTGTAATAATTGGAGATTCTCGACACCTTCCCGTCACGCACGGAGAAGAATGCTCCGGCTGGCAGAAGATAGGTCTGACCCTTCGCCTCAGGCAGCCCGTCATCTGTCGAGAGATATTCTCCATGTACCATGAACTCTGCGGCGGCGCGCGTGCCGTCCTCGTTCACCATCACCGCGATGTCGGCAATGGTTTCCTTGTAGCAGCGGTCCATGCGCCCCAGAAAAGCGCGGAACGTCTCCTTCCCGACCTCTCTTCCGCCCTGATTGATGTCATGGATGACGTCGTCGGTGAGCAATGCGAGGAAGTCATCGCGGTTTCCGGCGTTGAAAGTTGCGTAGTAGGACTCGATCAGTGTCCGGGTCATAGCCTGTGTCATGGTAGATCCTGAAATCTTGTGAGAAAGCCGATGAGAGTCAATGTTTATAGATTGGGAACTGAGCACAGAGCGCCTTGACGCGTTCGTGGACGGCGTTCTCGACGGCGGCGTCCCCCTCGCCGCCGGACGCGGCCAGCGCGGTCAGAACCTCGTCGATCATCTCGCCCACCTGACGGAACTCGGCCTCGCGGAAACCACGCGCCGTCGCCGCCGGGCTGCCCAGACGGATGCCTGACGTGATCGCAGGTTTCTCCGGGTCGAACGGCACGGCGTTCTTGTTCGCCGTGATGCCCGCGCGCTCCAGAGCCTTCTCCGCGATCTTGCCCGTCACCTTCTTCGGACGCAGATCAACCAGCAGCAGATGGCTGTCCGTGCCGCCGGTCACGAGGTCGAAGCCACGCGCCACCAGCGTCTCGCCCAGCACCTTCGCGTTGGCGGCGACGGCCTTCTGATACTCGGCAAACTCCGGCTTCAGCGCCTCGCCGAACGCGACGGCCTTGGCGGCGATCACGTGCATCAGCGGGCCGCCCTGCAGGCCGGGGAACACGGCGGAGTTGATCTTCTTGGCCAGCGCCTCGTCGTTCGTCAGGATCAGGCCGCCGCGCGGACCGCGCAGGGTCTTGTGCGTCGTGGTCGTGACGATGTCGGCGTGCGGGATCGGGCTCGGATACAGGCCGGCCGCCACCAGACCGGCGAAGTGCGCCATATCGACCATCAGGAAAGCGCCGACCTCGTCAGCGATCCTGCGGAAGCGGGCGAAGTCGATGATCCGCGGATAGGCGGAGCTGCCGGCGACGATCAGCTTCGGCTTGTGCTCGCGGGCGAGGGATTCCATCTCTTCGTAGTCGAGATGGCCGTCCTGCTGGCGCACGCCATACTGCACGGCGTTGAACCATTTGCCGGAATAGTTCGGGGCCGCGCCGTGTGTGAGATGGCCACCGGCGGCGAGGCTCATGCCCAGCACCGTGTCGCCCGGCGCCACGACGGCCATGAAGGCCGCCTGGTTGGCGTTGGCGCCCGAGTGCGGCTGCACGTTGGCGAAGCCCGCGCCGAACATCTTCCTGGCGCGTTCGATGGCCAGCGTCTCGACCTTATCGACCTCGGAGCAGCCGCCATAGTAGCGGCGACCCGGGTAACCCTCGGCGTATTTGTTCGTCAGAACGCTGCCCTGAGCCTGAAGAACAGCCTCCGACACCATGTTCTCCGACGCAATCAGCTCGATCCCGTCGCGCTGACGCTCGAACTCGCTCGCAATCGCCGACGCAACTTCCGCGTCAACAGATGCCAGCGAAGATTGAAAAAAACTCTTCAATGTGTCGGTGCTCATGATCTTTGCCGTACCTTAAAAATGGAGTTCGGAAGTCAGGGAGTGCGATGCCACTCTTTGGCCTGCGTCATTTCATGAAAATATACGAGCATCGAGGGGTTCGAGACTTTTATATTTGCGACGTCTGTTTGCCCGGAAGCGCGGTAATCGTCAGACTTTCGAGAAAGGATTGCTTCCTGCTGGTGGCACGACACTTGGCCAGTCCCGGCAGTTGCGAACCGCCCCGTTTTCCCGCACTTCATCCAGCCTGTCAGGTGTCAGCGTGACAAAGATCCAGCCTCCCTGATCGAGTGCTCCTTCCGCAATGACACCATCATCGGGGAAACCCCGATCGACGGGTCCATAAACACCCGCGCAGCCATGATTCTCGTCCAGCGTGGCCAGCCATGGCGCATCACCAACAGTTGGTGAAACCGCCACGAAGCACTGGTTTTCCAGTGCGCGGGCCTGTGCGGAAATCTTCACGCGGTTGAAACCATGCATGGAATCCGTGCAGGTGGGCACAAGGATCAGCCACGCGCCGGCTTCAACCTGCGACCGCGCCAGCATTGGAAATTCCGAATCATAGCAGACGGAGGTTCCAATAAACCCCCATGGCGTTTCGAACACGCCGGGTGTATCGCCGGCTTTCACACCCCATGATTCGGTTTCGAACCGGGTCATGACGTGCTTGTCCTGAAACGCCACGGAGCCATCAGGTGCGATCAGCGGAGCACGATTCCGCACTCCGGCTGCTTCCGGACGAGGTAATGTGCCCGGCATCAGCCAGACCGAATGCTTTTTCGCGGCCTCACGCATGATGGCGAGAATGGCGTCACTGTGCGCACACATCGCATCCAGTTCGGCGGAGGGATCTGGTTCTTTCGTGACGGCGGCAGCGGCTTCCATGCAGGAATATTCAGGCATCAGCAGGAGGTCGGCCTGCGCAGCGCCTTCGGCCACCAGATGGTCAAGATGGCTGGCATAGTCGTCAAGAGAGCTGATTTTTGCGACTTTCCAGGCGAGAACACCTAGTCGAAGAGGTTTGTTCATCAATCCTCGTCCTGATCATTGTGCAGAAGCGCCGCTGGAATCGGGTCGCCTCTGAGTGATTTGATATGAAAATCGAGAAGATGGTCGCGTTGACCGGGCACACCCGGTTCCTTCCAGTCCAGATGGCAGAAAACACCAGGAAGAGGGGTAAAACCACGTTTCACCCAAAAATTTGCAAGTGATTTTGCATTCTCCGGACGACGGGGATCGGTTTTCCAACGTCGCACAGCACAGAATACCGCAAATGGTGCGTTGCTGGCGGAGCGTGCGTGACGTTCGCGCTCATCGAAAAAACGCACACCGATACCCTGCCCACGATAGGATTCCAGCAGGACGGATTCCCCGAAATAGAAGAAATCGTCTGTGGAAAGACTGCGTTCTTCAAAAGGCGCACGGATGCACGCCATCTCGTCTTTCAGGGGAAGGCAGGTCGAAGCCCCCACGACCCTGTCGCCATCCTTTGCCACGACAACCGCAGTGCCGGGGCTCTGTATGTAGGCGTGCAGATAATTCTCTTCATAGGCAAGATTCCCTTCATAGAGATAAGGCCATTCCCGGAAGATCGTGATCCGCAGGCGTGCGAGATCAGGGACAACTGAGAGAAGGTTTTCTCCGGTAAGGGTTTCAATAGTCACCGACATGACATTCGATTTCCCGTTTCCATTCCCGGCAGATCAGCGCTGCCCGGTTTCCCAGTGTGGCGCGACGTAATACGGCGCATACGATGGTGGCAGCATAGGCCGATTACGGATGTGATCGGCAGCTTTTTCTGCGATCATCGTCGTTGGTGCGTTGAGATTTCCATTGGTAACACATGGCATGACGGAAGAATCCACGACCCGTAGTCCTTCCACGCCGATGACCCGTGTTTCCGGATCGACGACCGCCATCGGATCATCAGAAGCGCCCATCTTGCAGGTGCAGGATGGATGGAGCGCGCTCTCAACTTTCTGACGAATAAACTCGTCAATCTGTTCGTCGGACGTGCAATCCTCGCCAGGTTGCAGTTCATGACCGTGGAAGGGCTGGAACGCCTCCTGATTGAACAGTTCGCGGGTCAGGCGTACGCAGGCGCGCATCTCTTCCCAGTCATCCGGGTGGCTCATATAGTTGAAGAGTATCTTCGGTTTATCCTCAGGATTTGCCGACTTGAGGCGTATATGACCCCGGCTTTTCGAACGCATCGGACCGACATGCGCCTGATAGCCGTGACCGGACGCCAGCCCCTTGCCGTCATAGGTGACAGCCAGCGGCAGGAAGTGAAACTGGATATCAGGGTAGGAGACGCCTGCCTTGCTGCGGATGAAGCCACAGCTTTCAAAATGGTTCGTGGCGCCCAGACCATCTTTCCGTAGAATCCACCGTAGCCCGATCTTCAGTTTCGCCAGCGGGCTCATGGCGGAATAGAGGGTGATAGGCTTCTTGCAGGCGATCTGGAAATAGAATTCGAGATGATCCTGCAAATTCTCGCCCACGCCCGGACGATCGGCGATTACCGGAATCCCGAGTGCTTTCAACTGTTCGGCAGGTCCGATTCCGGAAAGAAGCAGAAGCTGCGGCGAATTGATCGAGCCACCGGAGAGGATCACTTCTTTCCGGACCCGTGCGACACATTCTTTGCCCGCGCGGGTATAAGCAATACCAACAGCCCGCCTGCCTTCAAACAGGATCTTCGTTGCGCGGGCCTGTTGATGCACCTCAAGATTCTTCCGATGCATGACCGGTCGAAGATAGGCATTGGCCGTGTTCCAGCGCCGACCGTCCTTGACGGTCATGCTCATCTTGTCGAAGCCTTCCTGCTGATAGCCGTTATAATCATGCGTGACCGGATAACCGGCCTGATATCCGGCTTTCAGCCACGCAGCATGAAGCGGATTGTCCACAGTGCCATACTGGGTGTGCAGCGGCCCTGTGCGGCCCCGATAGGTGTCATCGCCTTCGGTGCAGGACTCGGCTTTTTTGAAATAGGGCAGAACATCGGCGTAAGACCAGCCGGCAGCGCCTTCCTTCACCCAGTCCTCGAAGTCGAGCGCATTGCCGCGCACATACACCATGCCGTTGATGGAAGAGGAGCCACCAAGCCCCTTGCCGCGCGGCGTGAACATGCGTCGCCCACCAAGATAAGGCTCCGGCTCGCTTTCATAAAACCAGTTGAACCGTTTGGAGTGCATCGGCATCGCCAGCGCTGTCGGCATCTGCACGATGATCGACTTGTCGCTGCCGCCGAACTCCAGCAGCAGCACATTATCCCTGCCGTCTTCCGTCAGGCGGTTGGCCAGAACACATCCGGCAGACCCGGCTCCGACGACGATATAATCAAATTCCCGTTCCATGGCCTGCCTCCTCAATAGGGGGATTCGACATTGCCGAGCGCCACATAGACGCTCTTGATCTGTGTATAATGATCCAGAGCAGCCTGACTGTTTTCACGACCCAGACCGGACTGCTTGTAGCCGCCGAACGGCATTTCGATCGGCGTGATATTGTATTGGTTGATCCAGCATGTGCCTGCTTCCAGGGCTGCGACCACACGGTGGCCACGTGCGAGATTGTTTGTGAACACGCCTGCCGCCAGACCGAACTCTGTCGCATTGGCGCGGGCGATCACTTCATCCTCGTGATGAAAATCGAGAACGGTCATGACGGGACCGAAGATTTCTTCACATGCGATCGTCATATCGTCATGGCAGCCGGTAAAGATGGTCGGCTGCATGAACGCCCCCTTGGCGAAGGGCCCATCGGTCAGACGCTGACCACCAGTCAGAAGTTGCGCCCCTTCGGCAAGGCCATTCTTTACGTACGTCATCACTTTTTCAAGATGCTGCACGCTGATGAGCGCGCCCACATCTGTATCCATCGCCAGTGGATCACCGATTTTCATCGCTTCGACACGCCGCTTCAGTTCGGCAAGGAAGCGGCCGCGGATTCCCGACTGTACGAAAACCCGCGTTCCGTTCGAGCAGATTTCGCCACCCGAGTAGAAGTTGCCGAGCAGTGCGGCGGAAACGGCATTGTCCACGTCAGCATCATCGAAGATGATGAGAGGAGATTTTCCACCGAGTTCCAGTGTGACATATTTCAGAGTATTGGCGGCCTCACGCATGACCGCCTTGCCCGTTGGAACGGACCCTGTGAGGCTGACCTTGCGAATATCAGGATCGGCGCAAAGGCGTCGGCCCACATCCCCGGCACCGTGCAGCACGTTGAAGACACCGTCGGGCACACCTGCCTCACGGTAGATCTCGGCGAGCCGCACCGATGTCAGCGGTGTCATCTCGGAACTCTTGAAGATCATCGCGTTGCCGCAGGCCAGCGCCGGAGCAGACTTCCAGCAGGCGATCTGGATCGGGTAGTTCCATGCGCCGATGCCTGCCGTCACACCAAGGGGTTCGCGGCGCGTATAGGCGAAGGCCTGCTCGCCAAGATCCATCGCCTCACCGTTAATCGTGCAGGCGACGGAGCCGAAATATTCGAGAGCGTCCGCACCAGAGAGAATGTCCACGGCTCTCGTTTCTGCGATCGGTTTGCCAGTGTCGAGCGTCTCGATGTGGGCCAGCATGTCGTTGTCACGGCGGAGAAGGTCAGCAGCCCGGCGCAGGATGCGACCGCGCTCGGTGCCGGTCATCCGCGCCCAGATCTTTTGGCCCCGTTTGGCGCTTTCCACGGCGATCTCATGTTCCCGTTCTCCGGCGCTTTCCACTTGCGCGATGACTTCGCCAGTGGCCGGATTCCGTGTTTCGAACCGTGCGCCTCCACTCGGCGTGGGGCGTCCGTTAATCCAGTTGGCACAGACATCGGTCTGCCTGACGTGAATGGCCAGTGTCGGCTGCTTGGCCTGATGCAGGGCGATCTGACTATCCAGAAAGGCTGTGACCTGGGCCCGGGCGGCGGCACTGTCCGCCTCCTCCCATTCCGACAGGGCTGCCCTCAACCATGTGCCGTCAATCAGAGCCGCTATCGAGGTGGCGAGGGAATGGATATCACGCCCCGGCAGCAGGGCTTTCAGATCATGAGAAAGATTGGACAGCATGCGTTTCTGGTAGATACGCTGAATGCGTTTCAGCGTCGACACATGAGGAACCTGTCCCCAGAAAGATAACCAGGTCGTGCCCTCCGCCTGTCGAAACTGGTCACGACCGAGTAGGGAATCGATCACAGCCTGCAAACGTTCACGCGGGGTGTGGGCCGCCTGAAACCGGCTCATGATTTCGTGACGCAATGATTCTGACAGATGCCAGAAGGCTGTCGCGAGCAGGGTATCCTTGTCGCCAAAATAGTGAACCAGAAGGCTGGGAGAGACTTCGGCGCGCTCAGCGATCCGGGCAAGTGTCGTGCCTACATATCCGTTGTCGGCGAGAACGGAGAGTGTTGCGGAAACGAAATTGCGACGACGTTCATCATCCAGTCGTGCCATCGCGGAAGGGACAGGGGGCTGCATCATGGACTCCGAAGATCTTTGAATGGCCGTTTAATATTGTATTTATGTCGAAATGAAAAAATAATGTCCATGGAAAACAAGCAAAAAATTTAAATTTATTCTTCTCGCCAGGAGAGCAATTTTTTCGAAAAACCAGATGGATTTTATGAAGTGCGTCTCGTTTGATCGTTGATTCAATAGATCTGGACCGGGACCGTCCTGAAAAGACCGTAAGGTGACGAATTTATCCAATGCCGCGTCGGAATAAATCAATTCCTTTCTGTTTCTTGAACGCAATGATAAAAGAGTCAATGAAGCGTAGTCAGTCTGATCGGTTTCAGGTGAAGTGTGTGAAGCCGGTTTTTGTTCTCGGGGCATGAAAAAATTTTATATCCTGAGTCTTTCTGTTACGGTATCGAACTGATGAAGGTGGGGTCCGGATGATGTGGTTCGAAGGATTACCCATTTGTGGCCTTTCGCTCGCCTTGGCCAGGCCTGAAATCTTCGGATTATGAAGCGAGATCAATGAGCAGGCTAGAAGACTGGATCACATCGCATAAAATACCTGTCGGTGAAGTAGCGTCGAATGCTGTCGACTGGATCAGGGATCATTGTCAGGGAGCTTTCGATCTCATCAGTGAGACGATCGGATCCTGTGCCGATGGCTTTACCAATCTTCTTATCGCCATTCCTCCTGTCCTGTTTGTGGCGCTTCTTACAGTTGCTGTCTGGTTCTGGAAACGTGCTATCGGAACCTGCATTCTTGTAGCGCTTGGTTTGCTGTTCATCATTAATCAGGGTTACTGGCAGGAAACGATGGCGACCCTGTCGCTCATCTTTTTTGCGACGATCACATGCATGGTTATCGGCGTGCCGATCGGGATTGCGTCGGCGCACCGGCCTTGGCTTGCGCGTGTTTTGCATCCGGTTCTTGATCTTATGCAGACGCTGCCGACTTTCGTTTATCTGATTCCGACTTTGATCCTTTTTGGTCTGGGAACAGTGCCCGGCACGATCTCCACCGTTGTTTTCGCTATTCCTGCTCCGATCCGTATGACGCAAATGGGGATTTTGTCCGTTCCTAAATCCTTGCTTGAGGCAGGCGATGCTTTTGGCGCCACTCCCAGACAGCGGTTGTGGAAAGTCGAAATGCCGGCGGCTCTCCCCATGATTCGCGAAGGTCTGAGTCAGTGTATCATGCTCAGCCTTTCCATGGTGGTGATAGCAGCGCTTGTCGGTGCGGGCGGACTGGGTGTGCCGGTCGTGCGGGCCCTGAACACGGTTCAGATCGACACCGGATTTGAATCCGGTCTGGCTATTGTGCTGGTCGCCATCATTCTTGACCGACTCTGCCGCAAGAAAACGCACTGAGGAGACAATCAGGATGGAAGCCGTGAGGACAGAATCCGAAGGTAAAACTGCTGCTCTCTCCTTCAGAGATGTAGATATTCTCTTTCATCGCACCAACTCTTCAAGTGCGATTGCGCAGGCCGTCAAACGTCTGGATGAAGGGGGCACCCGCGAGGAGATCGCCGCCGAACTGGGAGTAACTGTGGGCGTTGCAAATGCCAGTCTTGAGATCAGACGTGGCGAGATCAGCGTGCTTATGGGGTTGTCCGGTTCTGGCAAGTCCACATTGCTACGGGCTGCCAACAGGCTGAACAAAGTAACCCGTGGCAGTGTCGAGATTGGAAATGGTACGGCCTTTGTCGATATAGCCAGTTGCGATGATGAGACATTGCGGGATATGCGGCGCACCCGCGTTACCATGGTCTTTCAGCAGTTCGGTCTGTTGCCATGGAGGACAGTGCGTGAAAATGTTTCATTTGGTCTGGAACTTCGCGGTTTTACACCTAATGCACGGCGTCAAATTGCGGAGGAGAAACTGGAACTGGTTGGTCTCACCCGATGGGCCAACTCTTATGTTTCGGAACTCTCGGGTGGTATGCAGCAGCGCGTTGGGCTGGCGCGGGCTTTTGCAACGGATGCCGATATTCTTCTGATGGATGAGCCTTTTTCAGCGCTCGACCCTCTGATACGACGCAAGCTTCAGGATGAACTTCTTGATCTTCAGACCAGGCTTAAAAAAACCATCGTTTTTGTAAGTCATGATATTGATGAAGCGCTCCGGATTGGAAGTAATATCGCGATCATGCGGGAAGGGCGAATTATTCAGGCGGGTCCACCGCAGGAAATTATTTCCTCACCCGTCGATGATTATGTCCGTGATTTTGTAAGGCATATGAATCCGCTGCCGTTGCTGAATGCAGCAAGTGTCATGCGTCTTCTGGATGTTTGTCCCCGGTGGGATAATAATACCATTCAGCTCGATACAGCTGGATATTATGGGTTTAATCCCGTGACTGCCACAGTGTGGGACAAGGCAGGAGCGGAAATTGCTCTGGAATTTCATGAATCCGACGATATCTCAGAATTGCAGGTGATTTCCGGGTGTGTTTATTGTGTGCCTGTTACGGTTTCACTCAACACAGTGGCTCTTCTACGTCAGAAAAGCGGGATGCCTGTGCTGATTTCCGGTGATGGTCAGATTGTAGGATTGTGTGATGACGCAGATATGATTGGCGCTATTACGGGCGTTTCCCGTGCATCGAAAATCAATTGATCTTGATATAATAAGAAAATTTTACTTCTTATCTCAGGAATGGATATTCATCGAACGGTAGCGGCGTCACAACTTAACAAGGTTTAATTATTTCTGTTTCAGAATGTATGGTGGAGCGATCATACTTATGGCAACAGGCAGACAGGAAAAGGGTGAGTAATTGGTATGAAGAAGAAACTTCTTGCAACCATGGTTTTTCTTGGCATGGGACTGCGCGTTCTGCCAGCTCATGCTGCTGAGACTGAAGCCTGTCAGACAGTTCGTATCGGCGATGTGGGCTGGTCGGACGCCACCGTTACTAACGGTATTACAATGAACCTTCTCACCGGGCTGGGTTATAAAACCCGTGAAACGATGGTGACGCTGGCCGTCGCCTATCTTTCGCTTGAAAATCATCAGCTGGACATCTTTATGAGCGACTGGGAGCCTTCCGGCGCTTCCTATGTCGATCCGTATCTGAAGAGAGGCAAGGTTGAGCGGATCACAAAAAATCTTACCGGAGCGCATTATACTCTTGCCGTTCCGGATTATGTCGCAGCGCAGGGGCTGAAGGATTTCAAGGATATCGCTGGCTGGGCTGCAAAGCTCAACAGTACAATTTACGGCATCGAATCAGGCAATGACGGAAACAAGATCATTCTTGACATGATCAAGGCCAATGATTTTGGGCTTGGCAAGTTCCATCTCAACGAAAGTAGTGAACAGGGTATGCTGTCGCAGGTCTCACGCGCCATTCCTGCCCAGAAACCGATTGTATTCCTTGCATGGGAACCGCATCCCATGAACATGAACTTTCATCTCACCTATCTGACAGGTGGAGAAAAGCAGTTTGGTTCGTCAGCAGAAGTCAACACGGTTGTTAGCCGTGGGTATGTGGAAAAATGCCCGAATGTTGGCCATCTGTTGAAGCAACTGACTTTCACCATCTCCGCTGAAAACGAGATGATGAAAACCATTTCTGAAAGTCGCACCAAGCCAGCGCAGGTGACCAAAGACTGGATGAAAGCTCATCCGGAAGCCGTAGAAAAATGGCTTGACGGCGTGACAACGGTTGACGGCAAACCGGGCCTGGCGGCGGTTAAAACCTATCTTGATCAATAAAGCCCATTACAAAAGCCGGGGTATCAGCGCCCCGGCTTTATCGTCTGTATGAGAAACGCAGATTGATTTTGTCCTGCTGAACTACGCGGGAGCCACACATTTCGCACACAGCCCCTCAACCTCGACAGTTGTATGCTGAAGCCGGAAACCTGATTTTTTGGATGCGGCGGCAATTGATGCCAGAATAGTGGGATCTTCAAGTTCCGTGACGCTGGAGCAGTTGCGGCAGATCAGGAACTGGCTGGCATGAACGCAATCAGCATCGTGCTCGTGGCAGGGTGCGCGACCCAATGTGTGCGTGCAGGGCATGAAGGCTGACAGGCGTTCGATCTTGTGGATCAGCCCGAACTCCATCAGGAATTCCAGCGTCCGGTAAACTGTTGGAGGGGCGGCGTTCCCCTGCAACGCCTGCAGGCGCTGCAGGAGGTCATACGCGCCCAGTGGCACATTGGCTTCAAGCATCAATCCAAGAATCTGGCGACGCAAGGCTGTCAATCGAACGTTTCTGCGTACGCAAAGCTCATCCGCGCGCGCAAGAAGCGTCTCTACGGAGGATGAAAACAGGTGTGGTTCGGCGTCAGTTGTCATGGCAAACGACATGGTAGGCTATAACCGATGCGCTGCCCACCCATGCCACGTGCAGTCTTACCATCTCTGGCGGGCGGCCTGAGCCAGCATCTCGGGAATCAGTTCGGTTTCAGGAAGATTTTTCCAGTATTTGGGCGACATCTCGGACCGCATTGCCTTCACCTTGACCCGCGCAGGGTTGAAGATGGAGCGGTAATAGGTTTTCCATAATGCTTCCGCCTCATCCTCAAAGATGGTCCGTGCACAGGTTTCTCTGGTGACGACGCAGGTTTCTCCATCCCACCCGATAGAGCCTTTCGGCGTGAGAATCATCCAGTTCATATCGGTAAAACGTCGAGCAAAAAACGGAGCTGCTTTTTCGAGAATGTGGTGTTCGGGTTCAAACCAGGCGGCGAAATGGCGGGAATTGCTGCCTACCGGAGTTTTTTCCCTGAACCGTACAAACGCTTTCATCTTGTGCACTTCCCGGCTGATCTGGTGAGTCATCCTGCTGGCCATGACGACGTCGGAATCAGTTCCTGTTTTCAGAAGGGCTGGATCTCTCCTGCTGCGCCAGAGGATGCGATAGGCGAGCGAGAACTTTTCAGGATTGGCGTGGCATAAAAGAGTTTCAAGAAAATGTAGACAGTCCTTGCTGATTTTCTGAGAGAAGGAAGTGCTGGTTACAGGCTTCGGATCTGGTTGGGAAAACAGATCGTCCTGTTCGGATGAGCTTCGCCAGACGACATGATCGGGTGAAATCCCGGCTTCCAGAAGCGGTCGGGCATAGAGGCGCCAGAGAGCAAAAGGAGCGGCTTCGGGTAAAGATACGAGATGCTCTTTCACAACAGTGACAATTGTTGGGGTGGTGGAGCAAAGAGAGATTTGAGATTCAGTCGGTCAATCAGTTTGACAGGTCGCCAGTCAGGGGTGGTGATGAAGGGGCGTATTTTTCTCAGACTGACACGTAGCCGCTCCAGATCATCCAGACGGATGGTTTTGTGGCGGCGGGTCGCAAGAAGAATCTTCACGGAACGAGGCCCCAGACCCGGCACACGCAACAGCAGTTCATGTGGAGCCTGATTGATATCGACCGGGAAGGTGGCGCGGTTGTCCAGAGCCCAACTGAGTTTCGGGTCAACTTCCAGATCCAGCATGCCGTCGGGGCGGCTCTCAGTGATTTCCTGAAACTGAAAACCGTAAAAACGAAAGAGCCAGTCAGCCTGATAAAGACGATGCTCACGAAGAAGTGGCGGTTTCTGGATCGGAAGAGCCTGCGAGGCGTGAGGAATAGGACTGAAAGCGGAATAATAAACGCGCTTCAGCCGGTAATCGGAATAGAGCGCGGAACTGCTTGAAAGAATATCCTGATCTGTTGCGGCGTCTGCGCCGACAATCATCTGTGTGCTCTGGCCGCCGGGCGCAAATCGGGGAGGGCGTCGTCCGGCAAGAGTGTTTTCCTTCGTCGCTTCCATTTTTTTGCGGATATGTCCCATGGCGGAACGAATGCCGACAGCATTCTTCTCCGGCGCATATTGGGTCAGCCCGGTTTCGGTGGGCATTTCCACATTGATGGAGAGCCGATCGGCATACAGACCGGCTTCCGCCAGCAGATCGGGTGATGCATCCGGGATGGCTTTCAGGTGAATGTAACCCCGAAATCCCCTGTCAAGACGAAGAACTTTGGCGACGCGCACGAGCTCTTCCATGGTGTAATCGGAAGAGCGGATGATGCCGGAAGACAGAAAGAGTCCTTCGATATAGTTCCGTCGATAAAACTCCATTGTCAGCCAGACGATTTCTTCGACCGAGAAGCGGGCGCGCTCCACACCGGAAGAAACCCGGTTGATGCAGTAGGCGCAGTCGTAGATGCAGAAATTCGTCATCAGGATCTTGAGCAGCGAAACACAGCGGCCATCCGGCGTCCATGAATGACAGATGCCGCTGCGCTCCGTCGATCCCAGCCCTGCTTCTTTAGTTGACCCACGCCGATCCGAGCCGCTCGATGCACAGGATGCATCGTATTTTGCGGCGTCCGACAGAAGGGCGAGTCGTTCCGAGAAAGTGCGTTTCATAGCGTGTTCATGATATGTTCCATTTTGGGACGCGTCAAATATTTCTGATGGACTACGAGAAAGAGTTCTCCGATAAAATATGTATATTTTTTACATATATGAAGAGGTCTGAGAGCTTTGCTTCAAACCCGCAAAGAGTAGCGATCCTTTTGACCATGAGTCGTTAAAACGGGAAGAGAGGTGAACGGTGACTCTTCCCTTGATACGTTTTACCAGGTGTAGCCGATGCTGGCCTGTGCGTTGCGGCGCTCTCCGTAGTAGCAGAATTCCTGCCCGTAAGAGGCATAGGCCAGACAGTTGGCGACAAACCGCTTGTCGAAGATATTGCGAACGCTGGCTGCCGCCATCCATCCGTGCAGGGACGGAGAAAGTTGGGCGAGATCGTAACGCAGGGAGCCATCGAACAGCGCGTATTGTGGAACCCAGACGCTGCCGTATGAGGCTTCGCCGCCATAAGCTTTGGCGGTGTAACGCATGCCGCCGCCAAAGCCGAGGCCTTTGACTGGACCGGAAGGCAGTGTGTAGAACGCAAACAGGGAAGCGTTGCCTTTTCCTGACTGGATCAGTGGTTTTCCCGTTGAATCATTGTGGACTTTCTGCACGCTGATCGCTGCGGTGAGGACAAGGTTCTTGTAAGGTTCGGCATGCGCTTCAAACTCGAAGCCGTCGGAATGGACTTTTCCGCTTTCAGTGTTGAAACCCAGAGCAGAATTTGTCGCCACAAGCACATTGGTCTGTTCGATATGGAAGCCGGCGACGGTGAAAAGGACGGTTGTGCCGGGAATCTGATATTTCAGTCCACCTTCAAGCTGTTTGCCAAGGGACGGGTTAGCCTGACGCATGGTTCTGCCGCCGTCGTTCGAGACAATTCCCGACTGTGGCTGGAAGGACGTGGAATAGCTGATATAGGGAGCAAGTCCGAAATCAAAGTGATAGAGACCTGATGCGCGCCAGGTGATCTGGCTCGGGTCCTGATTACTGTCAGTGTGGGTCAGTGTTTCCATCTGATGGGACCGATACCAGTCATTGCGAATGCTGCCTGTCAGCACCAGACCGCGCCAGCGAATTTCGTCCTGCCCATACACGCCGACCTGATGCGAGTGGGTTTGATAAGCAACGTAGCTGTTTAGTCCCGTGTTTTGATGGTGCATTATTCAGTCAGGAATGGAGGGATGCACTGTGGGACAGATTTTACACGGGAGCGCCCGCACGACAGAGGCGGTCCGTCGAGCGATACACGATAGTCAAGAGAGCCTGAGGGTTCTGGCCAGGCGTTATGGGATCAACCCGAAGACGGTTGCGAAGTGGAAGAAGCGCACTGCGGTCGGTGATTTGCCGACCGGCCCCAAAGACGCGCATTCGACGGTGCTGAGCATTGAGGATGAGGCGATCATCGTTGCTTTCCGCCGTCACACGCTGCTGCCGCTGGACGACTGCCTCTACGCACTCCAGGCGACGATCCCGCACCTGACGCGATCATCCCTGCATCGCTGCCTGCAACGACACGGGATCAGCCGACTACCCGAGGTGACGGGAGACAAAAAACCCAGGCGCAAGTTCAAGGCTTATCCGATTGGCTATTTTCACATTGATATTGCTGAAGTGCAGACTGCGGAGGGTAGCCGGCGTTACGCAGGGTCGCGTCAAACCGATCAAACAGTCTTTCAATCGCACCAGCCTGGATCAGACGCTCACGAAACAGCCAGACCGTTTTGGCATCAGGCACACAATCCGACAGCCCAAGCCCCAGAAAGCGCATGAAGGAGAGACGGTCGTTGATCAGGTATTCTGTCCGCTCATCGGACAGGTTGTTCAACGTCTGGATCACCAGGATTTTGAACATCAGCACCGGATCAAACGGTGGATGCCCGCCTTTGCGCCCGTCTGAATAAGCCAGAGCCTGCTCCAGATCAGGGCCGGAAGACTTCAAAATCCACAGCCCGGGAAAAGGCTTCAAGCTGATCACCAAGACCGCTCAGACGGGCCAGCCGCTCCTCAACATCAAAGAAACCGGGCTGCTTCACCCTCCATCCTCCCATCATCACACCAGCGATGGAATCACAGCCAACAGTTCAGAGCCAGGGGTTCTTCGAACCCTCCAGGTCGGCTTTCCTCTGGAATGCGCGCCGGAGGATTATCGCGGGCTCAGCGGTTTGCTATGCGGGGCATAACACCGGCATAAAGGTATCTCCCCGGTTCGCCATCAATACGGTTTTCTGACAGCCTCTCCTGCCAGCTTCCTGAAACAGTCTGCTGTTTTTTCGATGGACAACATTCCGGGTTCGAACCAATCTGTTCCTGAATGCTCCTGCAGGAGAGACAGGATTGGAATGGAATGACTGAGTCGACGATCAGCCGGAACAGCACCAGTGAAGGCTATAAAAAGACTTTGGGGCGCAGGCAGATGCAGATGATCGCCATTGGCGGTTGTATCGGCACCGGTCTTTTTCTGGGTGCGGGAAATCGTCTTCAGCAGGGAGGTCCCTCGCTAGCCATTGTCTATGCGGTGTGCGGGCTGTTCAGCTTTTTCATTCTGCGGGCTCTTGGTGAACTGACCATGTATAGTCCGAGCAGCGGAAGCTTCGTGTCCCATGCCCGGCAGTTCCTGGGCGACAAGGCGGCCTATGTGGCGGGATGGGTGTCATTCCTTAACTGGGTGATGACCGGAATTGCCGACATCACAGCTGTGGCGCTTTACATGCATTTCTGGGGAGCGTTTGCGTCTCTCCCGCAATGGCTGCTGGCTCTGATTGCTCTGTGCATTGTCACAGGCATGAATATGATCGGCGTCAAATATTTTGGAGAAATGGAATTCTGGTTTTCCATGATCAAGGTGGCCGCTCTGATCGTCTTTCTGATCGCGGGCACGGTCATTCTTGGTTCCGGCATGCCGATAGCAGGTCATGAGACAGGGTTTCACCTCATCGCGGATAATGGTGGTTTCTTCCCGCACGGCATGCTGGCGGCGCTTGCACTGACGCAGGGCGTGGTTTTCGCCTATTCCGGCATTGAACTGATCGGCACGGCGGCGGGGGAATGTGACAATCCCCATGAGATACTGCCGCGAGCCATCAACAGCGTGATCTGGCGTATTGCTGTTTTCTATGTCGGGTCGGTGGTGTTGCTGGTCTGCCTGCTGCCATGGACGGCCTATCAGGCTGGCGAAAGTCCGTTCGTCACATTCTTCAATGCTCTGGGCGTGCCTTACGCAGACAGCGTGATGAATTTCATCGTGCTGACGGCGGCGCTGTCCAGCCTGAATTCCGGTGTTTATTCCACCAGTCGGGTCCTGCGCGCTCTTGCCCTGGGTGGCGCAGCTCCGCGATTCCTGGGGGCCATGAACAGTCACTCCGTGCCCTATGCGGGCATTTTATTGATTGCCGCCTTTTATCTTGTCGGTGTCGTTCTCAATTATATTGTGCCGCAGAGTGTTTTCGAGATTGTTCTCAGTTTTGCGGCAATCGGAATCATCTGCACATGGGGCATCATTATATTGAGCCAGCTCGTCTTCCGCAGGGCTGTCGCTCGTGGAGAAATTGTCGCTCCCACTTTCCGCATGCCGGGCGCGCCGTTCACGTCCTGGCTGACACTGGCTTTTCTGGTGGCTGTCGTTGTGCTGATGGCGTGCGATTATCCCGCCGGGACCATCACCGTTGGAGCGACACCCCTTCTGGCGATTGTTTTTGTGATCGGCTGGTATCTGACACCCAGCAAACCGCCTATGCTGATGCCGGAAACGCCGATGTCTCCAACACTCACCGATATGGTGATGCACGAACGACCGGAAATGCCCTGATAACGCCGCTTTGAGTTTTTTTTAATATTATCTTCTTTGCGGGGGAGGTGGCGCAGGCCACCACTCCGTGTAAATGTCATGCGGTCTGGATTGGGCCACTCGGATTTCAGTCCTTTTGGGTTTCGTCGGTGTGATGCAGGGAACCGGAAGGGTGTGGGGTCGATGTTTCTCCTGTCGCGGCATGGCTCGACTCTGAAAGGCAACATCGGCTGTTCGGGCGTTCCCAGGCACGCACCATACGTTAAGAATAAAGGGTAATAAGAATGTCCAACGACCGTATGAAAAGCCAGATTTCGGAAAAGGGCGGCTTTATCGCGGCACTCGACCAGAGCGGAGGCTCAACGCCGGGCGCTCTGAAAGCTTATGGCATTCCTGAGACGGCCTATTCTTCCGAAGAAGACATGTTCCGTCTTATCCACGACATGCGCGTGCGAATCATCACGGCTCCGAGCTTTTCGGGGGAGAAGGTGATTGGTGCGATCCTGTTCGAACGCACCATGGATGGCCTCGCCAACGGCAAGCCGGTTCCGGCTTATCTGTGGGAGGAGCGTGGCGTCGTTCCGTTCCTGAAGATCGACAAGGGTCTTGAGGACGAAGCCGACGGCGTACGTCTGATGAAGCCGAATCCGGGTCTCGATGGACTGCTGGAACGTGCCGCGAAACTGGGGGTCTACGGCACCAAAGAGCGCTCGGTCATCAATCTGCCGAATCAGGAAGGCATTGCCGCCGTTGTGAAGCAGCAGTTCGAGATTGCTCATCAGGTCGCGTCTCACGGTCTGGTTGCGATCATCGAGCCGGAAGTTCTGGTCAAAAGCCCCGACAAAAAGGGCGCTGAAGCCATCCTGCACGATGAGCTGCTCAAGGCGCTCAACGCCATGCCGGGCGACTACAAGGTCATGCTGAAGGTCACGATTCCCGAGGTTGCCGACCTGTATGAAGATGTTGGCAGGCATCCGCGCGTCGAGCGTGTGGTGGCGCTTTCAGGCGGTTACTCGCTCGATGAGTCCTGTGAGCGTCTGAAGAAGAATCACGGCATGATCGCCAGCTTCTCCCGCGCGCTGCTTGGTGGGCTCCAGGACGGCATGTCCGATGCTGAATTTGACGGCGCACTCGGCAAGACGATCGACAGGATTTATGACGCTTCAGTGAACAAGGTCTGACTGATCCGTCAAATCTGAGGTTTTCCGCCAGACAGCACGATCCATATTTTTTATATATGGATCGTGCTGTTTCCATATAGTGGTCATGAGGTAAGTCCCTCGTCAGAATGCTTTTCAAATGAGGGGTCGGGCATGAAAGCCCGGCAAATCCTGTAGAGGAGCATTTCCATGACCAAGCCATATACTGTTGGCCATTATCTTTCCGAGCGTCTGGGACAGATTGGTCTGAAGGACCATTTCGCGGTTGCGGGTGACTTCAACCTCGTCCTGCTCGACCAGCTGCTCGAAGAAGGCTCTACCAGGCAGCTTTACAGCTGTAACGAGCTGAACTGCGGTTACACGGCTGAAGGTTACGCCCGCGCCAACGGTGCTGCGGCCATGATCGTCACCTTCAATGTCGGTGCTCTTTCAGCCATCAACGCCATAGGCTCCGCCTATGCCGAGAGCCTTCCGGTGATCTTCGTGTCCGGTGGACCCAACACCAACGATCAGGGTTCCGGCCATATTCTCCATCACACGATCGGTAATTCGAACTACGGCTATCAGGCCGAGATCTTCCGTCAGGTCACCTGTGCGACGGAAGTGATCCTGTCCGCCGAGAACGCCCCATCACAGATTGATAACGCCATTCGCACCGCGCTGCGTATGCGCAAGCCCTGCTATATCGAGATCCCCTGCAACCTCGCGTCCGCAGAATGTGTCCGCCCGGGTCCGGTCGGCAGCCTGCTGGCCGAAACGGCGCCGGACAAGGTCAGTCTTGATGCTGCCGTGAAAGCGGCCTGCACATTCATCGAAACACGCAGGAACGTCGTCATCCTCGTTGGCAGCCGCGTCCGCACGCTTGGCTCGCTTGAACCGATCGTGGCGCTTGCGGACCGGATCGGCTGCGCCGTGACGGTCATGAGTGCGGCCAAGAGCTTCTTCCCGGAAGAGCACAAGGCGTTCCGTGGCGTTTACTGGGGTGAAGTCAGCTCTCCCGGTGCCCAGGAACTGGTCGAGAAGGCTGATGGCGTCATCTGCCTCGCCCCGATCTTTAACGACTATGCAACGGTCGGCTGGCAGTCCAAGCCACCCGCATCACAGGCTCTGATCGCTGACCTCGCTGAAGTCACGGTGGACGGCAGGAGCTTCGCCGGTTTCCATCTCGGTGCGTTCATCGCCGCCCTGAGCGAGAAAGCCCCGACCCGTCCGGCCACGGTTGAAAACACGACCTACACACCGGTCAGAATCCCGGAAACCGCCGCGACAGTACCGCTGACCAATGATGAAATGGCGCGTCAGATCAACGCCATGGTGGACAGCACAACCACCATCACGGCCGAGACAGGTGACAGCTGGTTCAACGCTGTCCGTATGCACCTGCCAAACGGCGCGCGCGTCGAGACGGAAATGCAGTGGGGGTCCATCGGCTGGTCGGTGCCTGCGGCTCTCGGTAACGCCATCGGTTCGCCTGACCGTCAGCACATCCTGATGGTCGGTGACGGCTCCTTCCAGCTCACTGCGCAGGAAGTCGCGCAGATGATCCGCTATGAAGTGCCGGTCATCGTGTTCCTGGTGAACAACCGTGGCTATGTCATCGAGATCAAGATCCATGACGGCCCTTACAACTACATCAAGAACTGGGATTATGCCGGTCTCATCAAGGCGTTTAACGCCGAGGACGGTCATGGCCTGGGGCTGCACGCTCACACCGGCGCGGAACTGGCGGAGGCTATCGAGAAGGCCAAGGCCAACAGGAAGGGTCCGACCTTCATCGAGTGTCATATCGCAACCGAGGACTGCACCGACATGCTGGTCCAGTGGGGCAAGAAGGTGGCCAAGGCCAACAGCCGTGCGCCTCAGAAGAGCTGAAGACGATACGTTTTCAGGAAGTCGTTGACTGCATCGCCCCGGCGCTTCCGTCGGGGCGATGTCGTCTGGAGGGCGGTGTCCCGAAACCCTGATCCGCCCCGGTTTACCTGTGGAGGCTCTGGCGTAAAAGTCACGATCGAATCAAATACTGTTTCATTTTCCGGACTGGCGGGTTCTTCTGTCTGAAACAGGCGGATATTTACTCGACAGGAGGATGCGAAAAGAGCATTTCCGGCGTCTGTAATACCTATCTAAGGTGACACCCCTTGCAGAGAAGAGCGGGTTCACCTCTTTGAGGAAGCGTTCCATGCGAGTTGGGTTGTTTGTTCCGTGTTACGTTGATGCGTTTCACCCCGAGGTCGGGCAGGCGACGCTCGAACTGCTGGAGCGCTTCGGGTGTGAGGTTGAGTATCCTTTTGACCAGACCTGCTGCGGTCAGCCGATGACCAATTCGGGCTGCCACAAGGAGTCGAAGGCGACGGAGGAACTCTTTGTCCGCAATTTCAAGGATTATGACTATATCGTCGCGCCGTCCGGCAGTTGTGTGAATCATATCCGCAATAACTTCGACGCTGTCGCGCAGACCGACGATGTGAAGCACGTCCGTGCGCGCACTTACGAACTGGTCGAATTTCTGCATGATGTGCTGAAGGTTGATGGTTTCCCGTGGGCCGAGTTCCCGCACAAGGTCACGCTGCACAATAACTGCAATGCCCTGCGCGGTCTCAACATCGCCAGCATGACCGAACTGCGTGCGGAGAAGTTCTCCAAGCCCCGTGATCTGCTCGGCATGGTGAAGGGGCTTGAACTGGTCGATATCACGCGCCCGGATGAATGCTGCGGCTTTGGCGGCACTTTCTCCGTGTTCGAGGAAGCCACGTCCGCCCGCATGGGGCAGGACAAGGCGCGCGATCAGGCGAAGTCCGGTGCGGAATATGTGACCTCGTCAGACAGTTCCTGCATGATGCATCAGGAAGGCTGCGCCAAACGCCTGGGTCTGCCGACGAAATACATCCACATCTCGCAGATCCTGAACGGGGAACGGGTATGACCATCGACAATCAGGCCGCGCCGACGACACCCGCTGGGCGCACCAGTGATGGCGCGCCCGCCAATCTGACGCATGGAGCCGGCGCGTCCGTCACCATGCCGGCCCGTGGCCCCGAGCCGCAGCCGCGCGGTGCGATCATTCGCGGCAATCGCCCTATCGATCAGCAGGAAGCCGCCCGCCGCTTCATGGATGCGCCTGAACATCTGGCCATGCATGATCAGCGTCTGTGGGATCTGCGCAAGAAGCGCGACGGTCAGAAAGAGATCATCGAGGAGTGGGAAGATCTCCGCCAGCTTGCATCCGACATCAAGACGCACACGCTGACGCATCTCGATACCTATCTTGAGCAGTTCGAGAAGAACGCCATTGCGAACGGTGTCAGGATTCACTGGGCCAAGGATGCCGCCGAGCATAACAGTATCGTTGCCGGAATCCTGCGCTCGAAGAACGCCAGAAGTCTCATCAAGAGCAAATCCATGCTCACCGAGGAATGCGGCTTCCGTGAAGCGATGGCGCATGAGGGGATCACGGTTGTCGAGACCGATCTCGGCGAGCGGATCCAGCAGCTCGACAATGAAAATCCCAGTCATGTCGTGGTGCCTGCCGTTCACAAGCTGCGGACGGATGTGGCGGAAGTCTTTGCAAAAACCATCGGTTCTGACCCGAATAATTCTGATGTCAGTTATCTGACCGAGCAGCAGCGCGAACACACCCGTCCGCTGATCCTGAAAGCGGACGCTGGCATGACGGGCTGCAACTTCGCAGTCGCGGAAACCGGCTCCGTTGTTGTCTGCACCAACGAAGGCAATGCGGACCTTTCGGCCAACACGACCGGCCTGCACATCGTCTCGATGGGTATCGAGAAGATCATCCCGAACCTGAACTCGCTTGCCGTCTTCGTCCGGATGCTGTCCCGCAGCGCCCTGGGTTCCCCGATCACGCAGTATACGTCGCATTTCCGTGGTCCTCGCCGTGGGGCCGAGATGCATATCGTGATCGTCGATAATGGCCGGACGGACCGTCTGGGTCTGGAGAAGTTCTGGACCTCACTGAAATGCATCCGCTGTGGCGCCTGCATGAACACCTGTCCGGTCTTCCGTCGCTCCGGTGGCCTCAGTTATGGTGCGACCTATGCCGGTCCGATCGGGCTGATTATCGATCCGACCTTCAACCGCCACAAATATTCGACGCTGCCGTTCTCTTCGACCATGAATGGAAGCTGCACCAATGTCTGTCCGGTGAAGATCAACATTCACGAGCAGATCGCCGACTGGCGGCAGGTTCTGGCCGAGAATCATGAAATCCCGGCATTCAAGAAGAGCATGATGAAAGCAGCCGGTGCGCTTCTGGCGTCACCAAAGCTGTATCGTGCAAGTCTGCCGATGGCCGACAGCGCCCTGCGCCATCTGCCGCGCTTTGTCCTGTATAACAGGCTGAACACCTGGACGCGCGGTCGTGAAATGCCGCATGTGCCAAAGGAAACATTCCATCAGTGGTACAAGAGAACCCGTGGTGTGGATGGAAAGAAGAAGTGATGAGCAGCACAGACAGTCGCGCGGCGATTTTCGCCGCCATTCGGGCCAATCGTCCGAACATTCAGCCTCCACTGCCGGAGGTGCCGCTGTTCGACGAGAAAGCGCCATCCGATCTTGTGACGGCTTTTTCCGAAATGCTCGTGAAGATGGGCGGAAAGGTGCTTGATCCTCAGGGGCAGGACCCTGTTTCAGCGCTACGCGCCGCGGTGGCGGGGCAGGGGATTATCGCCACATGCGTGCCGGAACTGCATGGGGATGCGTCGCTTCAGATCCGCCAGATTCTGCCTGAGATGGACCCGCATTCTCTCGCCGATGTGGAAATCGGTGTTGTGCGTGCGGCGTTTGGTGTGGCTGAGACAGGCTCGCTTTGCCTCACGGATGACGGGCTGATCGTCAATACAAGTGGCTATCTCCCGCAGCATCTGATCGTTCTGCTTGATCCTTCGCAGATCGTGGCCAATCTGCATAACGCCTATCGACGCCCGGAACTCAGCACGCACAGATACGCTGTTTTCCAGACAGGGCCGTCTGCGACAGCAGATATTGAAGGTGTGCTGATCCACGGTGCGCAGGGTGTACGATCATTGCGGGTTCTGTTCTGCCCGAAGCAGGGCTGAGAAATTGTTGTGGGGAGAAAGCTTCTCTCCTGCTACTCTTTGGTGAATGTGCTGCCGGCTGGCGCAGGATAAATGACGTATCTCCCTGTGCCAGCCGCTCTTGTGTGTAAATTCCCGAACTGTTTTCTGGTCGACGACCAGAACCGCAACGGCATCCGCTTCCGGATACATGCTTGCATTGGATGTCCGCCGCGTCGTCATTGAGCGTTGGTATCTTCTTCAGTCTTTATTTCAGGATGATGATCGCCTCCGTCTGAACGAGTGGATCAACCGTATCCAGCATCGTGCTCATACCCCATTGGCGCTGATCAAAGCTCGCTGTGCTGCTGATCTCTGTCAGTGTGTTACGTGAAAAATGCATCCCGACCCTGAAGGTCAGAGGAAGTGTCTGTCCACGCATGGTGAGTTTTCCGACCAGTAAGGTCTCCAGTTTCCCATTCGCAATTTTTGGCTGACAGTCACCAGCAAAATGCATTGAAGGATGACTGTCGCCATCCAGCATGAGGCCCGACAGCATGGCCGTGCGCAGGACTGCACTGCCGACTTTCAGGGAATGGACATCCATGCTCAGGTCAACGTGGCAGACCTGTGTTTCAGGATCGTAGGAAAGCGCGCCGGAAACCTTCTCGAATGTGCCGTCGACGGATGTCACCAGCGTCTTGGCATGAAGCCGGGATATCGTGTTGGCAGGTGTCAGCGTGACATGCTGTGTGGCCGCGTGCGCCAGGGTTGGCGTAACAAGCAATGCCATGAGAAGTGTGCGTTTCATCAGGGAATCTTCTTCCAGACAAGATTGAAAAGATGGTGTCGTAAAAATTAAACGAGCTTTTCAATGATGCTGGGAGCAGGTTTCAGGTGGAGGTTTCTGCCACATGGTGATCTCGGCCTGACATTTTTCTGCCTTGTCTGGATCTCCCGGTATGACGTCAGAAAAACAGTGCGGATACTGCTTATGCGCCTGCTCGATCCATCCGGCTGAGAAGGCTGCGGTGGCGATTGTAAAGCCCTGTAAGATTGTACAGAATCTCGCAAACCAGAAAATGACTCGAATATGATTCTGGTATCTGCATGCGCAATCGAGAGTCAGAGATGTTATGTTCGCCTGAACCTCTGTCTTTGCTGTATCGGGTTGCGGTTTGTTGTTTTGTATTTTCTTCCAAGTCTTTTGTAGTGATTTAATTGGATTCTGAATATTTATCTGATTGACCGTGTCGGCGGTAATGAATATTTTTGCCACCTCAAATCCGAAGAATATGATGAAGGAAATATTGAATGCCCATGAGAAAAGCGCAAATCCACTGATGTTTTTTGCGATTGAATAGAAGGGTGGAAACAGCGTCGACGGAGCTGTCGTGTAAAATAGCGTACCCATGCCTGCGACAAGAATGCCGGATGTAATGAGTTCGGGCGTTTTCAGGTTGCTGGTCAGTATACTTCTGTTCGTATCCGGGAGCGTCTGTATGTAGCTGTCAGTCAGAGCGCATGCTTCAGGGTAGTCCTTACGACAATCGTTGAGTGTCTTAGTGAGGCTGTTTGCAATAGAACCAAGCGGCTTTTTTCTTTTCATGATTTTTGTCATTCTTGTTTAATGCTTTTTGGTTGATATTGTTGCGATCACTATAGATCAACATTTTTGTGAACGTGGTGAGGGATGTTCAAGGTGCGCCTCCCCCTAATCGCTCTTGGTGTGTTATCCTCCGCTTTATGCCACACGCCGATTTCGTCCATCTCCGCGTTCATTCCGCTTACTCCCTCAGTCAGGGAGCCATCCGAATCCCCGAACTGGTTGCGCTGACCCGCGGCATGGACATGCCTGCCGTCGCCATCACCGACACCGGGAATCTGTTCGGTGGGCTGGAGTTCTCGCAATACTGTGCGGGGAAGGGCGTTCAGCCAATCATTGGCTGTCAGATTGGCCTGCCGCCACGTGATGACCGGCCCGGTGCCCCTTCGGAGCCGATCGTGCTGCTTGCGCGGGATGAGGAAGGGCTGTCGAATCTCCAGTTCCTGTCCTCGGCGGGATTTCTGGAAGGGGACACGACGGACCCCACTGTCACGCTCGATATGCTGTGTGAACGGAGCAAGGGGCTTTTCCTTCTGACAGGGGGCACCCGAGGGCCGCTCTATCAGATGTTGGCCGAAGGGCAGCAGGAACAGGCTGAAGCATGGCTGGCGCAACTGCATGAGGGGTTTGGCGATAATCTGATTGTAGAACTCAATCGTTTCGGTCTGCCGATAGAGGAAGCCGTCGAGCCGGGCGTGCTGGCGCTCGCTGACCGGATGCGTCTGCCGATTGTCGCGACCAACGAGTGTTTCTTTCCGCAGCCCAAGATGCACGAGGCGCATGATGCGCTGATCTGTATCGCGCAGGGGCGGACCATGGCGGAGAAAGACCGCTGGAAAGTCTCGCCCGAATGCTGGTTCAAGCCGCCGGCCGATATGCGAAAACTGTTCGCCGATCTGCCGGATGCCTGTGACAACACGCTGGCGATTGCGAAAAGCTGCGCCATCAAGGTCGAGACGCGCAAGCCGCTTTTGCCGATGTGTCCAAAAGTGCGAGAGGGGCAGACCGAGGACGAAACCGTCCGCGCCATGGCGCGGGAGGGACTGGAGCTACGTCTCTCGGCTATCAGCGCAGATGAGAAAACGGCTTCTGTTTACAGGGAACGTCTGGAGTTCGAGCTTGAGATCATCTCACGTATGGGATTTCCGGGTTACTTCCTGATTGTTGCGGACTTCATCCAGTGGGCGAAGGCCCATGATATTCCGGTTGGGCCGGGTCGTGGTTCCGGTGCAGGCTCGCTGGTGGCGTACGCGCTGACCATCACGGATATCGATCCGCTTCCGTTCAACCTGCTGTTCGAGCGCTTCCTGAATCCGGAACGTGTTTCGATGCCTGACTTCGATATCGATTTCTGTCAGGATCGCCGCGATGAAGTGATCTCCTACGTCCGCCGCGAATATGGCGGCGACCGTGTGGCGCAGATCATTACCTTCGGAAAATTGCAGGCGCGCGCGGCAGTGCGTGACGTCGGTCGTGTGCTTGGTCTGCCTTACGGCATGGTCAATCGTGTCGCGGAACTGATTCCCAACAATCCCGCCAAGCCAACCACCCTGAAGGAAGCCATAGACGGCGAACCCAAACTTCAGGAAATGCGCGATACGGACGAGGCCTTGCGTCGTCTGATGGAAATCGGGCAGCAACTTGAAGGGCTTTACCGTCACGCCTCGACCCATGCGGCTGGCGTGGTGATCGGTGATCGCAAGCTTGTTGAGCTGGTCCCGCTCTATCGCGATCCGAAGAGCGACATGCTCGTCACGCAGTTCAACATGAAATATGTCGAGCAGGCCGGTCTGGTTAAGTTCGACTTCCTCGGCCTGACCACGCTCACCATTCTCCAGCGGGGCGTGCAGTTCCTGAAGGGCCTCGGCATCGAGGTCGATCTCGCGAAAATACCGCTCGACGACAGGCTGACTTACGAAATGCTGTCACGCGGTGATACGGCCGGCGTGTTCCAGTTCGAAGGCGCGGGCATGAGGGATGTCCTCAAGCAGATGCGCCCGACCCGGCTGGAAGACCTCATCGCCGCAGTGGCGCTCTATCGTCCCGGTCCTATGGCCAACATTCCCGATTACTGTCGGCGCAAGCATGGCGAGGCATGGGAACCGCCGCACGAAGAAATCCGCGATATCCTTGAAGAGACCTATGGCATCATGGTCTATCAGGAACAGGTCATGCAGATCGCCCAGAAGATGGCGGGCTACAGCCTCGGTGCGGCTGACCTTCTGCGTCGCGCCATGGGCAAGAAGATCCGTGCGGAGATGGACACACAGCGCGAGATCTTCACCGAAGGCGCGACGGGGCGTGGCATCCCGAAGGACAAGGCTGTCGAGGTCTTTGACCTGATGGCGAAGTTCGCTGACTACGGCTTCAATAAATCCCATGCTGCGGCGTATGCGCTGGTGTCGTATCAGACGGCGTGGATGAAGGCGAACTATCCTGTCTCGTTCCTTGCCGCCTGCATGTCGCTGGCGCGGGAGCGGACGGAAAAGCTGGCGGCCCTGCGGCAGGAGGCTGAGCGTCTGGGTATTCGGGTCTTGCCGCCCAACATCAACAAGTCCGATGCTGACTTCAAGGTTGAGAAGCAGGACGATGGCACGCTCGCCATTCGTTATGCTTTGGCGGCAGTGAAGAAGGTCGGTTTTGTCGCCATGCAGGGACTCATGGAGGCGCGCGGAGGCAAACCGTTCCTTGACCTGGCGGATTTCTCTGCCCGTGTGGATCCGAAAAACCTTAACAAGATGCAGTTGGAAAATCTGGCTCGTGCGGGGGCTTTCGATTCCATGGAACCGAACCGCGCACGCGTGTTCACCGCTATCGAGATGATCCTCAAGCGCGCGCATGCGCGGGTTCAGGAGGTGAACAGCGGACAGGGCGGTCTGTTCGGTGGTCCCGCCGAGCCGGAGCCCCTGCATCTGTCAAAGGAGCAGGACTGGCCTGAGTTTGAAAAACTGTCATACGAAGCGGATGCGATCGGTTTTCATATGACCGGTCACCCGCTTGATTCCTATAAGGCGGTCATGCGCCGGCTGGGTGTTGTGCCCATGTCGCAGCTTCTGCCGACGGCAGAGGGCGGGATCACGCGGGTCAAGATTGCTGGATGTGTGGTGGATCGCAAGGAGCGTCCGACACGGAGCGGCAGCAAGATGGCGTGGCTGCGGCTCTCGGACGCAACTGGTAGTTGTGAGGTGACTCTCTTTTCAGAGGTGCTGGGGCGGGTAAGGGACGTGCTGGTGGCGGGTCGTGCCGTGCTTGTGACAGCCGATCTGAAGCTGGAAGGAGAAGCTCTTCGCATTACGGCGTCCGATCTCGTGGAACTGGAGGACATGGCGTCCCAGACTGGTGGGGAAATGCGGATATGGCTTGAGGACGCTGACGCCGTCAGTGATATTCAGGCGGTTCTGTCCCGGCAGCATGGTGGTAAAGGAAAGGTTGTTCTGCTGCCGCGTATTTCGGATACGCAGGAACTCGAGGTTCGCCTACGCAACGGTTACCGGCTGAGCCCGGTTGTCGGGCAGGCTCTGAAGATGATTTCTGGTATAACGGCTATCGAGATAAGGTGATGCAACTTTAAGTTGTATTTTTATCCAGAAAATGACACAGTGTGAGTCGTAATGAACTAAACTGTCCTCGGAGAAGCAGGATGGATATCTCGACAACTGCTGCCAGCACTGTGCAGGCGACGCTGGCATCTTCAGTTAATGAGGATGCGCCGCGCGGATCATCTGCAAGTAAAACCACGGCCTCAACGCCTTCGGTTTCGACTCTGAATGCGATGCCGGTAATCAATCCGTTATCGCATATTGATCCGGCACTCGGTATCGTGGTGGCCGAGACGTATAATACGACCGGAGTGGTCGTTGATCAGTATCCGACCCGCCATATGATGCTGCAATATTCACTGTATGGTCTGTCTGATGGCTGATTCTGTACTGAACTGACTGTGCATTATATTGATATCACTGTTGAAGCATAATCCAGTTATGCTGGTATGCATATCCATGGCTTGCCTTCTGTCTGGTCGAGGTTGATCCTGTCTCGATGTCATTGCACGTTGCTGAAGGGCGTAAAGCTGAAAATGCTGCGTCTGAAATGGTAGACGTGCGAGTGAGGCGAGGGAATGCAGGGCATGTTGACGCAGCAGGAAAGCCAGGAAAATCAGGCAGCCGAAGTTCAGGGTGACATGGGGCGAGGAACTGCCGCGGTTACGAGTGAGCTTTACGAGCGAACTGGTCCGGATCTCCGGCGCATAAGCCTTAATCCTGATTTCTGGTATCCGGTCGCATGGTCTCACAAGATCAAACCCGGCAAGGCGTTTGCAACGCGTTTCGCAGGCGAGCCGATTGTGATCGTTCGCCCTGATAATGGGGCTCCCATTTACGCACTGGAAGACCGTTGCGCGCACCGGCAGGTTCCCCTCAGTAAAGGCACTGTGGATGGCGATGTGGTGCGGTGCTGTTATCACGGTTGGTCGTTTGACCGAAAAGGTTCATGCGTCACCGTGCCTTACCTCAACAAGCCGGGCGTCGGGCGCGGTGTGAAGACTTATCCGTGTCATGAACGTAGTGGACTGGTCTTCATTTTCCCCGGTGATCCCGAACTGGCGAAGACAGTTCCGGTGCCGATCCCGTGTCAGGCTGACAATCCCGAGTTCAAGACGCGGCATTTCGATCCACTGGTGAACTGTCATTATTCATTCATGCACGAAAACCTGATGGACATGAATCATCAGTTTCTGCACCGCAAGCAGATGGGGCAGATCACGGCCCGTTTCATGGGGCAGAGCAAGGGTGAGAATTTTGTGGAGGCCAGCTACAGTTTCGCCCGGAAAGGGGGAGACCAGCCGCTGGCCGAGCGTCTCATCTTTGGCAGGCATGACAAGACCATCGATATCAAAGACCAGCCGGTCGATGAGATTGTCACCATCCGTACGACATATCCTTATCAGACACTCCAGATCAGAGATAAGGACGGTGACCTCGTCATGGATCTCTGGGTGGCCTATGTGCCGCTGGGCAAGGACGAGACGGCGACGCAGAGTTATGGCCTGCTCTCGGTCAAACGTCCGAAATGGAAGTTCCTGCTTGATCTGGCGTGGCCGGTGCTGGGCATCTTCACCAACCGTATCTTCATGGAAGACAAGGAGATCGTGGAGATGGAGCAGCAGGCTTGGAGGGATCTCGGAGGCGACCATAATGTCGAGGTCTTCCCGGTCGTGCGTAATCTGAGAGAATTGCTGATCCGTTCGGGCGTTCCGCTTCCGACAGAGCGTTGATGCTGGAATCAGGCTTCTGCGGCGCCGAGGTCTGACGCATCGAGAGTCTGTCCGCCTTCATTATGGCGCAGTCAGAAGGGCGGTCCTTCCGGTGGCGATTGGTCCGAAGATGACTGTTCCATTGCAGCCTGTGCTTCGGGGTTGATTTTTTCAGGGGAAATGGTCATACCGCCCCTGCCTGTGTCCAGTGACACGGGACTTCACACGCAGCGTCCGCACTGGTGTCCGTTCTTTCGGATTTGGTGCGCTGCGGAGGAACAACCGGAACGCAAGGATTTTGAATCATGGCGATGCCTGATTTCACACTGCGTCAGCTGCTTGAAGCTGGCGTTCACTTTGGTCACCACACCCGCCGCTGGAACCCGCGCATGGCGCCGTACCTGTTCGGTGTGCGTAACCAGGTTCACATCATCGACCTGCAGCAGACCGTTGTTCTGCTTGACCGCGCGCTGAAGGTCATTCGTGATACGGTCGCGAGCGGTGGCCGTGTTCTGTTCGTCGGCACCAAGCGCGCAGCGTCCGATCAGGTTGCTGAAGCGGCACAGCGTTGCGGTCAGTACTACGTCAATCACCGCTGGCTCGGCGGCATGCTGACCAACTGGAAGACCATCACGGGCTCCATCAAGCGTCTGCGCCAGATCGAAGACATGCTGGATGGTGAGACACAGGGTCTGACGAAAAAGGAAATCCTCGACATCACCCGCGACAAGGAAAAGCTTGAGCGCTCCCTCGGTGGTATCAAGGAAATGGGCGGCCTGCCTGATATCCTGTTCGTCATCGATACAACGAAAGAGAAGCTGGCGATCGAAGAAGCTAACAAGCTTGGCATTCCTGTCGTCGCCGTTCTCGACAGCAATTCGAATCCTGAAGGCGTGACCTATCCGATTCCGGGTAACGATGACGCCATCCGTGCGATCGAGCTGTATTGCAACCTGGTTTCCAGCGCTGTCCTCGACGGTATCTCCGCCGAGATGACCGCTTCCGGCCGTGACTTTGGCGCAGCTGAAGAGCTGCCTGTTTCCGAGGTTGCTGCTGTTGAAGGAACAGCGGAAGCTCCGGCTGCGGTCCCTGCTGAAGCAGGTTGATTGAAGGGCGGGAGTTCGTGGAGCATATCCACAGACTCCGCCGCTGAAAGATTGCAAGCACGTCCCGCATGGTGACGTGCTTGCTGCTATTGTGGAGAAAGAATCATGGCGGAAATCACTGCTGCCCTCGTGAAGGAACTGCGCGAGAAGACCGGTGCAGGCATGATGGACTGCAAAAAGGCGCTCAAGGAAGCTGCCGGTGAAATCGAAGGCGCCATTGACTGGCTGCGCACGAAGGGACTTGCTGCTGCTGCCAAGAAATCCGGTCGCGTAACTGCCGAGGGCCTCGTGGGCGTTGTCTCCGAAGGCAAGCGCGCAGCGATGGTTGAGGTGAATGCCGAGACCGACTTCGTCGCCCGTAACGAAGCATTCCAGGGCTTTGTCGAGGAAGTCGCCAAGGCTGCCCTGACGGCTGGTGAAGATATTGAGAACATCAAGAAGGCAACGGTTGCTTCTGGCCGTACGGTTGCTGACGAGCTGACTCACCTCATCGCCACGATCGGTGAGAATATGTCGATCCGTCGCGCCCGCGTTCTCGAAGTGCCGTCTGGTGTTGTCGCCACCTATATTCACGGTGCTCTGAAGCCGGGTCTCGGCAAGATCGGTGTGCTGGCTGCTATCGAAGCGCCGTCCGAAAGCGATGCCATCATTGCTCTGGGTCGTCAGGTCGGTATGCATGTCGCCGCAACGCGTCCGGCTGCCCTTGATGTGAGCAGCATTGATCCGGAATCTGTCGAGCGTGAGCGCACGGTTCTGAAGGAGCAGGCTCTGGCCTCCGGCAAGCCGGAAGCGATCGTCGAAAAGATGATCGACGGCCGTATCCGCAAGTTCTACGAAGAAGTTGTTCTTCTGGAGCAGGTCTGGGTTCATGACGGCGAGAGCCGCGTGAAAGACGTTCTTTCCAAGGCTGGCGTCAAGCTGGCTGGATTTGATCGTTATCAGCTCGGTGAAGGCATCGAGAAAGAAGAGAATGACTTCGCTGCTGAAGTAGCCAAGGCTGCTGGCAACTAAGATCAGGTCGTTCTGATATGAGCGGGGGCGGGGCATCTCTTGAGTGGGAAGCACCCGCCCTTGTTTTATCTGTGGCGCCGTTTGGAGAAGCCGATGCGCTGGTGCATCTCTTCTCACCGGCTCAGGGTGTCTCGCATGGGCTGGTTAAAGGTGGCCTTGGTCGCCGGAATGCTGCGACGTGGCAGAGTGGCAATCTTGTGCAGGTTCAGTGGCGGGCGCGCATTCCCGGGCAGCTCGGGACTGTAGTCGGTGAACTGGCGGGCCCCAATGCTGCCCGAGCGCTTTCTTCAAGGGCCAGCCTTGCCTGCCTGACCTCTCTGTGTGCTGTTGCAGATAGTGCGCTGGCGGAAGGCGAGCCTTATCCCGGACTGTGTCAGGACAGCGCGCAGGTGCTTGCGATGCTGGGTACGCAGGATCCCGAAACGGAAATTTCGACTCTCATCCGTTGGGAAACGGTCCTGCTGCGGGATCTTGGTTTTGCACTGGATCTGTTCTGTTGCGCTGTGACTGGACGGACGGACAGCCTGATTTATGTTTCGCCACGCACGGGACGCGCTGTGTCTGAGGAGGGAGCCGGAGAATGGGCTTCCCGTCTGCTGCCCTTGCCCGGATTTCTGCTTGATGACGCCGACTGTGGCACACCGGAGGACTGGCGGGATGGTCTGCGGCTGACGGGACATTTTCTGTCACGCGACGTCTTTGGTCCTCTTCATCGTTCACTGCCTGCAGCAAGAATCAGGCTGACAGATGTTGTGCAGTCTTTTGTGGTTGGTCCGGGTAGCTACTGATTTCAGCCAGAGTTCAGCACTCAGTGGCAAAAGATTCTTTCCGAATGCCGGATAGTGTACTTAAGCTTGGTCAGATTTTGTTGCGTTGAAAGATGCATAACTGGCGGACCTGCAGCATTATTCCAGAAAAGCAGTCACGGTGCCGAGTGTATTAAACTGCACGCTTACATGCGTCCGGTGCGGCACAAAAAATGCGCCTGACAGCGAACCTGTTGTTACAACTGTGCCCGCCTCGATAGGCAGTCCACGTTTGCTGGCATGATTGGCCAGCCAGACCAGCAACCGCGTCAGATCGTTTACCGCGTTTCCGCCAACTTTTTCGGAGACGCGGTGATGATCGATTCTCATCACGAACTTTTCCTGAGCTGGATCGAAATTCCGCCAGTCTGAATAAGCCGGGCCGAGAATAAGCGCGCCGTGATTCTGCTGATCGGCCATATGCGTCAGGCGCGACTGACAGCCCGGTTCGATAAACCGTGTGTCCACGACCTCAATGGCTGGATGCACGCTTCCAACAGCCGACAGAATAGCGTCTGCGGACAGATCCGGACCGACGGCCTTGTCGAAGCGGTAGGCGATTTCCGCTTCCACCCCGCGATGGTTAAAAAAATCCGCAGGCAGAATGACACCATCACTGAACAATGTTTCAGCGTGTAGCGGGGCGGCAGACGGTTCTGAAACGGAGCTTGAGGCTCCGACTTTCCAGCCGCGAACGGGACCGCCCAGAGATGCGAGATGATTCTGTACCTCATAAGCGGCCTCTTCGGAATCGGGGAGCAAATGAGGGGGCAGCGATATGATAGGAGGCGCATCGCCCTGACGGACGACATGCAGGGTACGCGCCAGTATAAGAGAACTGGTCGGGCTACTGTGGTTTTCGGCCATGAACCGTCTGTGTCCGGACATAAAATTTTGCTGTGGTTTATAAAGCCTTAATTTTGTCAGACGAAAGGCGATAGGAAAAAATACTCCGATTTTACCGTTTAACCGTTTTTCAGGACCGGATAAGGAGACATATCCTCCGGTTCATGTCGTTTTCAGAAATTGTAAAGTCCAGAGAGCCGCCGAGTCTGCTTGTACCAGAAGGGCTTACCATTCAGCTCCAATGACATGTTTGGGCTGATTGGGGCCGGGATCAGCGTTCTCTGACCAGATGCTCCAGTCCCAGCCGGGATGCTGGTTGATTTCCGCGGTCATGGCGGCCTGACTGTGCACTCCTTTCAGTGTTTTGTGTGAATAGTCTACAAACGCCGCCTGACTGCCCATATAGACACAGCCACAGCCGATGCGGTCAGCGTAAAGATAGACGGGGCCGGTACTGGTCGGACGGTAGGTCAGCATTCCGGTCGGGATAAGATTCATCATCTCATAGCGCGCTGTCGTATTGGCGGCATGAGCGGTGAAGCCACTGTAAGCAAGCTGTTCATCAGTCCTGAGGTAGCGATCCGCCGGTGAACAGGCGGCAAGACCGCCCAGAGCGGCGAACAGAGAGGCAAATCGAAATGCCGGACGGCGTGAAAAACCGGTCAGGACGTTGGCCAAAGCGTATCTCTCCGTTATGGGTGCGCACGACGGAGGACACAGGACATGAGTGACACGTTCGCAGGCCATATCGAGGATACCCGACTTACCGACGCCCTGAGCGAGCGGTATCTGGCTTACGCGCTGTCGACAATCATGTCCCGCTCGTTGCCGGACGTGCGGGACGGTCTCAAACCGGTGCACAGGCGACTCATCTTCGCCATGCACCAGCTTCGTCTTGATCCCGCATCCGGGTTTAAAAAGTGTGCACGTGTCGTCGGTGACGTGATCGGTAAATATCATCCGCACGGCGACGCCTCGGTTTACGAGGCGCTGGTGCGGCTCGCGCAGGACTTCGCGGTCCGATTCCCGCTCGTGGAAGGGCAGGGTAATTTCGGCTCCGTGGACGGCGATAACGCCGCCGCCATGCGATACACCGAAGCCCGTCTCACCAAGGTCGCGCAGGCGCTGCTCGAAGGCATCAATGACGACGCTGTCGATTTCCGCCCCACCTATGACGGCGAAGACGCCGAGCCGATCGTCCTGCCTGCCGCCTTCCCGAATCTGCTGGCCAATGGCGCGGCGGGAATCGCCGTCGGCATGGCGACCAGTATTCCACCGCACAACGCCGGTGAAATCTGCGCGGCTGCGGGCCTGCTGATCCGCAAGCCGGACGCGACTGTGGCCGAACTCCTTCAGCATATGCCCGGTCCGGACTTCCCGACAGGCGGCATCATCGTCGAGGATGCGGACGCCATTCTGAAGGCTTACGAAACCGGTCGTGGCGGTTTCCGTATCCGCTCCCGCTGGGAAGTCGAGCAGGGTCGTTTCGGGACGTGGCTGATCGTGGTCACCGAAATCCCCTATCAGGTGCAGAAATCGCGCCTGATCGAGCAGATCGCCGACCTGCTGGTGCAGAAGAAACTGCCTCTGCTGGCTGATATCCGTGATGAAAGCTCATCCGATATCCGTCTTGTGCTGGAACCGAAAAACCGCACCATCGAGCCGGAAGTGCTGATGGAGACGCTGTTCAGGGCGACCCAGCTTGAGAGCCGCTTTTCGCTCAACATGAACGTCATCGGCCCGGATCGTGCTCCCGGCGTGCTGGATCTCCGGTCCGTGTTGCAGGCGTGGCTCGACCACCGCCACGAAGTGCTGGAACGTCGCAGCTCCCATCGCCTCGCCGCCGTCGAGAAGCGCCTCGAAATCCTTGAAGGCTTCCTCGCCGTCTACCTCAATCTCGATGAGGTGATCCGCATCATCCGCGAGGAAGACGACGCCAAGGCCAGCCTGATGGCGACCTTCAGCCTGACGGACATGCAGGCCGAGGCCGTCCTCAACATGCGTCTGCGCAGCCTGCGGCGTCTGGAAGAGATCGAGATCCGTAAGGAGCACACCGCTCTTTCCGCCGAACGCGACGAACTCCACGCTCTGCTGGCCGACAGGACGCTCCGCTGGTCCCGTATCGCCGCCGAGGTGAAGGAAATCGGCAGGAACTTTGGTTCCGGAGCGCTGGGGGCACGCCGCAGCACGCTCGGCGCACCACCGCCACAGATCGACCTTTCCGCCGCCACTCTGGTCGAGCGCGAGCCGCTGACCATGATCCTGTCTGAAAAAGGCTGGGTCCGTGCGGTGAAAGGCCACGGTATCGACGCCAGCACCCAGAAGTTCAAGGAAGGCGACAGCCTCCTGCTCGCGCTGCCCTGCCAGAGCACGGACCGTATCTGCTTCTTCGCCACGGACGGTCGCGCCTTCACCGTCAACGCGGGTGATCTCCCGCGCGGTCGTGGCGACGGCCAGCCGGTCCGCCTGCTGATGGACCTCTCCAATGACGAGGAGATTCTCTCCGTGTTCGTCATTGAGGAAGGCAAGCAGCGTCTCGTCGCTTCCAGCGTCGGACGCGGCATGATCGTGGCTGACAGTGATTTCGCCGCTGAAAAACGTGGCGGGAAGCAGGTTCTCAACCTCAAGGACGATGAAAGCGCCCGTCTGTGCGTTCCGGCGCAGGGCGATCACGTCGCGGTCTATGGCGGCGACAAACGCCTGCTCGTCTTCCCCGTCGATCAGCTTCCGGTCATGGCGAAAGGGTTGGGAGTCACGCTCCAGAAGTATCCGGATGGAGGCGCGAAACTCGGTCTGCGACAGGCTGTGGTGTTCAGTGCGACGGAAGGGCTGCTCTGGCCTGGCGCTGTGCGGGTGCGGGGCTTTGCCGAGCTGGAGCCCTGGGTGAGCAAACGCGCCGCCACGGGCAAGGCGGCTCCGCCCTGGGCGATGAAAAAAGCCTGAGAGAGTCTGCGCGGGTGAAGACCCGCCTCATCGCGCGGTTCGCATCATGCAGGACATAATCCCATCCTGACGATCCTCATCCTGTTGCCGGTCATTCTCGCCAGCCTGCTTTCGGTAACGGCGGAGCGGTGGATCGGGCTTCCTCCGGGGCAGCAGCGGCTGGCCTGTCAGGGGATGTGGCTGATCGCGGCTCTGGGTGCGCTGTTCGTGCTGCCATGGAGCGCGGCTGACGCCCGGTCCGTATTGCCGGTTTTCACGCTGGACCCGCTCGGTTGCCTGTTTCTGATGGTGTTCGTCCTTCTCGGCTGCTGTGCGGAGCGCTGGATCAGGCCGGGAGGCCGCCTGCCTCTCGCCTGCGCTGTGGCGAGCCTTGCCGCCTTCGCCACCGATGCGGTTGCCCTGATGGTGACAGGGTGTCTGGCGCTGGTGCTGGCGCTTCCGGAACGGCAGAAGGCGTCGGCCGGTTGTTTGCGGATACTTCTCTTCGCCGCTGGCTGCGCACCCGGACCGGTCCATGGTGCTGAATGGATGGCGATCGTCGCGGCTCTGGCCTGTGCAGCCGGGGCAGGGCGGCGTCAGGCCGATTTCGCGGTAGCCCCCATGCTGGAGGCCGGCTGTGGTCTGCTTCTGCTGTGCCGTGTTCTCCTGAGGCCGGACAGTATCGTCACTCCCGCCATGACCGCGACTCTGGTTGCCGGAGGGATGACGCTGGCCTTCGTGCGGGTCTTCTCCGCCCTCACGACACGCAAAAGCAGTGTCGCGACTATGGGATTGGCCGGCCTTCCTGCCGCGCTCAGCATCACCTCCCTTGGTCTGCTGAGTCTCGCCAGTAATTCCGGCTCAGCACTGACGGCGCATGTGGCGGCCGGTACGCTGGTGCTGCAGTTGGTGACGCTCTGGCCCGTCGCCATTGCGTTTCTCAGGACTGGTGGTCTGGTGTCGGAAGGGGCCGGTTCGGATCATCTCGGGCGTCTGGGTGGGCTGATCCTGTTTGCTCCCCGGCTGGCGGGTCTGTTCGCCGCCACCCTGCTGGTTCTCACCTTCCTGCCGCCCGCTGGTGGTTTCACCATCCTGTGGTTGCAGGTTGAAACGGCTCTTGGGCTGCTGCCGGACGGGTTTACTGCCGCCTTGCCGTCGCTGGCTTTCCTGCTGGCTCTGGGTGCCTTGGTCGCGCTGACCGGGCTGTCGGCCCTGAGACTGGCCGGCCTCCTCCTGCTCGGTGGCGCACGCAGTCCCCGCATGGCTGCCTGTCCCGATGCAATATGGCCTGCTCTGGCGCCGGCGATGGGCGCGCTGCTGTTCGCCATTGTGACCGGTTTGGCGCCGGGTGGCGTCCTGCGGCTGGCCGAGCCGGTTCTGCAGCAACTGACGGGTGCATCGCGCCTGACGCCCCAACCTGTCTTTACGCTGGTGGCGCCCGATGGCCTGTCGTCATGGATGCCTTGCGGTGTCACCGCGCTTCTGTTGATGGTAGTGGTGATCATCCGGTTGGTGCAGCAGCAGGCTCTCCGTTCGCGAACCGGCGCCCTCACGCTGAAACGCGAGATTCTGCCGGATATTCATACCGGTGAAACGACGCCCTGGCTCGGTGGCCTGACAACCCGCGCACCGTGGTTGCCGTTCGGTGAGCCGCTGATCTGGCCGGGCGTCGATATGGCGCCGTCCTTGCTGCGCTCGGTGCTTTTTCCGCAGGGACGTCTCCGGTTCATGTCCCGATTGAGGATGCTGCGTTATGGCGCGCGCTGCCTGTGTCGTCTCCGGCGGATGCTGCGGACAGCGGCTCCCTTCGCCGACCATGCGACCGCTGTTGTGCTTGTTCTGGTCGCACTGGGAATTTCTCTGTCAGCGCTGATGTCATGACGATTCTTCAGATCATTCTTTCCGTTCTGCTGACGGTGTTGCAACTGGCGCTCGTGGTGCTTGTCGCACCCCTGCTGAGCGGATTCCGCAGCTTCATTTCGGCGCGGATGACCGGTGTTCCCGCATCCCCGGTGCTGCGCCGCTGGTTCGTCATCGGTCGTGAGTGGAGGGCTGCGCCACCTCTTAAGCAGAGCGATGCGCCGCCGCTGGTCGAAGGGACGATCACTGAAATCGCAGCACCGCTTTCCCTGGCCGCTGCCGTGTGCGCGGCGTTGCTTGTGCCGGCGTTCACTCAGGGACTTCTGACACACTCATGGTCTGATCTGTTGCTCGTGGGGCTGTTGCTGGTGCTGGCCCGTTTTATCGCGCTGCTGCCGGGACTGGCCCAGCCTGCGGAACGCGCCACGTTTGCGTTCGGGCGGGCTGCCGCCTTGGCTCTCGTGCTGCCCTGCCTGTTTCTGCTGGTGGCGCTCCTGTTCAGCGCTGGAGCGACGACCGGACTCGCCGCAGTGCTGACCGGGCTTGTCCATGCCAATCCGTTTGTGGAAGGCGCACCCTTTGTGCTGGCCGGCGCGGCCATTCTGGCGGCTGTCGATCCCGTGGAGAAGTCCGATATCGCAGGGCAGGGAAGTGATGGGGCGCTTCTGATGATGTCGCGGGACATCACGGCTCTGACATGGCTGACGCTGGCGGGGGACCTCATGTGGCCCGGATCGCTTGCTGCCGTCGCCAGCAGTCCGACTGTTCCGGGTGGTTGTGGCGCGTTGCTGCTTGGCGTTCTGTGCTGGCTTCTGCGCAGTTTTCTGCTGTCTGTCATTCTTGCGACCGGACGGGCTTTTGCGTTGGGTGATCTGGCCGGGGTGCGTCTGCGGGCAGCGTCGGCGCTGCTGCTGGCGGTGCTGGCGCTCCAGTTGATGACCGCCAGCCGTCTCATGCCGCCCATCGGCGTCATACCGGAGGAAAGCCGGGTTTCAGACAGAACACCTGCGGCGCATCCTGCTCCTCGCCGAACGGATATCGAAAAACGATGACGCTCGCACTTGCCCTTCTGCCTCTGCTGGCTTTGCTGACCCTTCCCGCCGGTCTGCTGGTGACCCCGGTGACGGGACTTTTGACCGCTCTCTCCATCCTGCTTCTGCGTCATGCGTCGGCGGATCCGTTTCCTGCCGTCATTCTGTTTGCGGCGATGAGCGCACTGATCCTGTCTGTCGCTCCGACATGGTGGCTGGGGCGTTATACGGATGAAACCGGGCCGTCGCAGGTGGCCGGGGCTGTCGTGCTGTCTCTGGTGTTGATGATTGCGGCGAGTCTGAGCCTTCCGTCAGAGGACATGCTGCAGAGTCCGGCGCTTCTTTCGGCTCCTTTCATTCCAATCGACGGCTCGGTGGTGACTGTGGCGCTCGGCGTAACCTTTATCGGTCTGGCCACGCTGTCGCTGCGTTCAGGCGCACGCTACCAACTGGCGGGTCTTCTGACGGCCTGCGACGGATTGCTGCTGACAGCGGCCAATATTCGCAATCCCTATGCGGGCTGGCTCATCGGTGTGTGCCTTCTGCTGCTCGCCGGAGCCGGGACGTGGCTGGTAAGACGTCTGTCTCTCCTGAGGATGAAATCCGCAGAGCGAGGGAAGGCCGGTTTCTGATGCTCATTGCCGCGGACATCATCCTGTTTCTCAGCCTCGTCTGGCCATTTCTGGCAGGCGCGATCATCGCCGCGTCTGGTCCTGAAAGCCGGACGGGCGATGAGGAGACGCAGAGCCGGTTCTCCCAGCTTGCCGCGAATTTTTCTTTCGTTGCAGTGGGGCTCGCCGCACTCAATGTGCCTCTTTCGATATATCTGGCCGCAACCGGACAGGGTGTTGAACTGGGATGGATGATCGAAGCGCCGTTGGCCACGGTCGGCTGCCTGATCCTGCATGTCAGTCTGGTGTCGCAGTGCTTTGCGCCGCCGCAGCCAGAGGAAGAGCGCGCGCTGGTCACCCGCGACGCCGTTCCGTTCTGGACCAGCGGCCTGCTGGCTCTGGCCATGATGCTTTCGGAACCAGTGGCCCGGGCGGTCATGCTGCTGTCGGCTCCCGTTCTGGCCGTCATTCTGCTCAACACAGGTGCGGGCCGTGCTCTGTCAGGCTGGAACACGCTCCGCCGAACCGCCACGGGAGCCCTGCTGGTCTGTAGCGGCTTCCTTCATCCTGATCCGATCATCGAGGGAATGCTTGCCGGGGGTGGCTTCTGTCTGCTCGCTAGCCTGTTTCCCTGCACGATCCCTATGAACGCGATGCGAACGGACCGGACAGGCAACGCTTCGGAAAGTCTGAGAGCCAATGCGGCAACGCTGGCTGTCGTGGCGTTGCTGGTGACCTTCCCTCTGCCACCAGTGACGGCCCTGAGCCTGCGGGCTCTGCTCTTTGCGTCCGGTCTCGCCACACTGGCGCTGGCGGCGGTACGCCTGAGACTGAAATCGGCGCAGTCTGCATTGCTTCTGACGCAGGCTTCGATGGGGCTCGCCGCCGTTTCTGCGGGCCTTGCCCATCCTCTTGTGGCGGATCTGGCTGTGTTCGGTCCTCTCGTCGCCACGCCCTGGCTCTCGCTGTCCGGAAAGCCGGCTTCCCGTATGGCGTTTCTGGCGGACAGGGCGTTTCTTCTGCCCGGATTCGGAGCGCTTCTTCTGGCAGTGATGCTGGTTGCGATGACTTCCCTGCCGCTCGCCCTGCTGCTGATTGCGGCTGTATGGCCGGCGCTAAGACCCGGTGTGCGGCTGTTCCCATCGAGCATCGTGCTTCCCAAAATCAGTGGTGCAAAATCCGGCGACAGGGAGGGGCGCTCATGAGCATTCCGCCTATCCAGTTTGGCAGCCGGGCTCTTGTGACCCAGGACCCGGCTACGCCTTCAGTCCGGGCACTCATCAGAAAGGGCCGAAAAACCGAAACGGCCTGGCGCTTTGAGTTGACCGAAGAGGCGTGGTTCGATCTGGCGGAATGCCTGCGTGACGACCCGGCGGTTCTGCTGGGGCTCTGGTGTGACGGCAAGGCGGTGCATGCTTTTTTCAATGACGGCGTGCCGGGCGGTGAAGTCGGGTTGAAACCGTTGATGGCGTCTCTGGTGCTGGATGGCCCCCGTTATCGCGGGTTTTCCACCATCCGTCGTCGTGTGGCCCCGTTCGAGCGCATGATCCGTGATCTCTGGGGCGTCGAGGCCATGGATGCGACGGATACACGACCTCTGGTGGATCGTGGTGCATGGGCGGTGACGGCGCCATTATCGGCGCGACCAGTGCCAGCCTCGGGCATCACCGACATGCCCGAATTTTCCACGCCGGACCCGTTGGTGGCGGCGCAGGGGATGGTTTTTTCGCGTGGTCCGGCATCGGGCGGTGCGGAGGGGCCTGTGCATTTCCGTCTCGGCGTCGCTCGCGGACAGATTCGTACGGTTGAGGCGCTCACCGGCTTCGCGCACCGGGGTATTGAAGCACGGATGGCGGGCGTCCGGCTCGCCGATGCGGCGGGTCTGAGCGGACGCATCCATGTGGGCGCGACGCTGGCCCACCAATGGGCTTTCAGCGCCGCGGTCGAACAGGCCGTGGGTGTGACGGTCGGGTCAATGGTCGGACATATCCGTGCAATGCTGTGTGAAATCGAACGGATTCACACGCATCTCACCTGTCTGGCGCGTACGGCGGATGCCGCTGGAGCGGACATGCTGGCGGGTCGGTTGTACAAGGCGCGGGATATCCTCTCCCGCGTCTGCCAGGCCGCCATCGGACGGCGGCTGTTGCTGGACTGTGTGGTGCCGGGTGGCGTGACGCTCGCCATTTCCGGGTATGAGCAGGTGCATGAGGACGTCGTTCTGGATGGCCTGAAGACCCTTTGTGAGGAAGTTTCTGTCTTCGGAACGGGAGATTTCCTTGATATTCAGGCGCTCTGGCAGGCAACCGGCGTTGTGATGTCCGGTCTGGCTGGCGAGGGGCAGGTTCCGCGATCTCTGGCCGATGATCTTGTGCTGGGCGGGGCCGTCGGTCGTAGCTGTGGGAGAGGGGCGGATCTGCGCCTGTCCATGGAAGCCTATTCGAGTGTGCGAATCCGCACACCCGTCACCATTGAAGGGGATGCGGCCGCCCGTTGCCGGATCCGTTTCGAGGATATTGCGGAAAGCCTGCGGATAATCGCCGCTTTCGGCGTCATGTTTACTACGGAAGGTGAGGCGGAGCGTCTGTCATTCCTTGTTCCGGTCGAAGTCCCTCATGAACGATGCGAGGGATATGCCGCTGTGGAAGGACCTGACGGGCTGGTCTGCCATGTCGTGATTTTACAGGGAGGCCGCGTGGAGCGCACGTTTATCGCGGAGCCGGCAGGCGTGCTTCAGACCGTGCAGGAGGCGGCTCTTCAGGGATGCAGCCCTTCTAAATGTGATGCCGTGCGGTGTTCGTTCGGTGTTTCTGCCGCAGCGGTTGATCTGTAAACATGGTCCGGTTACCGCCGCATTTCTGTATCAGACCAAGAGGGAGGCGGTTGCCGTGTCGACTGTTCTGATCCGCGCATTGTTCACGTCCCTGCTGGCGCCCGCCGGTCCTGCGCTGCCGCCGGTCGTGTCCCGCTCGCCACTGGTTTTCTTTCATGTGGACAGCGGCGGCTGTGAAGCCTGCAGCCTTGAGGTCGAAGCGCTCATGAAAGGCGATTACGGTCTGGCTGAAGCAGGAATCGTATTTACGGACGCGCCCCGGATTGCAGACATGCTGCTCGTGACAGGCGCCTGCACCCGCATGATGGCGCCCGTGGTCAAGGCTGCATGGGAAGCGATGCCGAAACCGAAAGGTCTGCTGGCTGTCGGAGCCTGCGCGATTGATGGAGGGCCATTTACCGAGAATTATGCCGTTCTCGGTGGTCTGGAGAAGCGGGCGTCCGTGGATTGCGCCATTCCGGGCTGTCCCCCGACGCCTGACGCCATCCTGCAGGGAATTATAAGCCTTCTTTCCCCGACACCCGCTCCTGTGCCGGAAGCGTAAATCCGGGCCATCCGTGTTTCAGCGGGGCTGACCGGAGGACCATTATGAAGTCGCCGCTGTTACGGGTGGGCGGCCCGTTGGGGAAGAGCTTTACGCTCCTCCGGGAACGGGGCTTCCTCCTCGTCTTCCTGCAAGGCTTCAGCGGCTTTCCGGAGTCTCTGGAAGCTCATTCTGCTGACAGGCAGCAGGGCGACGTATACAACGCCCATTGCAGCCAGCACGCCCCAGGGGTCAGCCACCAGAGCGACAAGATAGGCGCCGATACCCAGCATCATGGGCAGGACATATTTGGCGGGCACCTTGAAGTTCTTGAACGACCAGACCGGCAGGGTGGACACCAGAAGAAAGCCGGTTCCGATCAGGCTCATCACAGGCAGCCATGGCAGCCGGGTCATTTCGTAAAGGCTGGTGTAGCCGAGCTTTTCCGCTTCAAGCCCGAGAAAGAGCGGGAAGAGAGCCAGCCCGGCACCGGCTGGAGCCGGGACGCCGGTAAAGAAGTTGCTGGCGTATTTCGGACGCTCTTCCTCGCCGTCCAGACTGGCGTTGAAGCGGGCCAGACGGAGCGCCATGCAGACCGTGAACAGAATACAGGGCAAAAACGCATAACGGCCAGCATCTTTCATTGCCCAGATATACAGGACGAAAGAAGGGGCGACACCGAAGCAGAGAAAGTCGGAGAGGCTGTCGAACTCGGCGCCGAAGCGGGTCGATCCACGCAGAAGCCGCGCAATCCGCCCATCGAGTCCGTCAATGATGGCCGAGGCCAGAAGGGCGAGAGCGGCGTGATGGAAACGCCCATCAAGCGCGAAACGCATGCCCATCAGCCCGCTGCACAGGCCCAGCATGGTGAGCAGATTGGGGATAAGACGGTTGAAGGAGGGGCCTCGCACACGTGCCCGCGCAGACCGGCCCCCACGCAGACGGCGACGTCTGCGTCTTACGGTTTCAGCCATTAAACGAAATACTCCCGCGTCACGCGACAGAAACGACTCAGCACCGGATCAGGCGTCAAGCTTGGCCACGACCGTCTCGCCGCCGATCATGGTCTGACCGACTTGCACCAGGGGCTCGACACCGGGAGGGAGATAGACGTCCGTGCGCGAGCCGAAGCGGATCAGACCGAACCGCTCACCGGCTTCCAGACGCTCGCCAGCCTTGACGGAACAGACGATACGGCGGGCGATCAGTCCGGCGATCTGCACCACAGCCACCATGCGGCCATCCGGCAGCGTGATGCTCATGGCGTTACGTTCATTGTCGGTCGAAGCCTTGTCGAGGCTGGCGTTGAGGAATTTGCCCTCATGATAGGCGATGCGGGTGACGGTTCCGGCGACAGGCATGCGGTTCACATGCACGTCCAGAACGGACAGGAAGGTTGCGACGCGCCAGACGGGAGTCTCGCCCATACCGAGTTCGACAGGGGGCGCGATTTTTTCAATCGACACAATCCGTCCGTCAGCCGGAGCCAGAACCAGACCTTCCCGGGCGGGAGCCGTGCGTTCCGGGTCACGGAAGAAATAGAGACAGAATCCGAAGAACAGACCGCCTGCCGTGCCCGCAGCACGGAGAACCGGGCATTTGAAGCGCCAGCCGAGATAGCGGGCGGCTACCGTCACGGCGCCTGATGCACCGAGAAATGGATAGGCCTCGCGATGCGGGCGGGAAAGGACGAACTTGAGAGAGCCTAGGAGTGACATGCTACCGTTCTTGACCGTTCATCGATGAGGAATCAAGAGAAACTCGTGACATTCGGGTGTCGTCTTGCGTCATCCTGGCTTTTCTGGTCTCCATCCAGCCCGGTCCGGCCTGCAGGAAGCGTGTCGGAAATCCCGTGAATCCAGCCGTGAGGCCAAGCTTGGGAGACCTGTCATGAGAGTGATCCGCTCCGCCCTGTTCCGGATCTATATCGTCGCTATTTCCATCCTGATGGGCTGGGTGGCCATGCCTGTGCGCCTTTTCGCACCCGGCTATGCGATGCCGTACGCCAAACTCTGGGCACGATTCTATCTGGCTGGCGGGCGTTTCTGGTGTGGCATACACACGCGTATCGAGGGGCTGGAAAAATTACCCCGTGACAAGCCGTTTATCATCGCTTCACAGCATCAGTCTGCTTTCGACACGCTGGTCTGGATGAATCTCGTGCCCAGACCCACGTACGTCATGAAGGAGGAACTGCTGAAAGTGCCTCTTGTCGGCCCGATGCTGAAGCTCACCGGCATGATTCCCGTCCAGCGGACGGGAGGCGGCAAGGCGATGCGCAATCTGCTGAAGAAAACTGAGCAGGCGGCTGTCGAGGGCAGGCAGATGATCATTTTCCCGGAAGGGACCCGCATGGCTTATGGGGAGACCGTGCCCCTCAAGCCCGGCATCGTCGCCATGGCCAGACATACAGGCCTGCCGGTCTATCCGGTCGCGACCAATTCGGGGCTTTACTGGCCGAGCCGCGGCTTTCTCAAGCGGGCTGGAACCATCTCGATCATTATCGGAGATCCGGTAGAGGGCACGGGGCGGGGAGAGGTGCTTCAGGCCATTGAACAGTTCTGGAAGCAGGCCCGGCATCGCCTGAACGCCTGATGGGTTGTCTTTATCACCAGAAGAGGCACGCTTGTGGATAACTCTGTGGGATAAACTGGCGAGGGAAGGTGTTTGAGGCTGAATCCACAAAATCCCCTGCTTTTTCAAGGTTCCAATGAAGTCAAGCCGGTTTATTGCATAAAAATGAATATATGAGATTTTTTGGCGGAAAACTGCGGATTTTTTAAAAATTACACAAACTGATGAATTATTCCTTTTCGCGACAAACTGGGGAAAAGCGCTCTCCGGGAAACGTGGATACTTTAAGTGGTGAATTGTGGATAAGTTTTGTGAGTCCATGATGACCCTCATGCCTGCGGGGGATTTTATTGAGCGGGTTCCGCACTCTGGCTCCTGAAACTGACGTGGAGTACACACTGCATGGCAGAGGAAGAAAGCAGGGGGAGCGTAAGCTGAAATATCGCAGGTGCCTCCTTGTTGTTACCGGACTCGCTCTGGTGTCGGCGGTGACGGTCTGCTCAGGAATGATGCTGGCCCGACAGACCCTTGTCAGGACGGTTGATGCCGAACGTGAGACACTTCTGAGACAGGGTTGGAGTGTTTCCTGGCGGACGCCGGGATTCAGTCTGTTCTCATTGCCGTGGCGGATGACACTTCGTGATATTCGTCTGAGTGGTCCCTTCAAAAATTCGCATCTGGTGTATGGCGGTGACGCCATGACCCTGTCTCCTGCCGGACCGTTTTCCTCGGCCATCAGAATTGATTTCACCGGATCGCAGGCGCTTTTGCTGGGGCGCGACTCTCTTCATCCGGATCTCGCATTCAGACTGACAGGAACAGGAGTGAATGTTATTGCTTCGCGGTTTGCGAAAGATGGTGAGACTCACGCTGCTTTTAGAGTGAAGAACAGCCGCCTTGAGGTGTATGCGATTCCTTTTGCTCCCAGAGGGATTTCACTCCCGTTCAGTCTCGGTTTGAGCAGGGTTCAGGGTAGAACAGAATGGTATCTGAAGCAGACACAACGCGCCGATATTGCTGTCGATGTGACAGCCGCCGCCATCTCGTTACCTGTTGCGGTGCCGGGCAGTGGAAATCTGGTTGAAGCCCTGCATGTGGCGTTGTCTGCCGGCGAGATGGAAAGTGGAAACGGCGATCTTCCAACCGTCACACTGCATATCGGAGAAGCCCGGTTGGGACCGTCTTCTTTTGCTGTCGCCGGAAAACTCGCATGTCAGCCGGATGTGGTCGGTGATTTCAATCTGACGTTACGTGGTCTTGAGAAAATCGCTGACAGCATGGTTGTGGCGGGTGCGGCCCCTCCTGAAGTGCGTCGCCTGACAATGCTGATCGAGCGTTATAAGACACAGGGAAATCTGGAGCAGCCTTCCGAAAAAACCGGATATGGCGATGAATCGATGCCGGATACAGTTATCGATCTGCCGTTACGGTTAAGAAACGGCCAGTGGATGATCGGGGCTTTGCCGGTCGGCTCGTTGCTGGAAATATGGCGATCAGGAAAGGACAGATCTGCTTCTCCCTGAAAAACGGTTTGTGATGAAGGCGGAAATCAGCCCGCAAGTCTGTTTTTGCATCAGGCCATGTCCTTCTGTCGTCGCAATTTACCCAGTTCGGACGATGAGGCGGCGCGGAGAAACGGGTTGCATGACCGTTCCGATCCGAGAGTGGATGGGACCGTCGGCAGCCCCTTTGCACGCAGACGCAAGACGTCTTCCGCGCGGTGCTGGAGAGCCGTGTTGTCCGGCGTTACGGAAAGGGCAAAGCGCGCATTGGACGCTGTGTATTCATGACCACAGTAAACCAGTGTTTCGTCTGGAAGAGCGTCGAATTCATGCAGGCTGGCATACATCTGTTCGGGTGTGCCCTCGAACAGACGCCCGCATCCCAGGCTGAACAGGGTGTCGCCACAAAAAAGCGAGGCAGGGTCATCGAAATAGTACGCGATATGCCCCAGCGTATGCCCCGGCGTTTCCAGTACAAGCGCCTGACTGTCTCCAAATGAAATCCGATCCCCGGCTCTGACGGCCTGATCAAGGGAGGGGAGACGGGCCGCGTCGGCTGCTGCGCCGACAATGCGGGCGTCATACCGGTCCCGCAGGGTTTCAGCGCCTCCCGTGTGGTCCGCATGATGGTGCGTCAGAAAAATGGTGTCGAGCCGACCACCATGGGCCTCTATCGCGGCCCTGACCGGCGCGCATTCGCCGGGGTCGACCACGGCGACCATGCCGGTTTCCGTGTCCGTCAAAAGCCAGACGTAATTATCTGAAAGAGCCGGAATGGGCAGAACGGTAATCGGCATGACGGGACTCCGGTAGTGCTGCATCTGGGCGAGTTATGATACTGTACGCATCATGCTGGATGAAGTTCGTTCTGCTGACGTATTCTATGACACATCGGCGGGCGCGGGGGTGGTGCGCCTTCTCGGTCGGCGTCTGGCGGACTGCTGGCCGGATCTCCGGGGGCTGAATGTCCTGGGCCTCGGTCATACCACTCCTTTTCTTGCCGACTTGAAGGATCAGGCAGCCCTGACCGTGGCTGCTCATCTCGGAACGCTTCCGGATGTGGCGCTTTCCCATCGTCAGGCGGAATGTGTTGTCAGTGGCGGCTGTCTTCCTTTTCCCGACCTTTCCTTTGACCGGATCCTCATGGTCCATGCCCTGGAAACTGCCCCTTCAGGTCGCGAACTTCTGCGTTCGGCATGGAAAGTGCTGCGCGATAATGGAAAGCTTGTTCTCATCGTGCCCAACAGACGCGGTCTCTGGGCATGGAGCGATACAACGCCCTATGGTCAGGGAACCCCTTATTCACAGCGTCAGGTTTGTCGTCTGTTGCAGGAAGCCATGTTTCACGTCGAGATGTGTGAAACGGCTCTTTATCCACCGCTTTTCCCTCTTCTGCGTCATACACGTCTGAGCGCTGCCATTGAACGCTCCGGAGCGGCGGTATTGCCTGCCTGCGGCGGGGTCGTCATTCTGGAAGCCGTCAAAAACCTCTGGGGAGGCGTTCCGTTGGCTGCGGGGAAACGAGAATTCCGGTTGAGACGCCGCCTGGTTGAAACGGGATGACAGAATCTGTTCTGGATCGGATCGCCCTGCTGGACGCGGTGCTGCTCAATGCGTCCAGCGCCACGATTGCTCTGGAAAACTGGTGTGAACGACACGGTGTAGGTGCGCCGCCTTTCCGGCTGAGGGTGCATGTGGAGCAAAAGGATAACCCTTCACTTCCTGCTATCGCGACGGGTATTTTCGATGCGACCGAAGCCCTGCGCTACAGGCATGTCACGATGTTCTGCGGCGAACTGGCTGTGGCTCACGCGGGAAACTGGTATTCCCCCAGCCGATTGACGCCAGAGATGACCTTCAGGCTGGACACGACGACGGTGCCGTTCGGTCGTGTCGTGGGGCCGTTTTCCATCAGTCGGGACACGCTCGAGACCATTCGCCTATGGAATGAAGAGCGCCTTCCGCCGCCATCAGCCGCGGTGATTCGTCACACGGCGATCGTGAAAAGAGCTGACTGTCAGCCTGTAAGCGTGGTGGAAGAGACATTCACCGGCGTGCTGCTGGATTTCTGAACGGGCGGAACGCCTCGCGCATGGTGGTCAGGTCGCGTCCACCGTATGGCGGAACGCCTTGACCGGTCCGATGCAGGTCAGCAGAAACTTGCCATATTCCCGTACCAGCAGATGCCATGTTCCTCGGGTGAAAGGTCTTTTCATCGCGGGAGGCTGGACAGGGTAGGGATTGAGCTGAACGTCCGGCAGGGTTCGCGCAATTTCCAGCTCGGCGCGCCACATATGATAACCGGCGGTGACAATGATCAGGCTGTGCAGCCTGTTGGCTCTTACCCAGTGCTTCGTTTCTGTGGCGTTTCCGGCTGTGGAGGTGGCTTCCCGCCCCAGGGTTATACGCCCGGTCAGGGCTGCGGGAAGGTTGGGAGCCAATTCCTGAAGCGTGACTTTTGGGTCGACACCCGAGACGAGGAGCAGGCGTCCTCGTCCTTGCTCAAGCAGGGAAAGAGACGTTTCTACACGACCTGTGCCGCCTGTCAGGGCGACAATTCCATCAGAGAAAGGGGGAAGGTTTGGTGTTCGCAGTGCGCTTCGCAGAAACAGTCCGAAGCCGATGAGAAGCAGCGATGCGCAGGTTAGAAGACATACGCCAGCCCAGCGCCACCAGAAGATTTTCGAGAGTCTTTTCCTCATGGCAGGCGGCGCAGCCACACCCGCACGATGATCTGCGCAGTGCACCAGCCGATCAGTGTGACGACGAGGGGGATGCAGCCCAGCCCGATCAGAAGCGTTTGCGGAGCGGCTCCCTGTCCGAATGCGAGCAGGGAGTCCTTCAGGATCACAAGCCGGTTTTCACCGTCCTGCGTCATGGTCGGCATGGAACCGGAAAAAGGCGCCATCAGGCGGGTCAGGATGGCGATGGGCGGAAGAGAAACCAGCGTGCCTGCCAGACCTCCCAGAAAGGACAGGAAAGCCACGCGGGATGCAAAGCGTCTGGCGACATAACCGTCAGATGCTCCCAGTTCGTGGAGAATGGTCACGCTTTCCCGTCGGGAGCCCAATCCGAGCCGTGTCGCCATTCCGATAACCGCGGCCCCGATCGCGCCGACAAGAATGATGGCCAGTCCGGCGCAGAAAAGCAGGCTGCTGGCGACAGTGTGGAGCCGGGAGCGCCAGTCGTCATTTTTTTCGATAAGAGTGCCGGGCGCTCTGGTTGTGAGAAGCGAGGCAAGAGAATCCGACAAGGCCCCGCCCGGCGTCAGATCGACCTCGATCACGGCCGGCAGCGGAAGAGCCGCCGTCCCGGCATTGCCGAGCCAGGGTTTCAGAAGCGCGTCGAGTTCTTTCTCATCCAGCCTGTGAATCCGCATGATGTCCGGCATTGTTTTGAGGACATTCAGAACGGCTTCGATGCGGGTTCCGGCGGAGGTGTGGCTGTCTGTCACTGCCTGTCTGTCTGGGTCGGGAACCTGCACGGTGATCAGGTTGGCGGCCCCTCTGGCCCATCTTTCAGAGAGTGCCTGCGCACCCACTGCTGCTGTGAAAGTCAGTGCGATCAGCAGACTCATGGCGGCGACCATGGTGAGCAGACTGCGGTCCGGCAGCGCGCGGGACAGGGCGAGGCCGTCGCGGACCCGATTGGTCCTACTCATCGGCGAGCAACCGCCCCTGCCGGAGTTGAAGGGCTGGGGCGGGGAAACGCTGGACAAGCGTATCGTTATGCGTGGCGACAACAACAGTGGTGCCAAGGTCCGACAGTTCTCGCAGCATGCCGATAACCCGCGCGGCCTGACTGTCTTCCAGAGCGTTGGTGGGTTCATCCGCCAACAGAAGGCCGGGCCGCATGATCACGGCGCGCGCGATGGCCGTTCGCTGCTGCTCGCCTCCCGAGAGTTCGACGGGCCGGGCGCGCTTGCGTTCGACAAGTCCCAGCCAGCCCAGCAGGGCGTCCACTTCCTGGGAAATCTCACCTTCCATACGTTTCTGAAGTCGCAGGGGAAGAGCGACATTATCCGCAACGGAAAGCGTTGGCATCAACCGGAAATCCTGATGGATCATACCGATTCGCTGTCTCAGGCGGGAGAGGGTGGAACGTTTTGTACGCGATCCGACTTCCGTGCCGAGAATTTCCATATCGCCAGATCTCGGCAGCGCTTCCATGTGCAGGAGACGCAGCAAGGTCGATTTTCCGGCTCCCGAGGGACCAAGCAGCCAGCGGAATCCGCCTTGCGGGATCGCAAGGCTGATGTTCCTGAGTGTGGCCTGACCTTCATTCGGCATACTGCCGTGATGCCAGGTGACGTCACGGAGCCGGATCATGCGAAGCATACTCCCTGAGGGATGGGGTCAGTCATGGGAAACACGCGATAGCATAACGCGCTGACCGGGAAACTGTCGATCTTCACCCAATAGAGTTTTCTGTCTCTTTCGCCTTCGTCGGATCATGTTTAGAAATTGGGAACCGATTCCAAGGCATAGTGCTTAACGAGGATTGTTAGTGTCTGCGTCCAGAGTGGTTTTCGCAGCACCAGAGAGGAACCCGGATGCTGATTGTCTGCCCGTCCTGTGGCATCAAATATAATGTGCCTGCGTCTTACCTGACGAAGGACAGGACACTGAAGTGTGCGGGGTGCGGCACAAGCTGGGTTGTCAAGGCTATGGAGGCTCCCGCTGCTGAAGTCGTGGTTCCTTCGGCACCTCCTGCTGCCGTAGCGCAGACGCTGGAATCGCAGCCGGCGATCCCGCAGCCGCGTGAAGCATCGGTCGTAGCGAAGGCTGAATCGACCGAACAACCCGTGGAGCAGGCTCCTTCCGTCCCCGCGGTTGCAGATGTTCCTTCCCCTGCCGCTGTATCGCAGCCAGTAGAATCCCAACCGGAACCGCAGCCAGTAGTCGCCCGGCAGGATGAGCCTTCAGACGCTGCGAAAGAAGAGTCGATCGACGTTCAGTCAGACCAGCACTCTGCGCTGCCGGCTTCGGAGACTCATGAACAGCCTCTCCAGTTCAAGGCTCCTGTTCAGAGTGAAGAGCAGGGTATTCCACATAAACAGGGCGCGGAGCCTGAAGAAGCCCCACCGGTCAGGGCTGCCGTTGAAGATACTCCGGCAGGAGAAGTCTCTGACGAGTCTTCTCTGACGGAAGAGCACAAATCGCTGGATGAAGCGCAGGGCGAAGCGCCGACGTTCGAAATTCAGGAGGCAGTCCCGCCAGAGGCTTCTGCTGAACCGCAGCATGAGACGTTTTCCACTCTTTCGGAAATGCGCGCCAACGAGCATTTCTCCACACACATTACCTCCCGTCAGGACAACTCTTCACAGGCAGATCATTCGTCGGAAAGCAGTTACGAAAAGCCTTTCAGCTTTCTCGATCTGCCAGTTGAACCTTCCTCTTCTCCGTCTTCCTCGTTTGAGGAAGCTCCCAACGAGAGCAAAACGGTCTATCGCAGCATCTGGGATGATGAGCCTGAAGCGCCTCCGGCGCAGACCTCCGGGTTTGGAACGAAGCCTGAGGAGGAGCCCCATAAATGGCGTGAAAAAGATCTTGACGAACATTTCAGTGTGGAGAACCGGGATTTTGCCGGAGGCGCGCCTCAGGCCGAAAATCTTGTTGAAGAATCCGATCATGCTGAGCGCCTGAAAAGCGCCGGTACGGTGCAGTCGGAAGTTGCGCATTCAGAAAACCAGGCTGACGTTCCCTGGATGCGTTCAGAGGAGAAGGAGACACAATCGGTTCATGATGAGTCTCTGCCTGCACCTGCTTCGCAGGACGGCGCATTCGACGACGTCATCACGCGCCTGCGTGCCGCCCGAAACAATCCTGGTGCTCAGGAAAACCATACGCCACCGAGCAGTCCGCCTGCGCAGCATCAGGCTGACGAGGAGATATCGCTGGCTGAACCCTGGGTGCCAGCCTGGGATCGTGTCGAGGAGGATGAAGAGCCCGCGACCGAGCACGCTGGTGAGTCCCACGTTTCCGTCTGGCACACTACAGATGAAGCAGAGCCCGAGGACATATCGCCTTCCGAGTCTGTTGCGGCAGTAGAGCAGGCAGGGGCTTCGGAAACGTCTGAAGAAGAGACGGTGGAAGTCGCAGCCCGGCATGTCACGCCCGCCATTGACATCTCCAGTCGTCTGAGAAGCGACGTTCTCAAGCGTGTGGAGCACGCCGACGGAAACCGCAGATCTTTTCTGGAGAGTCCGATTTTCTGGCGGAAAGCGTGGATTGCCAGTGGTGTAGGAGCCGTTATTCTTCTGGCCGCATGCACGCACTGGTTCAGTGCGCTACGCCATCTTTGGCCAGCATTGAATCTGCTCTGAGGTTAAGGGAAGGCTTTTTCCTGATACGAGTCTTTTTCCGCTTCTTTATCGGCTTCAAGATTGTGGCTGATAAAGCAGGGAGAAGGTCTGCTTGCAGCATTTTCGCCTATCGACGCCAGAGAAGCCTGATGTCGGTAGGGGCAGGTTTACATGGACCGGGCGGCGACCGCAGACAGGGTGGCGCCAAAGGCAGCGACAGCCATAAGCAGGATACCGTCGAAGATCAGCCCGGAGGGCGTCAGCAGGTGTGAGCCCAGCATGATTTCATGGGGGATGGCTTCCGAGACATGGGACATCACATCATGGGCCTGCGCGTCGACATGGCTGGCGCTTGAAGACACTGCGTTCACAACATGAGGCAATGCAGCCCAGCCGACGCCTGCTATCAGAAGCAGCGGGGCCAGTAATTCTGCAATCTGCTGTGCCATATAGAACAGGAAATACAGCACAGACCAGATCGTCAGTCTGATCAGGGAAGACAGGCCATTCGAGCTTCCATTCTGACGCTCCGTCAGAGAGCGGGAAGGGGAATAGCGGTCGTCACTGAAGCTCATGCGTTACGGTCTCTCTCTGTTGTCCGACAGAAGACCGGTGACGATCTTCACAGCTTTACTCCAGACCGGCGCTCGCAGGACATGCTGACGGATTGTCCACCGGCGTGGCGAAAAGCCACTCAGGCCATGCCATGCCAGCGGTTCCTCTGCAATTTATTATTTGAGATAGACCTGCCCGTACGAGGCGGCACCCAGTCCCGGGCAACTGCATGGCGCGCCGACGGGTGACGCAAGCGGCAGCTGGCAGGTGTAGAGGCCGGCCTTGCATGTACCGCCTAGCGGCGTGCCGGGAGGATAGGTGCCCGGCGCAATGGGTGTCCCTGCCTGACCAGTGCAGGCGGCCAGTGAAACAGCCGCGACACCGAGAAACAGAACCCGTGAAGCACGGCGTTTTGCAGACCGGAAAACAGATACAGTCATCGGAGTTCTCCTCAAGGATGAAATGGTGAAGGCAGAATAGTCTGATTTCTCAAGGAAGTCAGTAAAAGCAAAGTGTTGCTGCTTTGAGAGATATAACATCACTCCGACAGGGCGGTTCCCGCAGCATGGCCGCTCGCCCAGGCCCACTGGAAATTATATCCCCCCAGCCAGCCTGTGACATCCACGGCCTCGCCGACGAAATAAAGCTGCGGCAGGGTTGTGCTGGCCATGGTGCGCGATGAAAGCGCCTTTGTATCCACGCCCCCCGTGGTGACTTCGGCCTTGGCATAGCCCTCGGTTCCTGAAGGAGAAAATTGCCAGTTCTTGAGGGTTTCCGCTGCTGCCCTGAGCATTTTGTCGGGCCACTCGCCGGCGGCTTTCCCGCCCAGCAGGCGAGGACCAAGCACTTCAGCGAGTCGCCTCGGCATCAGTTCGGCAAGGATGGCTACAGCATGGGCGCGCGATCGACCTGTGCGGGCATCTCTCAGGGTCTCGAAAGCATCCTTATCCGGAAGAAGGTCGATCCTGATGGACTGTCCGGGTTTCCAGAAAGATGAAATCTGAAGAATTGCCGGGCCTGACAGTCCTTTATGCGTGAACAGCATGGCCTCTTCGAAAGCGGTTCTGCCGTTCTGCACGCGTACAGGCAAGGAGACGCCGGAAAGCGCAGGCATCCATTCCAGATCCTCGATATTGGCCTGTAGAGGCACAAGACCGGGAGCCGGAGGCACGAGTGGAACGCCAAACTGACGGGCCAGCCGATGGGCAAAGCCGGTCGCTCCGAGTTTGGGGATGGACAGGCCGCCTGTTGCGAGAACAAGGGATCTGGCCGTCAGGGTATGCGTGTCAGTTTCCACCGTAAAGTGGCCTGAAAACTGAACATCCCTGACCGTCTCGCTGAGGCGGATGGTCACATCGCCATTGTCGCACTCATCCAGAAGCATCTCGAGAATCTGCCGGGCAGACCCATCACAGAAGAGCTGCCCGAGTGTCTTTTCGTGCCACGCGATGCGATGCTTTTCGACCAGCGCCAGAAAATCGGCGGGTTTATAGCGGGCGAGCGCGGAGCGGGCAAAATGCCGGTTCTGGGACAGAAAACGGTCCGGCATGGTGTGCAGGTTGGTAAAATTGCACCGTCCACCGCCGGAAATCAGGATCTTTCGACCCGGCTCGTCATTATGGTCGAGGACCAGCACCCGCCTGCCACGTTGCCCGGCTGTGAGGGCGGTCATCAGTCCGGCTGCTCCGGCTCCGATGACGATTGCGTCGAATGTTTCCTGCCGTCTGCCGCTCACGCTGTCTTCTCCAGATAAAGAAAAAGCCGCCAGCCCGAAGGCCGGCGGCTTCCCAAAACCCTCTTCCGCACAGGGCGGAAGGCGTGTTCCAGATCAGCGCTTGCTGAACTGGAAGGAACGACGGGCCTTGGCCTTACCGTATTTCTTGCGCTCGACCTGACGGGAGTCACGGGTCAGGAACCCGGCTGCCTTCAGAACGCCACGCAGTTCAGGCTCATAGTGCGTCAGCGCACGGCTGATGCCGTGACGGACAGCACCGGCCTGACCGGACAGACCACCACCAACGACGGTGCAGACAACGTCGAACTGGTTGTAACGGTCGGTCACGAGGAACGGCTGTGTCAGCAGCATACGCAGGACCGGACGGGCGAAGTAGGTGCCGATCGGGCGACCGTTCACCGTGACATCACCCTTGCCGGGCTTGATCCAGACGCGGGCGACGGATTCTTTACGACGGCCGGTGGCGTAGGAACGCCCCTGAGCGTCGCGCTTTACTTCGTAGACAGGAGCTTCTGAAGACACGACCTGAGGAGCGACGTCCTTGAGGTCGGCGAGCGTGCCTGTGCGTTCAATCGTTTCAGACATGGCGATCAGACCCCACTCTTCGCAATGGCGGTGTTCTTGCGGTTCATCGCGGCGACATCCAGCTTCACTGGCTGCTGGCCGTCATGCGGATGCTCGGAACCGGCATAGACATGCAGGTTACGCATCTGGGCGCGCTGCAGCGGGCCACGTGTGATCATGCGCTCGACAGCCTTCTCGACGACTTCACCGGGGTGCTTGCCGTTAAGACGCTGCGTGATCGTGCGCTGCTTGATGCCACCCGCATAACCGGTGTGGTAATGGAAAAGCTTCTGGTCAACTTTGTTGCCGGTCAGCTTCACTTTTTCAGCGTTGATGATGACGACATGGTCGCCGCAATCAACGTGCGGTGTGAACTGCGGCTTGTGCTTGCCGCGCAGACGCGCTGCAACAAGAGTGGCGAGACGACCAAGAACGAGCCCTTCGGCGTCGATCAGGATCCAGTTCTTCGTCACTTCCGCGGGCTTAAGCGAGCGGGTGGTTTTCATTGTTTCTATGTCCGTCCAGGAATCTTGAGCGGTTCGGGTGGGGCCTTATGCGTAAGCCGGGAAGGCGCGTCAAGCGAAAAGACAGAGGAAAAAGAGTCGATTTGATTTGTTTCTTTAAATATAAGAACTATTTTTATTTGGTAACATGATACCGCAATGGTGGATTGCCGAGAAACCGCAGAAATCCGGCGGGAGCGGTTTTTCCTGATGCTCTTGAGACGACGCCCTGATATGTAGAAGGAACCAAGGCTGATCAAAGGGTTGCTGTCTTTCATGAACCGAGAAACCACACGCCGTACCATATTCACCTTATCCGCTCTTGCGGTCATGGGACTCGGCTCTGCGGGTTGGATCTGGATTCACAGGGAAGCCAATCACGAACTGATCGAAGCGCTGGAAAATGCGAAAGCCCATCTGCCGCCGGGCGTCGAATTTACCTGGAGCAAGGCTATCGCTCTGCCCACCAGCCACGGGGCGCGGCTGACAGACGTTGTGCTGAAAGATCCCAATGGGACGATTTCCGCAGCGACAATCGAACTGATCGGGGCTGTTGCGGGCTCGGGAGAGACAAAAAGCACGCCAGATCACAGCTCCCTGCATTTTGACCACGTCATCGCCTACACACTTCAGGTGACAGGCGCAGATGGCACCATGCAGGTGAAACGGTTGTCGCTCGATGGAATCATGTTGCCTCCATCGACAGAAGATCAGGTCAGCAGCCTGATGATGGATCACGGCGAGGCGACGCAGGTTGCTGTCACCTCGGTGGACGGTCTGGAAAGCGCCAGAGCTGATCATGTCATTCTGGACCAGTATGGCACGGGGCGGATTTCGCGGCTGACAGTCAGCAAATTTCTGCTTCATTACGGTGAACATCCCGTCAGGGACGCCAGTATAGCGCAACTGGTGTCAGATGGGTCCGATCTGGCAGGATTGCTGCAATCTTATCTGAAGGGGAATGGCTTGCTGTTTCACGACGGCAATCAGTCCTTCACGGTCGAGGATTTTCTTCTCAGTGGAGAGGTGGACGGTCCGGGCAGTGCACAGGACCGTCTTGTCGGATTTGAAAAAGGTCGTCTCCATATCGATACGGACGGCAAGAAAAGCCGTGTGACCGAGAGTTTCACACATTTCAGAGTGTGGCCGACGGGTCCGCGCAGCATGGCCATCAAGACGCTTGGTTATCAGAAATTCGATGGAGCGGTGGTGCTGAATGCGATTGTGGATCGCGAGGCGGATGTCGCGCATGTCACGCAGTTTGACGTCAATGCTCCTGAATTCGGACATCTGAATATGGCGGGCGATTTTGTCCAGCTGGCAGCGCCGCAGGGGGCGTTGCCACAGCCACAGATCGCGCACCTTGATTTTTCCTGGCGTGATGATGGGCTGGTTTCCCGTATTATCAACAGCATGGCGGTCGCTCAGGGTATGGACCCCGATGCCTATGTCACCTTGCTGCGTCGCACATGGTCTCCGGCAGGGGCGGCGCCGGACAGTGTGGGTGCGCAACTTGCCAAGTATATTGCAAACCCGGAAGCTGGCCCTCTGACCGCCATGATTGCTCCTGAAAAGCCAGTTCCTGTGCTGACTCTGGTGACAATTCCCGCGATGATGACGCATCCGCAAGTTGTCGAAATGCTTGGCCTGACTGTGCAGTCTCCGGTAGCAGGCGCTGCAGCTGGCGATGATGCGCAGGCGCCTGATCCCAACATGACGACTGACGAACCGGTTGATCCCGAAGTGCTGGCTCCCGGTCCCTCTGCTGCGCCCAAGACAGGCGTAACGGCGCAACCGTCAGGCCAGAAATAAGGAAACAGAGCCGACGTTTTCCGGGTATCCGGCAAAGCAGAATCTGACGTCGCTTTTAAAGCGATGACTGTCTGATCATTCCGGTACGTGTCGCGGATGATAATCGAGCATCAACTGGGTTGCTGAGGAACTGTTTTTCCGGAGTGTTTTTGAAACAGCGGGACACAGGGCGGGAGTCTGTTCTCAGGCGTCTTTTGTCTCTATTGACCCCATGCTTTCCATATAAAGTTTGAACTTTTCTTTCTGAAATATGTTCAATCAGAAATAATGACTGAGTGAAGGGTATGAAGCTGTCAGGAGTGATTTGTTTCCTGAGTAACGCAGTCAGGACGAATGCCTGAAGGTGAATTGCGGCGAAACTGACCACTATTTTTATGTTTGAGAAACAGGTCACTGGTGAAAATGCTGTCCAAGATATCGTCATGGTGTAAACCGAAAAATACTTCTTCCCCTTTGCTTTTGCGTGAAGAGGACGTTGCCCTGTTGGAGGCCGTTAAACAATTGCCCGCAGAGCGGCCATCCTTCCAGTACTGGGCGCAAGGCATCCTTGCTGTTTGTATCGTCGCACTGGCAATTTTTACCTTGGGGCGATTTCGTCTTGCTCTGGTCTGGGGAGGAATTCTCGCCATCGTCTGCTGGCCGCTCATGCAGTGGCTGGGTCGTAAATGGTCCCCCCGACATGCGGAGACAATTCTGCCACTGGCTGTTGTCTCGGGCATCGCGCTGGTGTTTGTCATTCCTGTTTCTTTCCTGATTGCAGCGGCGGCAGGTGAAGCTCAGGAAGGAGGGAACTGGATCAGGCAGGCAGGGGAAACAGGCGTTCCCGAACCCGGCTGGCTGTCGAAATTACCATGGGGCAGGGCGCAGATTGAGCATTGGTGGCAAATCAATCTTTCCAGTCCGGAGGGAATGAAGGCTCTGGTGCATAAACTCAATCCGGAACAGGCCCTGACCACGCTCGAACATATTGGTCACGGTCTTGTCAATACTGTTGTGATCCTCTGTTTTTCTCTGCTCATCCTGTTCTTCCTGCTGCGCGGGGGGCACAGGCTGATCGAGCATCTCAATCTGTTCATTCTGCGTCTGCTTGGCGCCAGAGGACAAATGGCCCAGAAACAGCTTGTCGGTGCTGTTCGTGGAGCAATGGCCGGTCTGGTGCTTGTGGGGCTGGCTGAAGGGGTCATCATAGGCGTATCGTATATTATTGCTGGTGCGCCCCAGCCTTTGCTTCTTGGTCTCTTTACAGCATTTGCCTCGATGATTCCGATGGTTGGAGGAGTTGCTGTCGCCATCAGTGCGTTGCTGATCGCCATCAAGGGTTCTTTGGGAGCCGGAATTGCGGTTGGGGTTTTCGGTTTTGTTGTTCTGTTTCTCGCGGACCATTTTATCCGGCCTGTTCTGATCGGAGGATCAATTCGCCTGCCATTCGTGTGGGTGCTGCTTGGTATTCTGGGAGGGATCGAGACCTGGGGTCTGAGTGGTCTGTTTATTGGACCGGTCCTGATGGCGCTCGCACATCTGATCTGGCGTTTCGGCTCCACGCGCGCCAACGGTGCGGGCAGAATGGTGGGTCATCAACCTGAGTAATAGGGCCGGAGATATTTCAGAAGACAGCTTTGCAAAAAGGAATTTTACAAAGCTGTCTTTCAAATCCGGTTGAGGTCTTTGATAAAGCTGTTTGCAAACGGATTTGAGGATCGCCTGTTTTTTGTGAAATTACTTTCTTCTGACAAGAACGTTGTCGAGAAGGCGGGTATTGCCAACTCTGACAGCCAGCGAGATCAAGGCTTCACCGTCAACGCTGTCGAGTTCTGTCAGAGAGTAAGGATCAGCAACACTGATATAATCCACAGAAAACTCAGGGTCTTTTGACAGGATGTCGCCAATCAATCTCTTGATGGACGACGCATTCCACTCGCCTGCGGCAATGTGCTCCTGTGCTTTTCCGAGGCTTTCATGCAGCAGGAGTGCGCGGTCCTGTTCGCTGTCCGTCAGATAGGAATTGCGGCTGGAGAGCGCGAGACCTTTTTCGTTGCGAACGATATCGCAGATGACGATATCCACAGGAATATTCAGGTCCGCCACCAGTCTTTTGATCACGGCGCATTGCTGTGCGTCTTTCTGGCCAAAAAAAGCTTTCGCAGGCTGGATGATATTGAAAAGCTTGGTGACAACAGTAGCAACACCAGAAAAATGTCCTGGTCTTATTGCGCCTTCGAGTGGTTTTGAAACCTCCCCGACATCAATGCTCGTAGCAAAACCGGGAGGATAGATTTCACTCTCGTCAGGGGTGAAGACGAAAGATACACCGGCCTCCCTGAGAAGAGCCAGATCCTTTTCCAGGGCTTTCGGATAGCGGTTGAGATCTTCATCAGGAGAAAACTGTGTCGGATTCACAAAGATGCTGACAGCGACAGCATCGCATTCTTTCCGCGCACGACGGACAAGACTCAGGTGGCCTTCATGCAGAAAACCCATTGTCGGAACAAATCCCAGTGTTCCATTCAGTCGGGCTCGTGTCTCGCGTGCGGCGGCAATGGTGGAAACAATCTGCATATCAGTGATCTTTATGGTCCAGAGAGGCGATGGCGGTAGCGAGTTCGTCAGGGTCCATTGTGGAACTCTGCGCATCCGTCGGAAAAGAACCTGAGCGCACATCGTCGGCATAGGCGCGAACGGCCTGTTCCATGGCGGCTCCGATGTCGGCAAAGCGCTTTGCGTGACGTGGCGGACGGCCTTCAAACAGACCAAGCACGTCATGCCAGACCTGAACCTGTCCGTCACAGCCAGCACCGGCTCCAATGCCGATGACAGGAATGCTGACTCTTTCAGACACGGCGGCGGCCAATGGGGCAGGAACGACTTCCAGCACAAGCGCAAAAGCTCCGGCAGCTTCGAGCGCAAGAGCATCTTCAATCAACTGACGTGCTTCATCTTTATGTCGTGCCTGCACGCGCAAGCCGATCTGATGCTGCGATTGAGGCGTCAGTCCCAGATGCCCCATGACAGGCACTCCACAATCAACCAGACGGTGGATCTGCGGGGTGATGCTCTGTCCACCCTCCAGCTTGACGGCCTGCACACCAGACGACTGCATCAGGCGGCGTGCGGAAGAGACGGCATCTTCGATGGTGGCATAGCTCAGAAACGGAAGATCAGCGACGACAAGCGCTTTCTGGCTGACGCGCATGACAGCGGCAGCGTGTCGTTCCATATCGTCAAGCGTGACGGGCAGGGTCGTGCTGTGACCCAGCATGACCATGCCCAGTGAATCGCCGACCAGAAGAACAGGAACGCCTGCTCGTTCGGCAATAAGGGCAGACGAGGAGTCGTAAGCCGTAATCATGGCGATGCGTTCGCCATTCTGCTTCATCTTCTGCACATCAGCGACTGTAACCCGCATGTCCGCCTCCGTTGTTCGGCACGTTGGGGCGCTGTTGTGCCTTACTCCGGCGGGAAGACCAAGGGGCTATAGAAAATGCTCAAGGCTGGAGTGCAAGGAGAGGGACTACTTCATATTTTGAAGTGGAGATTATTAATGCAAATGTGTAAGCATAAAGTAGATTTTACGGCGATCAGCAATGGAAATGAAAATATTATGATTAAAGACGTAACTACTGATCTGAACGCTATTTTGATGCTGCATGCAGATGTGGGAAAGGCTCTGGTCTATATAGTTAATAGTCCATTATTGGGGCGAGAGACTCTCTCGGCAGCATTAGGCGAATTATCAGAACATTTGGTGGCCACATTTATCGGGGGTGCCCGGAAGGCGCGTGGAAATAACGGCTTTGATCTTGTTGGTCCAAACGAGGAGAAAATAGAGGTGAAATCTCGCCAGCTCAGTAAGTGGGGCGGATCTTTGCAATTTAATTTTGGCACGCATTCTGCCACAGCAAATGAGGCTTTTTGCATCGCTTGGGACGACACCGTGTCACCTCCGGTAATCTTTGCCGCATTTCGTGCACCAATTTCTTGGATGCTCGAAAAATGGGGCTGCACCGGACAAACGTCTTATTCAATACGTACAAAATTAAAAGCACTTCAACGTGAAGCACATTCTAATATGCTAAACACAAGTAGCTAAATTTTCAGGGAAAAATGGTGCCGGCGGAGAGATTCGAACTCCCGGCCTTCGGTTTACAAAACCGCTGCACTACCACTGTGCTACGCCGGCAACGTGGCGGGGTATATAGCGTCTCCACTCACACCGTCAAGAGTCTTCGTCTGCCAGTGAAATCCACCGGGGGAGAGTGGTCAGACCGGCGCAGGTGAAACGTCCGCCGGGTAAGAAATCAGGGGCTCCGGTAATGCCGGGTGCGGAAAGCGGAAGCTGGCGTAAAACCCGCACGGCGAGAAAGCCGAAGCATTCGGCTTCCAGAGCGTCTCCGTTCCAGCCAAGGCTGTCTCCCGATAAGACGGGGGCGTTCAGGGCCTTTTGCAGTCCTTCCATCAGCACGGGATTATGGCGTCCACCGCCGCAGACGTACCAGACGTGGGGCTCCGCCGGAAATTGTGTACGCGCCACGGCGGCAACCGTGAAAGCGGCGAGTGTTGCCGCGCCATCGGCGGGAGAGCAGCCGGAAACCGCATCGAGAGCGGTAATGAAACTCTGGCGATCAAGGGATTTCGGGGCCGGGCGCCTGAAGTAGGGATCGGCCAGAAGTGTATCGAGAAGGGCCTGATCGACCTGTCCCTTCCGGGCCAGTGCGCCGTTCGTGTCACAGGCTACGCCAGTGTGCCGGAACGCCCAGTCATCCATCAGCGCGTTGCCTGGGCCGGTGTCGCAGGCAATGATCTCGCCATCCCGTCCCAGGAAAGTGACATTAGCCACGCCACCGATATTGAGTATGGCGACAGGCCTTGGGGCGTCCTGCAAAAGCGCCGCATGATACCAGGGTGCAAGCGGTGCGCCTTCACCACCGGCAGCGACGTCAGCGCTTCGGAAATCATGCACCACCGGAAGCCGCGTTTCGTGTGACAGGCGCGCCGCGTCGCCAATCTGCCAGGTCCGGCGCAGAGCCGGAGCATGATGGATCGTCTGTCCGTGAAAGCCGATCAGATCGACGGGGTCTGTCTGAAGCCGCAACGCTTCGACGGCTTCGACATGGCGTTCTGTCAGGCGTCGTTCGACTTCCAGAACTTCAGGCGCGTCCGATGTGAGGTGCGCCGCATGATCGAGAAGCGCGCGGGCGCATCGGCGAAGATCAGCGTCGTAGGGCAGGGACAGGGAAGGGCCGCGTTCAGAAACCGTAACGCCATCCGTGCGGATGACTGCGGCATCCACACCGTCCAGCGAGGTGCCGCTCATCAGACCGATGACGTTGAGCGGACGGTTCATGGCGGTAAACTCCGGCTGGACATGAGTTGGCTCTAAAGCAATTCCACTGAACTCTGGCCAGTGGAATTGCCCTAATTCATTGTTTATCGAGCATATTCACCAGTTCGAATGTGTCCATTCAAACTGGATATGCTCTAGCGGCGGAGTTCCATGGAAATCGGACCTTCACGGCGGCCGTGGGTGAACTGATCCACCATGGCGTTGCCTGAATTCATGAGCGAAGTCGCCGGACCCCGCCATACCAGCTTGCCCTGATACAGCATGGCGGCTTCATCGCCGATCCGCTGGGCGGAGGCCATGTCATGGGTGATGGCGATGGCCGTTGATCCCATTGTTTTCACGCAGTCGACAATCAGTCCGTCGATGACCGCGCCCATAATGGGATCGAGACCGGTTGTCGGCTCATCGAAGAACAGGATTTCAGGTCGGTCGGCGATGGCGCGGGCGAGACCGACGCGTTTCTGCATGCCGCCGGACAGTTCTGAGGGAGACAGATCGCCGACCGATGGGTCGAGACCGACCTGCTCCAGCACGGCGTTTGCCCGGGCCCGCGCTTCCGTACGCGAAAGGCGCGGATGCTTTTCGGAGTGTCTGGTGGGTTCGGGGGCCAGTAGACCGAAGGCCACATTTTCCCAGACCGACAGACTGTCGAACAGTGCGGCGTTCTGGAACAGCATGCCGATCTCGCCGATCCGTTCTTCGCGCTCACGGCGGGGCGCGCGCAGCACGTCCACGCCGTCAATTTCAATAAGCCCTTCATCCGGCTGGATAAGCCCCAGAATGCAGCGAAGCAGGACGGATTTCCCCGAACCGGACCCTCCTATGATCACGAAAGAGCTTTCTGCCGGAACATCGAGATCAATACCATCGAGTACGATCTTCGAACCAAAGGCCTTGCGGAGCCCGCGGATACGGATTTTCGGAGCGGCGGATGTGTTGTCTGTCATTGCGCGAAGAACAGGTCTGTCAGGAGGTAATCGAAAGCCAGCACAAGGATCGACGCGGAGACAACGGCGGCGGTCGTGGCGCTGCCAACGCCTTCGGCTCCGCCCCGGCTTGTATAGCCGTAATAGCAGCCCATCAGGGTGATGAGAAAACCGAACACGGTGGCTTTTACCAGTCCGACCATGACATCCTGGGCCTTCAGGGCGTTCATGGTGGCGGCGATATAGTTGTCCGGCGCAAAACCGAGCTTGATTGTCGCAACCGTAAAGCCGCCTGCGACACCGAGAATATCGGCCACTACAACCAGCAGAGGCAGGGCGATCACACCCGCCGCAAGGCGGGGGGCCACGAGATATTTCATCGGATGGGTGCGCAGGGTCGTCAGGGCGTCAATCTGGTCCGTCACCCGCATGGTGCCGATCTGCGCCGCCATGGCCGCACCCACACGACCGGCGACCATGAGGCCCGCCATGACCGGTCCCAGTTCGCGTGTCACCGCCAGCACCACGATGTTCGCGATGGCGCTTTGGGCGTGGTACTGCGCGAAGCCGGTGTAGGACTGGAGTGCGATCACGCCGCCTGAAAACAGGGCGGTCAGGGCGACAACCGGCAGGGACAGGAAGCCGGTGTCCGTCAGCGACTGGAGAAAGACGCGCCAGTAGAAGGGTGGTCGGAAAAAGCAGGAAACCCCTTCCAGCGCAAACAGGGCAACGGAACCTGCCCCTCGTGTCACGACAAACACCGTTCGGCCCAGCAGGGCGACAAGATCAAGCAGGGTGTTCATCCGGTGCGGCTGGTCCTTGATTCCGAGATAGGCTGATTTCGTACAGCGATAATAATTACAGTCATATAGCCGTAGCCCGCCAGTCGGGTGGCGTCAAAATTCGCCTTTGCTCCGGATATGTCCTGCCGAGATGTGAGTCCCAAAATTGCTTTACGGAACTCTTTTTTTTCCTGTCTTGACCGCAAGGGACCGGACAGGTTCAAGTCTGAGCGATTTCGGGCGGGCGCCCTGTTCGTCTGATGACAGGCCCGGAAATTCGAGAGGAGACTTCGGTGCGTATTGCAATGATCGGGGGAGGCTACGTCGGCCTTGTTTCGGCTGCGTGTTTCGCGGAATTCGGAATAGAAGTGGCTGTGGTTGAAAACAGCCCGGCTCGACTGGCCGCTCTGCGGAAAGGCCAGATTCCTATCTATGAACCAGGTCTCGACAAGCTGGTCGAGTCGAATATGCAGGCGGGGCGTCTGTCTTTCGGTGATGACATTACGGCCGCTGTCAAAGACGCTGAAGCGGTGTTTATTGCTGTCGGCACGCCGCCACGGAATGGCGATGGCGCGGCGGACATGCAGTATGTCCATGCCGCCGCGCAGCAGATCGCTCGCTCGCTGACCAACTATGCGGTTGTCGTGACGAAATCGACAGTTCCGGCTGGCACCAGTCGCCGGATCGCCGAAATTATCCGGGCCACGCGTCCTGACGCCGATTTCGACGTCGCATCCAATCCCGAGTTCCTGCGTGAAGGCAGTGCGATCGGCGATTTCATGCGTCCGGATCGTGTGATCATTGGTCTCGACAAGACGGCGCCAGATGGCGGCGCGCGGGCTGAGGCCGTCATGCGCAAGGTCTATCGTCCGTTGTCATTGATCGAGGCGCCTCTGCTCTTCACCTCGCTGGAGACATCGGAACTCACGAAATACGCTTCCAACTCGTTCCTTGCGGTGAAGATTTCCTTCATCAACGAGATGGCGAGCCTGTGTGAGAAACTGGGTGCGGATGTGCATGATCTGGCCAAAGGGATGGGGCTCGATGGTCGTATCGGCCGCAAGTTCCTGCATCCGGGTCCGGGGTATGGCGGCTCCTGCTTCCCGAAAGACACTCTGGCCCTGTCACGCATTGGACAGGAAGCCGGAAGCCCCTGCCGTCTGGTCGAGACGACCGTACAGGTCAACGACGCCCGCAAGATCGGTATGGCCGGACGCATCATTGCAGCCTGTGGCGGTTCGGCCGAAGGCAAGACGATTGCGATTCTCGGACTGACCTTCAAGCCGGAAACCGATGATATGCGTGAGGCGCCGTCGATCCCCATTCTGCATCGTCTGGCTGAAGCCGGCGCGAAGCTGCGGGCGTTTGATCCGGTGGGCATGGAAGTGGCAGCGCCGATGATGCCGCCGACCACGACATACTGCACCGATGCGCTGGACGCGGCCAAAGGCGCGGATGCGCTGGTTGTGCTGACGGAGTGGAATGTCTTCCGCGCGCTTGCGCCAAAAGCTCTTGTGGAGACGATGAAGGGGAAAGTGGTCGTCGATCTTCGTAATATCTTCGACCCGGCAGCGATGCGGGCAGTAGGGCTGGAGTACCAGTCCGTTGGTCGTCCCTGAGCCAGACCATCAGTCTGTGGCTGCAAGGTGTCGGGGGGGAGAACTGCATGCTCTCCCCCCGAGGCTCTCAAAGAGGCAAATAAACTTGAGATGACACTGAGCCTGGTTTCCGCTAACCTGCCATGCTTCAGAGTTTGCGAGCGCGGAGTGGGGGCAGCATGGAATGGCAGGGTCTGATTTCCATACTCATTGCTGTGTTCATGTTTTTCATACTGCCGCTGATCATAGGCTTTGCGATTGTGATCAGGGATGCGCGCTGGCAGGCTGAACACTCTTCCTGCCGCAAACCGCAGCGGATCAGGACGAGAGAAGTCACCCTTTCAAGGTAAGGGGGCTGTTCTCTTCATGTGCGTCTTGAATTGAGAACAATTCGGTGTGCGCAAAGGAAGTGGGCCCGATCCAGCAGAGGCACCGTAAGGTTTTCGGCTGATTGAAAAGATTTTCTTGTAGATATTTTCCAGCAGACTTCAGGGAATGCCGTTTTTTTGAGGAAAGACGGTGATGAGTGATCTGCTTTTTTGGGTCCGTTTGCAGACCTGCGATGGTGTTTGGGAGCAGTCTCTGATGACTGCTCCCTGCACTGCGTTAGTTGGAAGTTGCGCGGTCTACCGCACGGCCTGCCTTCTCAATCGGACCTTTGGGCGGATCAACAGCGTCCCGCACTTTTTCACCAAAAGTCCGCTCGTGCGGCTTGCAGGCAGTCAGACCGGCGCAGGCGATCGAGAGTGCAAGAAGAGTAAAGAGAGTAGAACGCATGAAAAATCTCCTATAGATTTTTGCCAAGCGTGCCGAAGGGCATAAAGTTGCATTTTCCAAATGCTTTTTATGAAACGATGTATGAAAAGCAGTGCGGGACTTGATGTGGTGTTAATAAAACACCCTGATTTTTACAAATTTAAAAAAATCTTTCTGAGAAAAAGAGGCGCCGCGGATTACAAACGACGCGCCGTTTTTCGCATCGCCAGCCAGTTCTGAAGAAGGAATGACTCGGCGGGTTCGTAAGGGACAGTTATAGAAAACCGGATGATTTAGCTGCTCGTTCTATGCCTTTAAATCGTTCCTGATATATTTATTTAATTTCTAATATAAAGAATAATATTGATGATGGTTTTTCTTTCCGGGCTCTGGATAGGTGGTTTTATTGGTTTTTTCGTAAATTTAATTTTTAATAAGTCATAATATACATGAAAAATCGTCTTCTGTTTATTCTGAAGTCCCGTGAAGGCCATTGGGGCTACGGTTCCCGTGAATCTGGTCTCTCAAATTCTGTCCGTTTCATTGTGGACATGCTCAATTCAAATGGCATTGAAGCACAATCTGTCGAAGTTTCTGATAACAACAGTATTGATCGTGAGGTGACATCCTACAGGCCAACTCATGTGATCATCGAAGCGTTCTGGGTTGTACCGGATAAATTCGATGTTCTGAAGACACTGCATCCACAGGTGCAATGGATTGTCAGAGATCATTCGGAAACGCCGTTTCTGGCCAATGAAGGCATCGCTTTTGGCTGGACCGTGGATTATCTGAGTCGCGGTGTTGAAGTCATGTGTAACGCACCACGTGCCGTCTCGGATATGGCTGTCGTGGCGATGGGGTGTGGGCTGGACCCGTCAGGAATTACCTATGGACCGAATGTTTATCCGGTTCCGCGTCTGTGTGACATAAAGCCGCACGCCCGTCAGCGGGGTGTCGTCAATATTGGATGCTTTGGAGCCGTCCGGCCCCTGAAAAATCATATGACACAGGCGATTGCCGCCATCGCATTCGCCGAATCCATCGGCATGGTTTTGCGTTTCCACATCAATGCAACGCGTGTGGAGGGGCAGGGAAGCCCTGTCCTGAAAAATCTGCGTGAACTCTTCGCAAGATCAGATCATCAACTGGTCGAGCATGGATGGATGCCTCATGCAGAATTTCTGTCCGTGCTCTCTGATATCGATATTCTCATGCAGGTTTCCTTTACCGAAACATTCAACATCGTTGCGGCCGATGCGATGGCCATGAGTGTTCCGGTTCTGGTGTCTTCCGAACTGCCGTGGATTGGTCATTACGCGCATCGAAATCCGACTGACGCTGCTGACATGGCGCAGGGCCTGTATTCAATCTGGAATGAAAACGAGCATGAGCGTCTGGCGCGACTCCTGAAGCAGCGTCGCGACATGGAAGTCTATTGCGCCCGTTCTTCTGCAACGTGGCGGAGACGTTTCAGTGGGGGATTCCGATTGGCCGGCATGGCAGAGCAGGATATGGCGAATGCCTGACTGGGCTTTATTCTGCGGTCTGGGGGCGGTCAGTGCAACGCTCATTAATGCCGGACTGGTGACCTGTTTCATCTGGTTGAAGAAGAAACAGGACGAGACTTTCTGGGATCAAAGGAAGTGAAAAAATTCCTTTTGCTCGGTATCCTGTGTCTTGGATGTGAGGGGTGCTCGACAATCCCCGCAGAAGCGCAGCATGATTTGCTGGGGTTGTCTCGCTCAGATCTTGTGGCCTGTGCAGGGGTGCCTGACCAGGATGAAACAAGAGATGATCAGGAAGTGCTTGTCTGGAAGATTGAAAAATCCGGTAGAGGGTCATTCTCCATTTCTGCACCTCTTGATATTTCCATGACCATCAACACCAGCGGCGCCTGTCACGTCATTGCCAGTGTAAGGGATGGCAAAGTCGCGCGACTGGCTTATACCGGCCCTTCATCAACATGGCAGGGCAAGGATGCGGCCTGCGAGCCGGTCTTGAGGGCCTGTGTCATACCCGCGGTAAAGTAGATCCTGGCTCGGGAGAGTCTCAGACGGCTTCTATGCCCGGTAGAATTGGAAATGTTTACAACATGAAACAGACTATTCTGCCGGGCGTGATTCTCGATGAGGATGAACTGGAGATCACTTATATTCTGGCTTCGGGTCCCGGTGGTCAGAATGTGAATAAAGTCGCGACTGCTGCCCAGTTACGATTCAATGTGATCAATGCTCAGGGTATACCAGAGCGTATCCGTTTGAAGGTTCTGGAACTGGCCGGAGCGCGGGCGACACGGGATGGGTCAATCGTCATCACGGGAAGGCGATTCCGCAGTCAGCCGCGTAATCGGGAAGATGTCATCCAGCGTCTGGTTGATCTGATCCGACAGGCGGCGCATCGCCCGGCATTTCGTGTTGCGACAAGACCGGGTCGCGCCGCCAGGCAAAGACGTCTGGACGGAAAAGCCCACCGCGCTGGTATCAAGCAGAATCGCAGGGTGAGGTCTGACGACTGATGGTGCTTCAGTCGCCAGACACAGATACATTTATTTCCACACGTCATCCATGACAGGCACAGCCGATGATTCTGTCGGAGCCATTATCTGCATGGTCTTGAGATCAGCTTCACTTTTTGTAATGGCTGTCTCTTCCGCCTTGAGATCGAGAGATCTGCTCAGCAAGGCATAGACGCTGCCGGAGACAATGAGCCCGACAAGCCAGCCGATATCGACGCCACCCAGCATTTTCGCGATTGGACCGGTGTAGATTTCAGGCAGAACGGCGAATGGTATGGTGACGAGGAATCCGATTGCGTAGGCCAGCAGGCCACGAGATTGCCACATGCCGTAAATACCGCCACCGGGCATGAAGAGATTTGTGATGGCGTAACGGCCTTTGCGAACCAGAAAATAATCGACCAGGTTGACCGCTGTCCACGGCACGAGCAGATACAGCATGACCGTCAGGGTCGCGAAAAGCAGCCCGATGGCGTCGGAAGGACATTGCAGTGACAGTCCTGTCCAGATTGCTGCGACGATAATAACTGTCAGGATACGGGCGCTTCTGGTCGGATTGAGCGGGCGGAAGGAGTCTATCCCGGTCAGGATGGTCAGCATGCAGCTATAGGCATTGAGACCCATCGTGGCGATCAGCGCAATAACAGATGCCAGGGCAACAACCGATCCAAATCCCGGGAAGACAGTGTCTCCTGCCTGATGGAGGGCGACCAGTCCGTCGGAAGCACCGAGCCGGGTCGCAAGCCAGGCGCCGAGGGTGATGAGCCAGATGGCAGAGGAGGATGCCCCAAACATCACGGCCATGATGATCGACACCGGTCTGGTGTTCCGCGGCAGATAGCGGGAATAGTCGGAAACGTACGGTGCGTAGGTGATGTTGTAGCTGGCGCTGGCAGCGATCTGTCCGATGAAGGCTACCCAGCTGAACCCGACGATTGTTGGCGCGGAACCCCCCGCATGGCCCGTCAGGATCGCTCCTGTCAGGATGACGTACAGGGGGAGGGAGACATAGAAGCAGAGCTTGAAGATCGTGTGCAGGCAGTCATGGCCGTATATGGCGAACAGCGCGGCGATGATGGCCATGCCGATCGTGACGGCTGTGATGTTCCAGCCGAAGATCCCGTTCAGACCGGCGGAAAGCAGCACCGTGTCAACAACATTGAAGCCTATGAACGTGACCAGCGTGCCAATCAGGACGAGAGAGACGCCCCGGTAGCCGAACTGCGCCCGGGACTGGATCATCTGCGGCAGGCCGAGTTCCGCGCCCTGTGAGGCGTGAAACGCCATGAACAGCGTGCCGAACAGGATTCCGATGACACCAGCGAGGGCCGTATAACCCAGAGAGAGGCCCATGCTGGGCCCGACAAATCCGATGGCGATTGTAAAGAACTGGAAATTACCCAGGAACCAGAAGGGCCCCTGATCCGCAACGCGACCGTGACGCTCGTTCTCGGGCACGTAGTCGATGGAACGGGTTTCGATCCCTCCCTGTCGGGAGGAAGTGACCTGGGTGAGGGTAGGTGTGACTGACATCGAGTGCCCCTCTGAGAGATGTCCGGGGTAGAACGATTTGTATCCGTAATGATATGGCGTGTGTATTGACAGCGCCAATTCCAAATCTAAGATTCAAACATTGATTGAAATCGATGTTTGGGTGTCATGCTTGGTAGTCTCAGCGATCTGGACCTGCGTCTGATCCGCGTTTTCCTGGCGATTGTGGATGCGGGCGGAATTTCCACGGCGCAAGGCATCCTGAACGTCGGGCAGTCCACGATCAGCACCCAGTTGGCGACGCTGGAGACACGGCTGGGCTTTAGACTATGTGAACGCGGCCGGAGTGGATTTCGGCTGACTGCAAAAGGAGAGCGCTTCACGGAACTGGCGCGTCATCTGGTTGGGGCTGTTGAAGATTTCAGCGTTCAGGCCCGCAACATGGATCGTCGCCTCGTCGGCACGCTCCGGATCGGGATTATCGGGCATACCCCATTCAGTGAAAACATCCGCATCAGTCAGGCCATCGCGCGTTTCCGGCAGCGTGATGAAGCTGTCAGACTGGATATCCGCGTCTGTTCACCCGGTGAGCAGGAAGAGCGTTTGCTGAGTGGAACACTCGATATAGCGATGGGCTATTTCTGGCACAGGATTCCCAGTTTGCAGTTCACGCCGCTCTTCATCGAAAGGCAGATTGCTTACTGCGGACGGGGGCATCCTCTGTTTTTTCATGTCGGGCAGGTCTCGCAGGCCGAGGCCTGGGAGTATGACTGGGGGTGGAGAACATATCCTCTTCCACAGTCACTCTTTTCCGACAGTCCTAAATCCATCACGGCGACAGCTGACAATATGGAAGCCCTGGCCATGCTTGTCCTGTCGGGACATCATCTGGCATTCCTGCCTCAGCATTTTGCAAGATCCTATGAGGAGCAGGGGCTGATCGCCTCTCTTAATCCGCAGGTATTGCGCTATGATGTAACTTTTCACGCTGTGTCGCGACAAAGACAGAATCTGGGGGACATACCGAAAGCTTTTCTGGATGACCTTGCCAGCGTCCATCTTTCGTCTGTTGCGGAAGGGCTGGTCTCTACCGAAACAGAAAAGATCTGATCAGAACTCCGCAGTCAGACCCGCAATGATACGACGATCAATGAGCAAGCCGGATGTTTCCTTGAGCTGAGAAGCACCAAGCTGTTGCCCGCTCAGCGCCAGAAGAAAGTGCTTGTCGATTTTCCATGCAACGCGGGCGTTCAGGGTCACGAAATCCTTGACCTTGATGTTCCTGAGCCGAAACGTCGTGAAGTCAGCGGCAACATCCTGATAGTGTGACTGCCATCTGGCATGGGCGCTGAATTGCACCGGCCCCAGAGTGTAATCGAAGCCGCCAATGACACTGTTGACCGGGGTTTGCCGCTGAAAATTGATCATTGAAGATTTGTCAGGGTCGCGCACAGCCGTCATGGCGTAACTCAGATCCCAGTGAAAATTGAAATCTGTTTTGCCTTCCAGCCGGATTTCGCCTCCGGCGTCATCGACCCGGTTATAGTTTTTGGGGAACATCGTAAGGGATGCCGGAGGCGTGTAGGTATAGTTTGAGGCAAAAGGTGTTCCGAGCATTTCGCTGGTGCGCTGGGCGAAAAGTGCGACGGACAGGGTGGCGCTCAGCGGCTTGATGCTGCGTGAGTAGTTCAGGCCCACATTGATGGTTGTCGATGGTGAAAGTGATGGATTGTTGATCACCGTGACGGGGCCGAGCATTGTGGTCGGCGCAAAATCAAAGAGAGCGGGAAGCTGAATGCCACGGGCTGCATTCAGTCCGAATGTTCCCCATTGACCGGCGTCATAGCGGATACGGCTGTTGAAGCTTGGTTCGATATAGTGTTGTGCAGCAGAAGATGGCACGTCAGAAAAAAACGGACTTCTAACGGATGGAACTGTCAGGGAATCCACCCGAACAGCATTTGTTAAAGTGAGTTTTGGTAAAATACGATAATCCCACACAGCGGAGCCTGCGGCGAGCATATCATATTCGCTGCCTATTTTCGTGCCAGCCTGCGTGCCGGACAGTGTGGAGTAACGATATTCGAGGCCCAGCTTCAGATCATTCTGATTGTTGAGCGAAATGGTGTCAGAAATCTGCGCAACAGTCGTTTCCAGATCATATCCGAAGTCGATTGGAATAATAGTTCCAAAAACAGCAATATTCTCTGTTGTCGTGTTGGTGAATGAGTTCTGATAGGCTCTGAATTCAAATAATCCCCAGCCCGTGTCGGCGGCAAGGCGGCCCTCAAGGCTTTTTGACAGAGGGCGGGATGCAAAGTAACTGCCGACATCAAGCCAGAAAGGTGTGTGTTCCTGATCGATCGTGCCAGTCAGGCCCCATTCGACACGAGGAGAAAGCTGCCCGCGTAATTCCAGAACGGCATTGATGTTGCTGGTCTGGGCGGGGATGTCACGACGACTGTGACGGTTATATTCGTCTGACCGCAGACCGTTAAGTGACAGCTTGGTCGTGAAGGCGTCTGAGAATTTGTGAGAAAGGACCACTTCTCCGCCGAACCCGTTAAGGCTGCCTCCCTCAACATGTACGTAGCTCTTGTTTTCGTGAAGCGGATCCCGGGTGACGATATTGATCACGCCTCCGGAGGCGTTAAAGCCGTACACGGCTGAATTCGGTCCCCGAATGACTTCGATCTGCCGGATATCACGAATTGAAACAGGAAGAGCGCCCCAGTCCGTGTAGTTGTAGCCGTCGAGATAAACCTGTCGTCCATCAATCAGCACCAGTGTGCGTGAGCCGCCTGCCGCGTCATTGCCCCGGATAGAGACATTGGCGCTCAGTATGGAATAGCGCCGTACATCCACTCCCGGCACCATGCGCAAGACTTCGGGAAGGGTCTGGGCGCCGGAAGACTGAATCTGTTCGGCTGTGACAACCTGTATGTCTGTCGGGAGTTCGCTGGCGCGCTGGGGTTTGCCGGTTGCTGAGCTTGTGATGGGCTCATTGAAAAGCTTTTCGAACGTACTGTAGTCGAGATTCTGCGCGTGTGCCTGATGTCCCGAAAATATCAGGAAACTGGCTGCGAGCGCTGCGCTGCAAGGTAGGGCCACAGCAAAACGCGGATACAGAAGGTTATGGCGCTTGGTGATGGGCAATGACGTTTAACCTGCAGATCAGACTATCTCCGGATTATGCAGGCGACCCGATTACAGCTTGGTTAAAATATTTCCTGAAAAATAAGAGAAAGACTGCTTGCAGGATGTAATGGTAAACAGGATGCAATACACTTGTATCCAGATCATGATGCGATGAAGACACCGGAGAGGGAAACATATGGAAACCACGCCGTCAGGACCATCGGCGGAGCTGAATGAGACGCCACACGATGAACAGGAAGCCTCACCTGCTGTGACGGCTGCAACGTCGACGGCTCCGCAGAATGATCCCATTCTGGTTGTAAAACCGGGTCCGCCGAGTGCGGTCTCAACATCCGCGCCTGCATCAGACGATCCTGCCAGCCAGAACAGAATGGATGCGTCAGCTTTCAGGGAACTGGCCCAGATGGTCGGCGCCATGGTGTTTGTCGGACTGTTGACAGTCGCCGGGTGGCATGCGGCGCATTATTCCGGTGCGTGGCCTTACTGAGAGGCTGTCCTTTCTTTCAGATCCCGAGAGTTCTCCCGACGGCCGACCAGCACGAAAGACCTGAAACGGATCACTGGTGGCGCAGGGTGACCACGAGCACATCCCTAAAGGCGGGCAGGTTCGGGTCTATCGGTTGAATCGGCGTGACACCGTGATAGACCATGTGATCATTCACGAAGGCGGCATCCAGTGGACCCGTGAGGGTAAAGCTGCCGACCTCATTCCCCTGCAGATCATGGATGCTGGTGGTTCCGTTCTCCACGTTCTCGCGCCGCACCATCAAGACAAGCACCCAATCGACACCATCCCGATGAAGACCTTCGGGGGTCGGGTGGCCATTCATCTCCCTGCCGGCTTCGATCCTGAACTGATGCACTTCGGCATGCCATGTTTCCGGCCGTTCAGGCTCAGGCGTCAGATCGGTTGCCAGTCGATTGACCAGAGACAGCACCGCTCTCATCACCGGATGGTCGCCGATCCGTTTTTCAACCGGGTCAAACCAGCGTTCAATGCCGCCATTCAAGGTGTTGTAATCGCGGCTTTGATAATGGGGCTGATGCTTTTTCCGGACGATGCTGTTGTCCGACAGGGCAAATGTGGCATGACGACGCCTGCGATAGCGACCGCCGTCAGCCATATAGACATCGACACCCAGCCGCTGCCAGCTTGAGGCGAAGCTCTCCCAGTCCGCCATGCCGTACGAGTCCAGCAGGGTGTGCATCTGTTTTGCCGGAATGTGCGCGAAGAAACTGTCTCGTGTCGTCGCTTCAATCCCGGTGAGCGCGGCCCCGGTGAGCGCGGCTCTGGTCAGATCTTCTTCAGGTCTTGTCATGGTCAGGTTTTTCCGCAGAGTCCCCGACCGGCTTTTCTGACTCAGCCGTCGGCGAGAGTGATGTCGTGGTGTTCACTTCATGCCCGTCAGCCGGAGCGTGGAGCTCTCCGGAAATTGAGAGAGAAGTGCCCGGCGCAGACGCCGTGTAGGAAGTCGGGGTATAGAACTTGATGTTCGCAGCCGCCATACGATTGGCGATCCGTTTGTAGAATTCGCGCTGGACTTTCCATTTCATCATGGCGGCGGTCCGGATGGTGCCAATCGTGATAGCCCCGTTTGAATCGCTCTTGTTGACGCCAAGATCGTTGTAGTCAGAGTAAATGATTGTCTTGAATGCATCTTCCTGGCGCATTTCTGCGACCGTATCAGCCATGATTTTCACGACACGGGAAATGTCTTCGGACAGATCAACATTTTGATAGATGACAAGCTGATTGAAATCCCTGCCCGTATTGGCAATTGAGGTGACGGAAGAAAAGGGAATGATGTGCAGATCGCCATTGAAGGCGCGCACCCTTACGGTTCTGATTGAAAGATGCTCGACTGAACCTTCCACACCAGCAGCAGTCACCCAGTCTCCAACCTGAATGGCGTCTTCAACCAGCATAAAGAATCCGGTGATGAAGTCCTTCACCAGACTCTGGGAGCCGAACGCCACTGCGGCGCCCATGATACCCGCGCCGGTGAGCAGGGGCGCGACATTGATGCCGATCTGCGAGAGGCTGGTGACCAGCACGATGATGATGATCAGCGCCAGCATGACGGTACGGATGATCGGCAGCACCGTTTTCAGACGGGTCGCACGCATCCCCTGACCGGTCTTGCTGAACTTTTCAAGCTGACGGCTCAGGAGGGCATTGACCACTTCCCAGGTCGCCGCCGCCACAGAAAGGGCGACTGTCAATGTAATGACGGCGCTCAGCAGACGGGAGCCGAGAGGGCTGGAGAAGAAGAAGTGAACGCTGGCGAGCCCCCATGATTCAGTCAGACCAATGAAACCGATGAACACGATCAGTGCGGTCAGCGCGCCGCGCACGAAAGGGTAATATCTATCCGCCCGCTCCTGAACTTCGGGATGTTTCTGGATCACGGCCGGATCAATACGGAACAGTCGATCCTGCCAGCCGTAAGCCAGCACAGCCAGAAGCCGGGTCACTGCGACAATCAGAACTGTGAGGAAAATTGTGCGGAGAATCCAGTCATAGCCGCCCCGGAGATGGGCAGCCCATACGAGCCAGAGCGCCGCATCCAGAAAGAGCGCCGGAATCCACCAGAACTGCACCAGTGTCAGTATGAAGGACCAGAAACCGCTCTTCACCTTTGCCCGCTTGGGAGCGACGGTCCTCGCAACAATAGGACGAAGCCGCCAGATGAAGATGGCGATCATGATGTGTTCTATCAGAATCACAGCGCGGATCATTGCTTCCGTGCCGCGCTCGGAAAGGTCGAACTCTCCTCCCACAACCGAGAGGCAGACAACGAGGGAAGGCGCTGCGACGAGGAAATTCCACCAGCGTGTCAGCATATGCGCCGTACTGTCGGAAACCGGCGCCAGTCTGATCATTGGAGAACGTGGAGCCAGCGCCGATTCCAGAAGAACGAACAGGAAGCGGGCGACCGCGTAAGCCTCTGCCAGAGTCTCTGTGACGGTTTCCGCCTGTTGCGTGTCGGTGGCGAGAGAGGAGCCCGCCATGGCCACACCCAGAAACAGCAGAACAGGCAGCAGTTTGAGGCCGAAATGCCCCAGTGCATAAGGTACGCGGGACAGGAATTTCAGTGTTTCGATCTGGCGACGCTGGTCATCCGCACGCGTTTTCAGCGTGTTGATTTCTTCCTTATGGTCCCCGTTCGCCTTAGCCAGAGCGGCCGCCTTTATGTCGGCGTTCTGATCGGTTTCCTCTAGGGCAATGTCAGAGTCGGGCTCGTCCTGCGGCGATACTGCGGAATCGTTTTCCCGCTGTTCACGGCTTTCAGCCCGCCGGGTCACTGCCTGCAGCGGTTTGTGAAGCGCGAGAGATGCTCCCCACTCAATCAGCATGGCGACGACAATGACCAGTCCCGCGCGCCAGAATGTGCCGAGAAGCACGGCGCGGGTCTGGGGGTTGGAAATTTCTGCATCGAACCATTTTCCGACCGTTTTCAGGTCAGAGAACAATCCGAGAAAGTTATCCAGATAGCTGCGCAGGGTGAGTTTCAGAGAGGAAACACTGGAGATCAGGTCGGTGTGGAGCACTACGGCGTTCGGTGACACGACTGCGTTGGCCGGCTCTGCGGGAGCGGCTGCCTTTGCCGTTGCAGATGTCGAGGAAATGCCCTTCGCCATGAGCGAAAGTGTATGGGTGAAGCTGTCTCTCTGCTTCGGATCGTTCAGGACATTCAGCAGTTGCTGTGCTTCCTGGGGAGAAAGCGCAGCAGTGTTCCCCGAGGATGCAGTTACGGCCGCCGCCCCGGTGTCGGCCGCCAGCGCGTTGTGCATGGCGGGAAATAGCAGCAGGGTGGCTGTAAAGAGCCAGCAGGTCAGGATGCCCAGGGACCGGTGTCGTCGCGAGGATGACCGCTCAATGACCGGGGTGACGGAACGATGATCCGCGTTACTCACCTGCATCCTGTCTTCACCTCATCCGAGTTGTATTGTTTGCGATTGGGTACGAGCCTTCCTGATACGGATCAAGGGAAGGCCGGACCGAAGCGGTGTCAGCCGGGACTGTCGAAACGTACGACACGTTCCCGACGCAAAACCAGCGTGCGCGCGACCATATCATGCAGGCCCTGCTTGCGTGGTGTGAAGGCGACCATGATCACGCCAATGAACAGGACAGGAAAAGATATGAACATCTTGACCAGATTACGGACGAGGGATCGCAGCAGCGAGATGCGGCTTCCCGTCAGGTCGCAGACACGCAGCCCCAGAACCAGTTTTCCCAGTGAGGCGCGCAGAGGTGACGCTTCGAGCACGACAAAATAGACCAGCTGGAACAGCAGGAAATATGTGCCTGTGTCATGAATTTCCACATGCGGCCAGGGCATGTGGAAGCTGGTGGCGAAATCCGTGTTCCGGAAGGCGACCTGATAGGACGGCGTGTCACCCTGCCATTCTTCCAGACGGACGGTCGGCAGCGTGAAGATGCCGACGACAAGGCTGACGACGCTCAGCAGAACATAATCCAGAATGGCCGCGGCCGTGCGGACCCAGAAGCCAGCATAGGCCAGAACCCGTCCATCTGGTGTCAGACTGCCTGAACCACCGATAATGTCTGCCTGTGCAGGCGGCGCGCCCCAGCCGGGAGGGAGGAAGTCAGGCATGGATCAGCTCCTGTATGAGCCATTGATATCAATGTAACCGTGCGTCAGATCGCAGGTCCAGACGGTCGACTGACCGTCACCAAGTCCCAGATCAACGTCGATGTCGATATCCTGCCCCTTCATGTGTGCAACGACAGGCGTCTCGTCATAGCCTTCCACCACGGTCCCTTCGCTGGCGATGGTGACACCGCCGATCGCCACCGCCAGCAGGTCACGGTCGGCGGGTTCGCCGCATTTGCCGACCGCCATGACGACACGCCCCCAGTTGGCGTCCTCCCCGGCGATGGCCGTCTTGACCAGCGGGGAGTCGGCAATGGCTTTTGCCACGATGCGGGCTGACTGATCAGACACAGCGCCTGTCACACGGACGCGGATCTGCTTCGTAGCGCCTTCTCCGTCACGGACCACCATCAGCGCCAGATCAAGCAGCAGATCGTTAAGGGCTGTCCGGAACGAGGCGAGGCGAGGGTCATCAACGCTGCTAACGGCCTGGTTTCCAGCCTTGCCCGTCGCGAAAAGCAGAACCATGTCGGAGGTCGAGGTATCCGAGTCGACAGTGATGGCGTTAAAGCTGTGGATCGTGCCGGAGGACAGCATGGCCTGAACGACAGGGGCTGGTAACGCCGCATCTGTGGCGACGAAAGAGAGCATTGTCGCCATGTCGGGGGCGATCATCCCGCTTCCCTTGGCGATGCCCTGGATGGTGACCGCTACCCCGTCGATCTCGGTTTTTCTGACGGCTGCCTTGGGAAAGGTGTCGGTCGTCATGATGCCGCGCGCCGCTGCTTCCCATCCATTCTCGGTCAGTGAGGCGTGAAGAGCAGGGAGAGCTGCCGTAATCCGCTCGACCGGGAGCACTTCGCCAATGACGCCGGTAGACGCAAGGAAGACTTCCGTGGCGGGACACCCAGCCAGAGAGGCTTCGGACTCCGCTGTGGCCCGGCATGTTTCAATGCCTGCCTTGCCGGTGAAGACGTTGGCGTTACCGGCGTTGACAACAAGCGCCCGCGCCAGCCCGCCCTTGAGAGCCGTGCGTGACCAGTCCACCGGCGCTCCGGGGCATTTTGACCTGGTGAACACCCCGCCCACAGTCGTCCCGGCATCGAATTCGGCGACGACCAGATCCGTGCGTCCCTGGTAGCGGATCCCTGCGGCCACAGCGCCAAGGCGCACGCCCCGAACAGTGCCAAGAGCAGGCAGGGGCGAGGCGAGAGGGGAGACGGGCAGAGGCTTGGCCATTGATGACGAACCTTGATGCAGGAATGGGGAATGGCAGGAAAACTGTTCCTGAAGGCGGGGAGAGAAAGCGTAAACGAAAAAAGGAAGAACGCCGACGGGACGTTCTTCCTTTTCTTTAACGCAAGCCGTGAGGAGAGGCCATAAGGCCTCCCGCTCCTTATTTTGCTGGAGAGGCTGTCGGGTTGCCAGCGATGGCAGGCTGTGCGCCATCAGGAACCGGCTTTCCATCGGGTCCGAAGCGGACGATCTTCACTGCCGAGGTTGCCTTATCAACCGCGCCGCGAACGTCCTGCTGGATCAGCTGCTGACGGATCTTGTCCTTGACCTCGTCTTCCTTCGGCACAGGCACCGTGCGATCGGCCAGAACCTGAATCACATGATAGCCGAACTGGCTCTTCACCGGTGTCTGGCTGTAGGTGCCGGGCTTCATGGTGAAGGCGGCGTCGGAGAAAGCCGGAACCATGTCGCCTTTCTTGAACCAGCCGAGGTCGCCGCCATTGTTCTTGGCGCTGCCCTTGTCGGTCGAGAGGCTCTCGGCCAGCGTGCCAAAGTTGGCGCCGCCCTTGAGCTTCTTGATGATATCCTGCGCTTCAGCTTCGGTCTTCACGAGAATATGGCGCGCATGCACTTCTTTCTCGGGAGTCTTGCTGGCGTAGTTCTTGACGTAGAAGTCGTGGATCGCGGCGTCCGTGAGCTGCGGCACGACCTGCTTGGAGAGCCATGCGTTCTGGAGAGCCGTGTTTGCGGCGGTTTCCATCGCGGTTTTCACTTCAGGATCGTTCTGCAGACCGTCCTTGCGGGCGGCAATCTGGATCGCCTTCTGATCGACCGCCTGATTCACCAGCATCGGGAAAATCATGTTCTGCGGCATCTGACGCAGCTGCGGCGGCATGTTTGCGGCTGACTTGCGGATGTCGTCGAGCGTGATCTTCTCGCCATTGACTGTGGCGATCACACTGTTCGGATCCATCGGAGGCTGGGCCGGGGCAGAAGCGGCTGGCGCTGCAGGGGCTGCTGCATCAGCTGCGTGCGCAGCATGAACAGAAGCGGAGGAGAGGAGAGTGGAAGCAAACAGGGCGGTCGCTGCGAAAAACGTGCCCGAGCTGGAAAAACGCATCAGTAAAAAACCCAGTGTGAACAGATATGACCTCATCATGGCCGACCCGGGAGCCTCCCGCAAGGGCACGATGTAAGTCTGTTTTGTTAAGAAAGAGCCATTTTCCAGGGGGCATAACCGGGGCATCGGTTGACCCTGAGCAATGGCGGCTTTATCTGAGGGAGCGCACGCCGTCGGCTTTTCGGTCCCTGTCAGTGTATCAGATGCAGGGCAGGAACGGGGGGTCGGCTCCGGGCGTGCTGTTCCGGAAAGGTCTTCATGTTCGCCTCGCTCGCTCGCGCCCTCTTCGGCACTGCCAATGATCGTTCGCTCAAAGCGTTCCAGCGCCGCGTACCTGAAATCAATACGCTTGAGGCTGGCATTGCCCCGCTTGATGACGCCGCTCTTGCTCATAAAACAGTAGAGTTCCGGGAACGGCTGGCGCAGGGAGAAACGCTGGACGGCCTGTTGCCAGAAGCGTTCGCCGTGTGTCGTGAGGCGTCAAAACGCGTGCTCGGCATGCGCCATTTCGACGTGCAGCTCATCGGCGGTATGGTCCTGCATTCCGGAAAAATTGCTGAAATGCGGACTGGTGAGGGTAAGACCCTTGTTGCCACACTGGCCGTTTATCTTAATGCGCTCAGCGGCAAGGGCGTGCATGTCGTAACAGTCAACGACTATCTCGCGCGCCGTGATGCCGAGGAAATGAGCCGCCTTTACAGCTTCCTCGGGCTGACGACCGGCACGATCGTGCCGAACCTGCCGGACGAAGCCCGTCGCGAGGCATATGCCTGTGACATTACTTACGGCACGAACAACGAATTCGGTTTCGATTATCTCCGCGACAACATGAAATACCGGCTGGAAGAGATGGTCCAGCGGCCTTTCAATCATGCCATCGTGGATGAAGTCGATTCCATCCTTATCGACGAAGCCAGGACGCCGCTGATCATCTCCGGTCCCGCCGAAGACAGTTCGGAGCTTTACCGCGCTGTGGATGCGGTGATCGCGGAAATGGTCCGTGATCCGGCGACGTTCGACAAGGATGAAAAACTCCGCACCGCGATTCTGACGGAAGCCGGTTCTGACCGCGTGGAGGAGCTGCTGCGTAACGCGGATGTGCTGAACGACGGCGGTCTGTACGACGTGCAGAATGTGGCGGTCGTCCATCATGTGCTGCAATCCCTGCGCGCCCATACCCTGTTCTCACGAGACGTCGACTACATCGTCCGTGACGGCAAGGTGACCATCATTGATGAGTTCACCGGCCGTATGATGGATGGCCGCCGTTACTCGGATGGCCTGCATCAGGCGCTTGAGGCGAAGGAGCACGTGGAAGTCCAGCAGGAAAACCAGACGCTGGCGTCCATCACGTTCCAGAACTACTTCCGTCTCTATCCCAAGCTGTCCGGCATGACGGGCACGGCCATGACGGAAGCCGACGAATTCGCCGAAATCTACAAGCTGGACGTGGTTGAGATCCCGACCAATCTTCCGGTTGCCCGTAAGGATACCGACGATGAGATCTATCTTGATGAACGGCAGAAATTCGCAGCCGTCGTCAAGCTGGTTGAGGAAATCCATAAGGGTGGGCAGCCCATTCTTGTCGGCACCACGTCTGTTGAAAAGAGTGAAGCCCTCTCGGCGCTGCTGAAGCAGGACAATATTCCGCATCATGTGCTCAACGCCCGTTTCCATGAGATGGAAGCGGCGATTGTGGCGCAGGCGGGTGCTCCGGGCGCAATCACTATCGCCACGAACATGGCGGGCCGCGGCACGGACATCAAACTCGGCGGTAACGTCGAGATGCGGATTCAGCAGGAACTCGCACACATCACTGATCCTGCCGAACTTGCCGCCGCCGAGCAGGCCATCCGTGATGAAGTGTCGAAAAATCAGGCGATCGTGAAGGCGGCAGGCGGTCTGTATGTGATCGGCACCGAGCGTCACGAGAGTCGGCGTATCGACAACCAGCTTCGTGGTCGTGCGGGTCGTCAGGGCGATCCGGGTAATTCGCGCTTCTTTGTCTCGCTTCAGGATGACCTGATGCGAATTTTCGGGTCCGATCGCATGACCGGCATGCTCCAGAAAATGGGCATGCAGGACGGCGAGGCGATCGTGCATCCGTGGCTCAACAAGGCTCTTGAGCGCGCGCAGAAGAAGGTCGAAGCCCGCAACTTCGACATGCGCAAGAACACGCTCAAATACGATGACGTCATGAACGACCAGCGCAAGGAGGTTTATGCCCAGCGCCGTGAATTCATGATGCAGGACGATGTGGCCTCCCTGATCGTGGAAACGCGCGAGGAACTGATCCTTTCCCTCGTTGATCGCTATATCCCGGAGAAAGCGTTTGCCGAACAGTGGCGGACGGCTGAACTCACGGATGATGTAAAGCGTATCTTCAACCTTGATCTGCCGATTGCCGACTGGGCGACGGAAGACGGGATGGACAGGGAACAGGTTGCGGCCCGCATCGAGGATGCCGCGGCGCAGGCGCAGGCTGTCCGGACCACGAATTTTGGTCCCGACATCATGCGGTATCTGGAAAAGCAGATCCTGCTGACGACATTTGATTCGGTCTGGAAAGAGCATCTGCATGCGCTGGACCAGCTTCGTCAGGGTATCGGTCTGCGCGCCTATGGCCAGAAAGATCCACTGAACGAATACAAGCACGAAGCCTTCCAGCTCTTTACCTTCATGCTGGATGAGATGCGTGAGCGCGTGATCACTCTGCTGGCCCGTGTCGAAATGGCGCCTCCCCCGGAGCCACATCCTCTTGAAGGAATTGGCGAATTCCATCCTGATCCGCATGTCGAGGGATATGCGTCGGAACCGGCTCAGTATGTTGGCGCGCCAGCTGCCGTGACTGCGGAACCGCCGAGTGGTGGGGCTATTCTCCCGGACGATCCGTCCACATGGGGCGAGACGCCGCGTAACTCGCTTTGCCCGTGCGGTTCGGGGCTGAAATACAAACATTGTCACGGGCGTCATGTCTGAAGCCCGTTCAGGACATCCCCCGGGACGTTGAAGTCGCCGGATAGCAGGAATTTCCCCCGGGGCGTTCTGTGACCCGGGGAGTTTCCTGGCGGACGTCAGTCCCCATCGGCCCGGCCCCGTATAGCCGACATCCATCATGATACATTCAGTCAGAACGAGGACAGCGAGATGGCAGGCCATTCGCAATTCAAGAACATCATGCACCGCAAGGGGGCGCAGGACGCCAGGCGGGCCAAGCAGTTTGCCAAGGTGATTCGCGAAATCACGGTGGCTGCCCGTTCCGGCCTGCCTGATCCGTCATCCAATCCCCGTCTGCGTGCCGCGATTTCAGCAGCCCGTGAAGTGAACATGCCGAAAGATACCGTCGAGCGCGCCATCAAGAAGGCGACCGGCGCAGGCGGCGGCGATGATTATGTCGAGATCCGTTACGAAGGTTACGGCCCTGCCGGTGTCGCCGTGATTGTCGAGGCGCTGACCGACAACCGTAATCGTACGGCCAGTGAAGTTCGCGCGGCTTTCTCGAAATACGGTGGTTCACTGGGGGAAATGAACTCGGTGTCGTTCATGTTCAACCGTATGGGCGTCATCACCTATCCGGCCAGTGTCGCCGGTGAGGACGACATGCTGGAAGCGGCGATTGAAGCCGGAGCGGACAACGTGGTCTCGACCGATGAAACGCACGAGATCACCTGTGAGGTTGAGTCGTTTTTTGCGGTGCGTGACGTGCTGGAACCGAAGTTCGGAGAGCCTCTTTCTGCGAAACTCGACTGGCGTCCCGAGAATTCCATAGAACTGGATGAAGACAAGGCCCGCACTGTTCTGAAGCTTCTGGATGTTCTTGAGGACAGCGATGACGTTCAGAATGTCTACGCCAATTTCGATCTTTCCGAAGAAGTCGCGGAAGCCCTCTCTGCGTGATCCTGTCGCGTCGCGGTTCAGCCACCATGTCTCTGGTTGCTGAACCGCTGAATTGAGGACCGGTCCATGCGCATCCTTTTCATCACCGCAACACGCCTCGGGGATGCCGTCATTTCGACGGGACTGCTCAATTACCTGATTCAGGCTCACCCCGACGCCCGGTTCACGGTTGCCTGCGGTCCGGTCGCGGCGGGACTGTTTCAGCGCATGCCTCAGCTTGAGCGTCTGCTGGTGATGACCAAGAAGCCGTATGATCGGCACTGGCTCGAACTGTGGAAGCAGTGTGTCGGAACGCGATGGGATCTGGTGGTCGATCTGCGGGGCTCAGCCATCAGCCTGCTCCTGCGGACACGCGCCCGGCGGATCATGAGGGGTGGCCGCCGGTCAGGGCTGCGCATCGCTCACGTTGGAGAGGTGCTCGCATTGTCTCCTCCGCCCTTGCCGGTTGTCTGGACAGATACGGAAGATGATGCTGTTGCGCAGACAATCCTTGGCGACAGGGAGGTGATTGCGTTTGCGCCAACAGCCAACTGGTCTGGGAAAGTCTGGCCAGCCTGCAATTTCGTGGATCTCTGGTCACGGCTTGAAAAGATTTCTTCAAAGAAGAAACTGGCGGTTTTTTATGGTCCCGGCGAAGCGGAGCGCGCCATGGCGGCGGCCGTTCTGGCTATTCCGGGTGCGATTGATGCTGGTGGACGGTTCACTCTTGCTGAGACCGCGGCCATGTTGCGACGGTGTCAGTTTTTTGTCGGGAATGACTCCGGCCTGATGCATCTGGCGGGCGCGGCAGGCACGCCCACACTCGGTCTGTTTGGCCCTTCACGTAGGAGTGAGTATGCGCCGTCCGGGCTTTGTGCGGAGTGGATCGCAGCGCCAGGGCCGGAAGGTCAGGCGCCGATCAGCGGTCTCACCCCTCAGACGGTGTTTGAACGCGTTGTCTTGATGCTGAACGATGCAGGGTGTGAGGCGCATGGCTCAGTAGGGGCAGCCAGCGCGTGATGGCGTGTTGATGGATTTTTTTGTCGGAAAAGCAGTTTTGATCTCGAATTCAGAGCTGCGGCGCTGGAAGCTACTTTCATATTTTCTATAATATGTCTCCATGTCTTGAAATAAGTGCCGTTAAATGAATGTGAAATAATTTCTATTTATTGTGGTGTGTTTTTTTGTCTGATATTTCTTCGGGAAATGAAGCGGTATTCCCGTACAAATATTTCTGATTTCTGTCTTCGGAAGTGTTCTGTTTGTGCGGGGGTAATAGCTCACGTAAATGTGTGTTTGAAAAAAGAATGGCGGATTCGGGAATGAGCTTGAAGATATATGTAGCTGGTCACAAAAAATTTTCTCCGCCTTTTGATGCAACTTACGTACCGATTATAGGCGGCATGAGTGGCTACGAGGAAAAAGGTGAGGTCACTGATTTTATTGGTGATGATACTGGAGATAATATTTCGCACTTAAATAATATTTTCTGTGAACTGACAGTTCAATACTGGATATGGAAAAACGACCATACTTCAGACTATGTAGGGTTGAATCACTACAGAAGATTTTTTCAAAAAAAAGAAAACGGAACAAATCTGTTTTATAAGTACATCGAGGGAGTAAAGGTGGTTTGTGAAGGCAATGAAATTGCCGCTGGGGATGATTTTGATTTTTCTAATGTGGATATGATTGTCCCTGTGAAACATCATGCGGAACCGGTTCTGCAGCAATATGCAAGATTTCATGTGCTGGAAGATATGTTCCTTATCAGCGAACAAATAAAAAAAATCCAGCCGGACTATGTAAGCGCCTGTGATTTTTATTTTAATCATTGTAATTATTTTCATCATACAAACATGATTGTTGCAAAAAAAGAGCTGTTTGATGAATACTCTTCCTGGCTGTTTAGTCTGTTGATGCCTCTTGCTGAAGATAAGTTTTTTGTTAATTATGATAAGCTTCAGATGAGAGTGATGGGATTTCTTTCTGAACGGCTTTTGTCTGTCTGGATTCTTAAGAACAGAAAAAATCTTGCTATCGAAGAGAGAAGCTACGTGCAGATAAAAGAGCTTTAAAAGACATCAGGCACCCGGTTGGTTACAGGCTTAAAGACCGGGTGTCGCCATCGGAGTTTTTTCGATAGTCTGTTCCTGAAATAATATCCTGACGCTATCGAAGATTTCTGGTCAGGATTTTTTTTAATATCTCTATAAAATATTGCTTTTCTGGAAATCTCTATCATAGACGGACTTTCATCCGCTTCGTAAAAAAACGCAGCAAACTCCCTGATTTTTTCTGTTTCCAGCTAAAAACTCCCTGCACAGAGCGCGATGGCCGCACTCCGAAGAATTGTCTATGATTTGCTGGAGACACTGCGCAGAGAAAGAGGCGACCATGCATTACGACCTGATTATCCGGAACGGCACCTGCATCCTTCCGTGGGGTGAGGTGAAAACGGATGTTGGTGTTGTGGCGGGACGGATTGCGAGCATCGACGTCGCTTCGACTGATGAAGCGCACGAAGTCATTGATGCGCACGGGCTGCATGTCCTGCCGGGACTGATTGATGCGCATGTGCATCTGCGTGACCCGGGAAATCCGGCTGTTGAAAGCATTCCCACAGGAACAAAGGCTGCTGCGTTGGGCGGAATCGCCACGGTGTTCGATATGCCGAACACCAACCCGGCCGTAACGGACGCCGAGATGCTGCGCTGGAAGCAGGAATATGCCTCCCGTGAATCCTACACAGACTTTGCATTCTATGTCGGTGCAACACGGGAAAACACCAAGGATCTGGGTGAGTTCGAGACGTTTGACGGTGTCTGCGGAATCAAGGTGTTCGCGGGATCATCCACAGGCAATCTGATGATTGAGGATGACGAAGGGATCGAGGCCGTGCTGCGCCATGGCCATCGCCGCGTCTCTTTTCACTCGGAAGACGAATATCGTCTGCGCGCCCGGAAAACCCAGTTCGGACAGACCGGAATGCCGTGCTGCAATCACAGCATCTGGCGCGATCCGGAATGCGCTTTTCTCGGTACGCGCCGGATTACGGCTCTTTCAGTGAAGACGGGACGTCCGGTCCATATTCTGCATACCTCCACGGAGGAAGAATTCAGGTTTCTTGAAAACTATCGTCATCTGGTCACGACGGAAGTACTGGCCAATCATCTGACGCAGATTGCACCGGAATGTTACGATCAACTCGGCACTCTGGCGGTGATGAACCCTCCGATCCGTGAGGAGCGCCATTTCGAAGCGGCATGGCGCGCCCTGCGGAATGGCATGGTGGATGTCGTCTCCTCCGACCATGCTCCGCATTCACTGGAAGCAAAAGCGAAGCCCTGGCCTGAATGTCCCTCCGGCATGACCGGGGTGCAGACGCTGGTTCCGCTGATGCTGGATCATGTCAATGCCGGTCGTCTGTCTCTGACCCGTCTGGTGGACGTGATGGCCGCCGGTCCTGCCCGCGTATATGGCATGATGGCGAAAGGTCGTCTGTCAGTCGGCTACGATGCCGATTTCACGCTTGTGGACATGAAAGCCGAGCGCCGCATCACCAATGACTGGATCGCCACGCCTGCGGGCTGGTCGCCTTTCGATGGGAAAGAGGTCAAGGGCTGGCCGATCGCGACGGTTGTGCGTGGGACAGTCGTGATGCGTGAGGATGAGATCCTTGGTGAGCCACTCGGGCAGCTTGTGCGTTTTCTGCCCTGAAAAAGCCGCGAGTTCGCCGCATAGATCCTGATTGGGCGAGAGACTGTCGCCTCGGACAGGCAGAGGCAGTCTTCCGTCGCTTTTACCAACAGTATCCGGTCCAGGCCGGAAGGAACACGTATGAAAACGACGTTTGCAATTTGTCTTGCAGCTTCTCTAACACTGCTCGCTGCGCCTGCGCACGCAGACGGTCTCTGGACGGCCGCCGGTTGTGGTGCGGAGCCTTCGGCGCCGACGCTCGATGTCTCCAGCGTTGATCATTACAACGCCAGTGTGGACAAGGCGGCCACCTATGAAAAGGCTGCCCGTGTCTACAATGCGTGCGTAGCTAAGGAAGCGACGCGTCAGCAGACGGTCATCAGCAATGAGGCCAAGGGAAAGATGGAGCATATCCAGGAAGGCAGTTCCACCGTCCAGAAGCGGATTGCTGCCAACTTTTCCAAGTTTACGGCCCAGTTGAAGACGGCTGGCGCAAAGCTCGGCAAGGCTCATTGATATCTTTGGCCTGTATGTCAGATGGCATGCAGGCCAAAGATGTGGCGTCGAGAAATGAAAGAATTGTCCATTTATGCCTTTGTGACAGAAATGGCATCAAGAGCGGTTATTGATGGTTCTCTCTGATGCTTCAGAATCTCTTCGTAAAAAAGCTGTGCTGGAGTTGAAAGAAGGGATGTATCCAAGACCCTGCAACGCATGCGGATGCAGTCGCAATTATGGCGAAAAGGGTTGGTATCAAACCAGACATATATGCCCAGTTTCTCTCCGGTACTCATCTTCTAGACCTTAATAATAATATCAAGATATTTGAGAAAAACCCCGGTCTGGATTCGATTTACGGTTCGACACAAAATGCCGACAATTTTAACGTTCGCTACAACTCTTATAAAACCCATCAGAAAATAGAGAGTTACATTAAACCTTTAGTGAATATTCATAAGGATTAAGAAAAAAGATAATACTGTATGCGACTTTCAAGATCAGAAAGTTGGTTCTTGAAAACGAGAATTGTTATTTATATTTTCTTGTTCCGAAGCCTGGATTGGGTAGCTGGAAGAATGCTCTAAATGGGATTCTCTTGAACGGCTTATAAAGACAGGCTGCTTTAAGCTGATATGTATAAGCTTAAAGCAGCCTAAAAATCACTCTGCCGAATACGTCTTGGCAAGCGCATCAAACGCCTGAAGTCTGCGGATAACGGCAGGCATTTCCCGCAGCGGGATCATGTTCGGCCCGTCACTCGGCGCGGCGTCAGGATCTTCGTGTGTTTCAAGAAAGACGGCAGCAACCCCAATCGCCACGGCTGCCCGCGCCAGAATGGGAGCGAACTCACGCTGTCCACCCGATGCTGTGCCAAGTCCACCCGGCTGCTGCACCGAATGTGTGGCGTCATACACTACCGGATACCCGGTGGTCGCCATGATCGGCAGTGAGCGCATGTCGTTGACCAGCGTGTTGTAGCCGAAGCTGGTGCCACGCTCGCAGAGCATGATGCGTTCATTGCCGGTCGAAGCAATTTTCTTCGCTACGTGGGTCATGTCCCACGGCGCAAGAAACTGTCCCTTCTTCACATTGATCGCAGCACCGGTTTCACCGGCGGCTAGCAGCAGGTCCGTCTGGCGGGAGAGAAATGCAGGAATCTGCAATACGTCGACAGCTTGAGCCGCAGGCGCGCACTGCTCGGGGCTATGCACATCCGTCAGAACCGGAATCCTGAACTGCTCGCGGATATCGGACAGGATCTGCAAACCCTTGTCCATGCCGATACCACGCTGTGAGCCGATGCTGCTGCGGTTCGCCTTGTCATAGGAGCTTTTGTAGATCAGCCCGATCCCGGCTTCGCCACATATTTCCGCCAGCGCCGCCGCCGTGTCCATGGCGTGGGCGGCGGATTCGATCTGGCACGGACCGGCAATCAGCACCAACGGCAGGCTGTTGCCGATTTCCAGATCTCCGAGGATGACTGTCTGCTGGAGACTCACGCTTCTTTCGCCTTGTCAGCCGCCGCACCGATGAACCCGGAAAAGAGCGGGTGAGGCGCGAAAGGACGGGAAATCAGTTCCGGATGATACTGCACGGCGACAAACCAGCGGTGATCCGGATATTCCACCACTTCCGGGAGAATCCCGTCTGGTGAGAGACCGGAAAATTTCAGGCCGGCAGCCTCGATCCGGTCACGGTAATGCACGTTCACCTCATAACGGTGACGATGACGCTCGCGGATGGTCGTCGTGCCGTAAATTTCTGCCGCGCGGGAACCTTCCGCCAGCTTCGCCGGATAACCACCAAGACGCATCGTTCCGCCAAGCTCGCCGCCTTCTCGACGGCGCAGCATCTCGTTGCCACGCGCCCACTCGGTCATCAAGCCAACCAGCGGCTCCTTGGCCGGACCGAACTCGGTTGAGGTGGCGTCCGGGATCCCTGCCAGATTGCGGGCACACTCGATGACCGCCATCTGCATGCCGAAACAGATGCCCAGAAAGGGGATATTCTTTTCACGGGCATAGCGCACGGCTTCGATCTTGCCGCCTGCGCCACGTTCTCCGAAGCCGCCGGGAACCAGAATCCCGTCCACTCCGTCAAGACATTTCAGTTTGGCCGGATCTTTCTCGAATGACTCCGCCTCGACCCAGTCCAGATTCACCCGGACATTGTTGGCGATACCGCCGTGAAGCAGGGCTTCATTGAGCGACTTGTAGCTATCGAGCATGGCCGTGTATTTGCCGACCACGGCGATCCGCACTTCACCAGCAGGCGCGCGGATGGTCTCGACAATCTTCTTCCAGCCGGACAGATCGGGTTCCTGGTCGTGCGGCAGGCCGAAATAGTGCAGGACTTCCGTGTCCAGACCTTCCGCATGGTAGGACAGCGGGCACTCATAGATCGTGTCCACGTCGCGAGCGGCGATGACAGCCTGCGGACGGACATTGCAGAAATTGGCGATCTTGCGTCGTTCATTTTCCGGAATCGGACGGTCGCAGCGGCACAGAAGAATCTGTGGTTGGAGACCGACATTCTGGAGTTCCTTGACGGAATGCTGTGTCGGCTTGGTTTTCAGTTCACCTGCGGACGGAATCCACGGCAGCAGCGTGAGATGCACGACCATGGTGTTCTCGACACCAAGATCATTACGGAGCTGGCGGATGGATTCCAGGAACGGCAGGCTTTCGATATCACCAACCGTGCCGCCAATCTCCACGAGGCAGAAATCCAGCCCCTCCGTGTCCGCAACCACACGTTCCTTGATGGCGTCGGTGATGTGCGGGATGACCTGCACGGTCCCGCCGAGATAATCGCCACGGCGTTCGCGGGCGATGACCTCCGAATACACGCGGCCTGTCGTGGTGTTGTCGGCACGCGTGGCGTTTACGCCGGTGAAACGTTCATAATGGCCGAGATCAAGATCTGTTTCGGCGCCATCGTCAGTGACGAAGACCTCGCCGTGCTGATACGGGCTCATCGTGCCCGGATCGACGTTCAGATAGGGGTCAAGCTTGCGTAGCCGGACCTTGTATCCACGAGCTTGAAGGAGGGCAGCAAGAGCCGCCGAAGCGATTCCCTTGCCAAGAGAAGAGACCACACCACCGGTGATAAATACGAACCGCGTCATGGAAGGTCTCCCTACACTGAGCGGGCGGGGGGAGGGAAGTACTGAATTACTCCCCTGTGCCCGGAAGATGATTTTCTCTGGATGGGAGCATCATTTTACGCGGCGACAATACCTTGCAGACACTATCGTTCTGTGATGTCAGAAGCGCCTTTCCGGGACAATGGGTCTGGCCCGGGCCACACGGAACAAAGACATTTATATATTTTGCAAACACGGAAAATGTAGAGGGCGCCCGGCATTCACAGGAGACCGCATTCCTTTGCAGGGTTCGGGGACGAAGCCCTGAAAGACGTCTTTTCAGGCTAGGCGCAGGCTGCACGAAGCCCCAAAACAAAAGCGCAGGAGAGAACCCCTGCGCTTTGCCTCGGTCAGATCGTAAATGTCGCAGATGTTACGGGTGCTGGGCAGCGCCGGAAGCATCTGCAGGCTGGCTCTGCTGGACGGGAGCGGGGGCTGCCGGCGCGACAGACTCCGCAGGAGCCGGGGTAGCCAGAATATCATGACCGCTGCCGCCGGAAACTGCGCCGCGATTGAGCACCGCCAGCATGAGGGACAGCAGCATGAACGCTGTCGCCAGCCCCGCAGTGGTGCGGGTCAGCAGATTCGCTGTGCCGCGACCGGACATGAACGAACCCATGCCCTGCGATGAGCCGATGCCAAGGCCACCTCCCTCGCTGCGCTGGATCAGCACGACAGCAATCAGGGAAACGGTGACAAGAAGATGAAGGATCAGCAGAGCGGTGATCATGGACAATCCGGTCGAGAGGTCAGAAAAACCGTAGCCTGAAACGAAGATGTCTCAGGCCGTGGGGACGGCGCGAATGATGGACAGGAAAGCGTCCGGCTTCAGGCTGGCGCCTCCGACCAGAGCACCGGCCACGTCCGGGAGGGAGAGGATCGAGGCGGCATTCCCCGCATCCACGGAACCACCATACAGAATCCGCAGGGATTTGCCAGCATCGCCGAACTGACGCACCAGTTCCGCACGAATGAAGGCGACTGTCGTCCTGATGTCGTCCGGCGTTGCGGCAAGGCCGGTGCCGATAGCCCAGACCGGCTCATAGGCGACAATGCCGGTGAATCCGTCCGGGAGAGAGCCTTTGATCTGCCAGCCGAGCGTATCTTCCGTCTGCCCCGACTGACGCTGGTCTTCGGTTTCACCAATGCAGACGATCGGCGTCAGGCCAGCCTGTGCGGCGGAGACGGCTTTCTCACGCACAGTCTCATCGACTTCACCATGATCACGGCGACGCTCGGAATGGCCGAGAATGACATGTGACGTCCCGACATCCCTCAGCATGGACGGCGCGATGTCGCCTGTGTGCGCACCCTTGTCGTTCTTGTGGCAGTCCTGCGCACCCAGGGCGACGGTGGAGCCGTTCAGCGTCTGATGGACAAGGGACAGGTGCGTGAAGGGCGGGCACACCACCACTTCCACTCCTGAAACCGGCTCTGCCGTCAGACCTGCGATGATCTGCTTCACGCGATCAACGGAGTCGGCGTTCAGGCCGTTCATTTTCCAGTTGCCGACAATGATGGGCGTGCTCATCGGAACGTCTCTCCTGTGAAACCTGGCCTGCGCGGTTCAGCCCGACCGCTTTGCGGCGCGGCTCCGGCTTTGCCGGGTGATTGTGGAACTGGTCCCACCTGTTGGGAAGCATGGCTACCCCATCGGGGTCCGGCCATGCAAGAAGGAGGTCATTCTGACGGAGACGCTGTCCCGGTTCTGGTCAAGACGGGATGGGATGAATATGGTGCCACGCCCGGATACGGCGCCCGGCCGTCTATCCATCTCTGCCTTCTTCGCGGACCAGTGACTGCATGATTTCCTTCCTCCGCCGCTTTGTTGTTGAATCCTGGCTTGGTCGTGTCCTCGCCATCGTCATCTTTCTGGCCTTCGTGGGCTGGGGTGTGGGCGATGTGCTGACCAACATGGCCGACGATCCCGCCATCGTCGCCAAGGTCGGTTCCCAGAAGATCACCACCCATGACTTCGCGGCGGCCCTGCAGGCGGAAATGCCGCGCATCGCCCAGCAGATGGGGATGCCGGATGTGGCGCATATTCCCGCCAACGTCCGTCAGCCTATGGCGAATGAAATCCTGCAGCGGCTGATCGGTCAGGCGCAGGTGCTGGCGGCGGCGCGTGATTACGGCATTCAGGTGCCCGATGCCGCCGTAAGAGACGAGATTTTCGCCATGCCCTATTTTCAGGGCAGGAATGGTCAGTTCGATCGCCAGAAATTCAATGCGATGCTCGCCAATGCCGGGATGACCGAACAGCGTCTGATCGGGCTGGTGCGGGATGACCTGACTGCGCGTGCCGTGATGGAGCCGCTGTCTACCGGCGCTCATGTGCCCGATCTGGTGGTGAACCGCACGTATGGCTTCGAGACCGTGACCCGTGTTCTGGACGTGCTGCGTATTCCTTTCTCATCCCAGGCCGAACCCGCTACACCGGACGAGGCGACTCTGAAGCGGTTTTACGATAATCACCCGTGGATGTTCCAAAGCCCGGAATATCGCCACGCCCGGATCGTGGTGCTCTCTCCTGAAACTGTCGCTACTCAGTCACCTGCGACGGACGAAGAGCTGCATCAGCTTTATGACGCCCGGAAGGACCACTTCAACCAGCCTGAACTGCGCAGTGTCCAGCTTGTGACGTCCTCCGATCAGGCGGCGGCGCAGGCCGTGCAGACCCTCTGGAAAGGGGGGGGTGACTGGACTCAGATTCAGGCCGCCGCCAAAAACAGCGCCGCGGTGGAATTCAACGATGCGCGCCCAAGCGTGCTGCCATCCGCCACTCTCCAGAAGCTTGTTTTCGGGGCGCGGCAGGGAAGCATTCAGGGACCGGAAAAGACCGACACCGGATGGATCGTGTTCCGTGTGACGAAAGTGACGCCGCCGCACTCTGAAAGTTTTGACGACGCGAAGTCGACGCTGCGGGATGAAATCGCAAAGGCGAAGGGTCCGGCGATGATCAGCGCCAGTGTGCCCAAACTTCAGGACGCGCTGGCTGGCGGAGGGATGGACACCATTCCGACCGGTCTCGGGGTTACCCCGGCCGCAGGTTTTCTCGATGCGAAAGGTATGACCAAAGACGGGACACCCGCTCCGCTTCCGGCCTCTGGCGAACTGCGTGACGACATCGTCGCACGGGTGTTCGAGCAGGCCAAAGGCGCCGCGCCTCAGCTGATCGAGGCGAAGGCTCAGCCGCAGCAGGGCCAGCCGCCTGCTTCTCTCGGCTGGTATGCCGTGTCCGTCGATGAGATCACGCCGAGCCAGCCCCAGCCTTATGACGCTGTGAAAGACAAGGTGCTGGCTGCATGGAAAGAACAGGCGCGTCACCACGAAGCTGATGAGAAGGCCACGGCGCTCTATGTTGCTGCTGGTCAGAAGGGTGACGTGGCGGCCGTCGCACCCGTCGGCAGTGATCTGCAGAAGAATGTGATGATCTCGCGTGCCCGTCCGGTCGAGACGCTGCCGCGTGACCTGATGGGCATCGCTCTCCGGATGCCTGTGGGACGCAGCGTCATGGTCGAGGATGATAAAGGCTTTGTGGTCGCAACGGTCACCGCCGTGCAGCATCCTGATCCGAAGGCGGATACGATCGGCATCGGGCGAGTGCGGGATGGTATGACTGAGTCGCTGTCGTCCGACATGACTGCCGCGTTCATTCAGAGCCTCAGCGAGCGTTACAAGGCCAAAATCATTGCCGCCGGCGCGCGTGCCGCAATGACCCAGGCCGGTTTTGGGGATGGTTCGTGATGCGGCTCGCCACTCTTGATTCTCCCTCTCGCCCGGCCTGTGAAGCGGCCTGGGCGCGCGGTGAAAGCAGCGTTGTTTTCGCCGTTGACGCTGCTGACCTGCTGACACCGGTCGCCGCCTATATGCGGCTTGCGGCCATGGACGGGACGGACGGGCGGAACACGCTGCTGCTGGAGTCGGTCGAAGGTGGCGCAAGCCGGGGACGCTATTCCGTCATTGCCCTGAAGCCGGATCTGCTGTGGCGCTGTCATGACGGCAAGGCGGCGATCAACCGGAATGCGATGACCGATGCTGACGCATATGAACCGGTTTCCGAAGCGCCTCTGGACAGCCTGCGCAGGCTGGTCAATGAAAGCCGCCTGCAACTCGATGACAGGCTGCCTCCAATGACGGCCGGGGTGTTCGGCTATCTGGGCTATGACATGGTGCGTCAGATGGAGCGCATGCCCAATGCGCCGGTGGATGACCTCGGTCTGCCCGAAGCCATTCTCATGCGTCCGGGGCTGTTCGCGATTTTTGATACGGTCACGGATGAACTGATCCTTGCTGCGCCCATCCGGCCTCGTGCCGACGACCATCCGGGTGCAGCCTTTGATCGCGCCCGCAAACTGATCCACGAAGCGCAGGCCTGTCTCGCCGCACCGCTGACCGTTCCACAGGAGCCGATGGTTGAGGCGCTTGAACCGCCGCGTTCTACTTACACAGAGGCGGAATTCGAAGATGTGGTCAGGCGTATTCAGGACTATATCGCCGCTGGAGATGCGTTTCAGGTCGTCCCGAGCCAGCGTTTCTCGACGCCATTCGGCCTGTCCTCACTCGCGCTCTATCGCTCCCTGCGCCGGATCAATCCCGCGCCGTTCCTGTTCCACCTGAATCTCGGCGGTTTCTCTCTCGTCGGGTCGTCTCCGGAAATTCTTGTGCGTCTGCGTGACGGCAGGATGACGGTGCGTCCGCTTGCCGGAACCCGTCCGCGTGGCGCGGATGCGGAAGAGGACAGGCGTCTGGAGGAAGAACTTCTGGCTGACGAGAAGGAACGCGCCGAGCATCTCATGCTCATTGATCTGGGACGTAACGATGTCGGCCGTGTCAGCATCACCGGGTCGGTGAAGGTGACGGAGAAGTTCATCATCGAACGGTTCAGTCATGTCATGCATATTTCCTCGAACGTCGAGGGGATGCTCAAGCCGGGGCTGGATGCGCTTGATGCTCTCGTCGCCGCTTTTCCGGCAGGCACGCTGACGGGCGCTCCCAAGATTCGTGCGATGGAGATCATCGACGAGGTGGAGCGGACCCGTCGTGCGACCTATGCCGGGTGCATCGGGTATTTCGGTGCGGGTGGTGACATGGATACCTGCATCGGTCTGCGCATGGCGGTCGTGAAAGACGGCATGATGTATGTGCAGGCAGGTTGTGGCGTCGTGGCTGACAGCGTGCCGTCGCTGGAGCGCGCTGAAACAGAGCACAAGGCGAGGGCCCTGTTCCGTGCGGCTGAGGAGGCTGTCCGGATGGCGGCTCGAAACTGATAGGGGTCTTGGAGAGGGGGATTCCCTGAAGCTTTTTGAAAAAAGCTTCAGCAAAAACTTCTTTTCCGTTCGGGTGAGGTTTTTTGAAACTCTCTGATAAATATGTATATTTTCAAGAATTATTGAAGAGTTTCCCGCCTTCAGATTCAAGACAAATCGGGATCAAAGGGACCACGTCCCTTTGTAGGGTCCGGGGCAAAGCCCCATAACCTGTTGCTTCAGCCTGCGCACCACCCGGCCGTTAATTTTCAGCCCCGGATGGCTGAAATTCCAGAATTTCCACCTCATCACCGACGGAGATCATGCCTGTGTGCTCCACAAGCGCATTCTGGCCGAACATCACGCCATCTTTCTGTTTTCTGAAGCGGGCGAGGGTGGCCAAAGGCTCTTTCCTGTTGGGGATATTTCCGGTGTTCTGATCAACGGTTGTCATCGCACAGCGGGAGCAGGGCTTCACCAGACTCAATTCCGTGTCGCCAATCCGGATTCTGGCCCAACTGTCCTCTTCCCACGCTTTTGCACCGGACACGACAAGATTGGGACGAAAACGATCCATCGGAACGGGCGCGTCCAGACGACGGTTCAGATCGTCCAGCGAGGCGAGCGTCGTGACCAGAACAGGGAACCCGTCGGAAAACGAATTGGTAAAGGCATGCCCGTTCCACTGGCAGGGACGAGCGCTTTCCGGGCGCGGCATGTAAACCAGACGACAGGATAGACCGATAATCTCCGAAATCCACTGCGCGGCTTCATCGCCTGCATCGAGGGCTGGGACTGTATCCTTCCATACCGTGACCATGACAGAGTGCGCCTGATCGGAAGGGTGTTTTACCACCAGATCCGGTCTGCTGCTGTGTGTCAGGCAGAGGCCTTCTGTCGTGACCGAGACGTGCAGTGTCGCCATCACCGGGTATGTGCGCTGGGTGATGAATTGTCCTGCGTTATCAACGATCAACCACCGTCGGTCGTTTTCCGGTCCCCATGGCCGGAGCGAGAGTTCCGTCATTGAAAGACCATGCAGGCTTTTCACGGGATAGATGTGAAGCGAGCGTAGGATCAGTCTCATGAGACACCTTCAAGAAATTTCAGAAGTGCAATGATCGCCCATGTCACAAAACTATCACTGAATCTTTCTGAGACGGTTTGGCTAGAAGAGCACCAGTTTTCCTTACTGAGTGGTAAATACATGTCAGACACAACAGCCGATGCCATACCCGCTGGGCGGCCGGATATGGAGGGTGGCGAACACCCTGCCTTCCGGATGCTCTTTCTGGGTATCGTTTTCGTTGCCTTGGGTTTCGTGGGTTACAGCGTTCTGTCAGATCTTCATGCCGCAGGTGGCCAGGGTGTCGCCATCGGCGCGTTTGTTCTTCTGGGTCTTGCTCTGTTCATTGCCCTTGGATTTGAATTTGTAAATGGCTTCCATGACACAGCCAATGCTGTGGCCACAGTCATTTATACAAACAGTCTGCCGCCTCTGGTCGCCGTCGTCTGGTCCGGCATGTGGAACCTGCTCGGTGTTCTCGTCTCCTCCGGCGCGGTCGCCTACAGCATCGTCTCGCTGCTGCCGGTCGAACTGATCCTTCAGGTCGGAAGCGGGGCGGGTCATGCGATGATCTTCGCCCTTCTGCTTGCCGCGATCATCTGGAATCTGGCGACATGGGCGATGGGTATTCCCAACTCCTCATCCCATGCCCTGATCGGATCGATCATGGGCGTCGGTATCGCCAACCAGCTTCTGGCTCCGCATGGCATCGCCACGCAGGGCGTGGACTGGGCGCAGGTCACCAAGGTGTTCAAATCCCTGCTGTTCAGCCCGATCTGTGGTTTCGCCATGTCGGCAGCCCTGCTGGTTCTGATGAAAGCCACAATCCGCAATCGCAAGCTTTACGAAGCCCCCAAGGGCGATCAGCCGCCGCCATGGTGGATCCGTGGTCTGCTGATCGGCACCTGCACCGGCGTATCCTTTTTTCATGGTGGTAACGATGGCCAGAAAGGCATGGGTCTGATCATGCTGATCCTGATCGGCGCAGCGCCAACGGCTTATGCCCTGAACCGCGCCATGCCGGACAGCATGACACCGGGCTTCGTGCAGTCCGCTGATTATGCCGTGGGTGCTTTCCGCGCCCATACGGATGGAGCCGCCGCTCCGACTGTTGAAGACGCCCGTACCATTGTGAGCGATGCTCTTCGTGACCGTAATGTTTCCGGTCCAAAAGTCTGGTCAGCGCTGGCAGTTCTGTCTGACTCCGTTTCCTCGGCTGTAAAAAGCTACGGTTCGCTGCGCAGCATGCCGTCCGCCTCCGTCTCCAATGTCCGCACGGACATGTATCTGACCTCCGACGCCATCCGGACCATGAAGGGTGGAGATACGTTCACCGCCGATGAAAATGGCCGCTTCAAGAAGTTCATGCAGGCTCTGAATGACGGCACACGCTTTATTCCCATCTGGGTGAAGATCGCTGTCGCTGTGGCTCTGGGTCTTGGAACCATGGTCGGCTGGAAGCGCATTGTCATCACGGTTGGTGAGAAGATCGGCAAGACACATCTGACCTATGCTCAGGGTGCTGCTGCTGAAATCGTGGCCATGGGCACGATCGGTCTTGCCGAAGGCTATGGCATGCCGGTGTCCACAACCCACATCCTCTCTGGTGGTGTCGCCGGAACAATGGCGGCCAATGGCTCGGGTCTCCAGTGGTCCACCCTCAGGACGATGGCGCTCGCATGGGTCATCACCCTGCCGGCAGCCATGATGATCAGTGGCGTTCTCTACATCCTGCTGCGTCAGGTTTTCTGACTGGTATGAAACGGGACGTTCTGTCCCGTCTTATCAGAGCCGTCATTCTGGGAGGTCTGTCCTTCTTCCGGCTGGCGGCTCCGGCACTGGCGGCGGACAATCCTCCGGTCACCGACGTTCTTCCTTCCGGTGTTCCGCTTCCTTTTCCAAGCACAGCCCCCGACAGCACGCCTCAGGGATGGGATACAACCCTGCTTGGCGATCCTTCCGGTGTCCGCTCCCGGCTCAGGGCTCATGGTGTTCGCCTGCATCTTCAGGATGTGGAAGAGCTATGGGGTATCGCTTCCGGCGGCCTCTCGCGTGGCGCGACCTATAACGGCGCAACAATCGCTACTCTCAACCTCGATACGGCGCCTCTATCCGGTTGGCATGACGGGCTGTTCAACATCAGCGCCATCCAGCTTCGGGGACGTTCCGCTACGGCTGACCGCGTCGGCGCGATCAACACACTGAGCGGTTATGATGCCAGTGGCCGAAATACCCGCCTGTTCGAGCTCTGGTATGGTCAGGGCTTCTGGAACAACCGGCTTGATATCCGGCTTGGGGAGATTGATCCCGACACGGAGTTCCTTGTCAGCGACAATGCCTCCCTGTTCCTGAATGCGGACTTCGGCTGGCCCGGCGTTCCATCGGCCAACCTCTACGGAGGCGGCCCATCATGGCCAATGTCGGTGCCGGGTATCCGCGCGCGCATCATACCTACCTATCCAGTCAGTATTCTTGTCGGTGTAATGGACGACAATCCGACCGGAGGTCCGTTCTTCAGCGGGCAGTCCGTGCTGGATATGAACCCCTCCGGCACGCGGTTCAGCTTCGCGACAGGTGTGCTCGCCATGGCGGAGGTGGATCTTTCTGTCGATGCGGCTGCATTCATTGATGCGCCGACAGGCGCGTTGCCGGGTGTGTGGAAACTGGGCGGATTCTACGACAGCGGCGCGTTTCCGGATCGCCGTTACGATACGCAGGGCCATCTGCTTGCGGCGAGCGATTCAAACGGTCAGCCGCTGATGCATCATGGTAACTGGATGGTTTACGGTATTGTCGATCAGACCTTCTGGAATCCCGATGGAGACGCGCCAAAGGCGGCCAGTATCTTCACCAGAGTCATGGGAACAGGTGGAAAGCAGAACAGTCTGTCCTTTGGAATACAGGCCGGTTTTACGTTTCACGGCATTGTGCCCTGGCGATCGGACGATGTGCTGGGATTGGCATGGGGAATGAGCAATTCCGGTAACCGGGCGTGGAATTTCAACCAGGACAGTCTGCGGGAGGGAGGTGACGGCATTCTTCCACTTCAGGCAGAGCATCATGTAGAGGTGACCTGGCAGGCTCCGGTCTGGAACGGCATTAACGTGCAGCCTGACTTTCAATATATTCATCATGTAGGCGGTGGAATTCTCAATACTTCGACCGGACGCCGTGTTGGCGACGCCGCAGTGTTTGGTCTGAACATGACAACCAGTTTCTGATTATTTGTGTATTTTCTATTAAATATCTTAATATTCATCAGAAGCATCATGACCGGATAGGGAATTTCTGCCACATCATGGATCATGAAACTTTCCGGATCATCTTGATGATATCGAAATATCAAGAGCAGGAGAAACTGTGGTGAGCGAAGAACGAACAGCCTTGTCTGCTGCCGAGGAGCGGCTTCGCACACGCGAGGAGATTCTCGACGATATTGACGAAGAGTTTGAGCTTGAACTCGACGACCGGCGTTTTGAGGGAGAGGCTGTAGAAGGCGGCTCTTTCCGTCGGACCTATTTTCGTGAACTTCTGCGCATGCAGGGCGAACTCGTCAAATTGCAGGACTGGGTGCAGGAAACCGGGTACCGTCTTGTCGTGCTGTTTGAAGGCCGCGATTCCGCTGGCAAGGGCGGCGCCATCAAGCGCATCACCCAGCGTCTGAATCCGCGTATCTGCCGGGTCGCCGCTCTCTCGGCACCGACGGAACGTGAGCGCACGCAGTGGTATTTCCAGCGTTATGTCAGCCATCTGCCTTCTGCGGGTGAGATCGTTCTGTTTGATCGCAGCTGGTATAACCGGGCCGGCGTCGAGCGCGTCATGGGATTCTGCACTGACGAGCAGTATGAAGAGTTTTACCGCTCTGTACCGGAATTTGAGCGCATGCTCGTCAGAAGCGGTATCAAGCTTGTGAAATACTGGTTCTCGATTACGGACGATGAGCAGGAGCGCCGTTTCCACGCGCGTATTCAGGATCCTCTGAAGCAGTGGAAACTCAGCCCGATGGATCTTCAGAGCCGTATCCGGTGGGAAGATTATACCCGCGCCAAGGAAGAGATGCTTGAGCGTTCAAGCATTGAGGAAGCTCCCTGGTGGGTCGTGCAGGCAGTGGACAAGAAAAAAGCCCGTCTGAACTGCATCAGTCACCTGCTGTCACAGGTTCCCTACGAAGCTGTCGAGCGTCCGCTGGCTGAACTGCCGCCGCGTAAATTCAGCCCGGATTATGAGCGTCAGCCTACGCCAGAATCGCTGATCGTGCCGGAAGTTTACTGAGTATGAGAGGGGAGAGGCAGACATTGTCTCTCCCCGCTTTCAAGGCCGTGCTTGCCGAAACTGTATTCAGACAGCCGGGGGTGACTCAACAACTGGAGTCGCCGCAGGTGTGGGGGTGTTGAATGGCGCCGCGGATTTAGCCTTGTGGCCCATCGCCTTGCTGACGAGTGTGACCAGCAGACCTGTCGCAGCGACACTCACCGCTATGATCAGGCTGGCGGCAGGCATCTGGCGTTTCTGAAAATCCGGTGTCATTCCTTGCATGAGCTTGTCCTCCATGCGGATTGTGCGGTTTTGAAGCCGCTTATGTGTGCAGCCTGGCTTTCAGGAATTCGACGCTTCGTTTCCACGCCAGATGATTGGCGTCGGCATTGAAGCTGGAACGGTCCCTGTTGCCAAAACCGTGCCCTGCATCATCGTAAACGTATAGCTCGACTTCCGGATGCGTCTCTCTGATGGTTTTTACGTCCTGATGGGGAATGGACGTGTCTTCTACGCCGAAATGCAGTTGCACGGGACAATGAGGCGTGGCGTCCCTATGGGCGGCAATGCCACCACCATACCAGCTTACCGCTGCCGCCAGATCGTGCGTGTGAGTCGCAGCATCCCAGGCCAGGGTGCCGCCCCAGCAGTAACCGATAATTCCCACCTTGCGATGCGGTGCATGGTGCCGGAAATGCTTCGCACAGGCCTGAAGGTCGGCGAGTGTATCAGACAGAGGGATTTCACTCCGCAGTTTAAGACCTTCCTTAACGTCTTCAGGGCTGTATCCCAGTTCCACATTCCGTTGTACGCGATCGAAAACAGCCGGAGCGAGCACCGTAAAACCGGCTGCGGCAAACTCGTCCGCCACATTTCGGATGTTATGGTTCACACCGAAAATTTCCTGCACGACGATCAGGGCGTATGGCGCGTCCTGTGCTCCGGCTTGCCAGGCTGAAAATTCGTGACCGTCGGCGGCGGTCAGGGTAATGGTCGAACTCATGGCGTGGATCCTCCCGACAGAAAAGCGTTGCCGTCTGTCCGTGATCCTGAACCGATGTGGGCGGCTGTCAATGTCAGAGCGAAGTCATGAGATCTGCATCCTGAACACGACAGTCCGGATGCGCTCAGACACCTGAGACACATGCCGGACTTGAAGTGGGTTTGTTATGGCTGGATCAGGCTTGCGTTGAGGTAAGATGGAACATTCTGCGGCGTTTTATAAACATCGTATCGGACGTTGAACGCATCGGCATTGCGGGTTGAACCCAGAAGAGAGGAAAGGCCCTCGGTTCTTTTGTAGATCTCGCGGTTATCTTCAATGGTCAGCAGATGCGTGCCCTTGAGAAGCTTTGTATAGCTTGCAGGGGGGAGACCCACCCGGGCAGACATGATGGCGACGGCGTCATTGCGTGTTTTCGGATCCCTGATGTAGGCCACGACCCGCTCCCATACTGAAATGAGCCGCTTCCATTCCTCTTTGTGTTCTTTCAGGCTTTCCGGGCTGACAGCCAGAACATCATAGATAAGGCCGGGAGCTTCCCGGGATGTGAAAATCGGTCTCGAACCCGGAACCTCGCGAAGAGCCTGTCCAGAACTGGGTTGCCAGGCGGCAATGGCCGCGACCGAGCCCGAAGCAAGAACCTGCGGTGTTTCATTGGTTTTTGTATTCACCAACGTCACGTCTTTTTCTGAAAGACCGACCTGCTTGAGGGCAGTCAGAAGCATGAGATGATCAACAAGCCCGGTTTCCACAGCAATCTTCTTTCCCTTCAGTTCGGTGAGGGAATTGATACCGGGGACTGCGACGATCATGTCATTGCCGTCGGAGTAATCATTGACCAGAATGATGATGCTTTTTCGACCGGAGGCGCCCGTCACAAGCATATCACCATTGGTTGCGCTTACGGCATCGAGCTTTCCTGCTGTGTAGGCGTCCAGTGATGCGCTATAGTCAAACCACTGGAAATTGACGTCGACACCCGCCTCCTTGAACCAGTTTTTCTCAATGGCAATCTGCCAGGCCACAAAGCCGGGCCAGTCACTGAAACCGATCTGCAAGGGAGCGGCCTGAGCCGAGCCCAGAGTGGCAAGGGACAGGCTGACGGCCAGAACGAGACGTTTAAGTCCGGATCGTAATTTCATGAGAACTCCTTGTGTGGATATGAAGGGTTACGTGAAACTTTGTATTGGAAAACCATGCTTCAGGAGGTTTTCTGCATCTCCTTTCCCGCTGTTCTTGAAATGATGACGTTCACGATCAGTGATGCCGCAGTGCCGTCAGGCGTCTCTGCGCGGGTGATCATGTAAATCGGGTAACGAGGGAGAATATCCTCGGGCAGGAGGGGAACAAGTTGCCCCGTCAGAACATCACTGGCCGCAAAATCTGTCGGTAGAAAACCGATCCCCACACCAAGGCGGATCAGTCTTCGCGCCTCGCTCAGTGTGTCTGCCTGTCCCCCAATATGACGGCCAAGTCCATGACATTTGCGAAATGCGAGTAATTCCTGAGGTTCGTCGCTTCCAGTCAGAACAAAATTATATTTTGAGAACATATGAGGTTTATATTGAATGGTATCCGAAGAGCCGGATTTCAGTTCCTGAAGAATCCGGGAAGAGGCATGGCAATAAAGTTGCTGCTCCTCTCGTCCGATGGAGACATAGCGGAGTGTATCGCGTGGGGCGTTATCACAGCTTATGCCTATGTCAGCATCTCCCCTGACGACAGCCTCGATTGTATCCCGCCATGGCGCAACGTCGATGTGGAGAGAAACAGAAGGATATATTTTATGAAACATGATTATGGCGTCATCGACAGCGCTGATTCCAAGATCAGCAATCATGCTGAGTCTCAGGGTGCCCTCAATACAACCGGCCGCCGCCGCCGCATGTTGGGGAATTGCCATGACACAACCCGCCATGTCCCGGCAGAGTTCAAAAACAACTTTCCCCGATGGCGTCAGCTCTATTCCACGACTTGATCTGGAGCAGAGAGTGAAACCGATATGGTTTTCAAATCGTTTGAGGGATGCGCTCAGGCTTGGTTGTTGTCGTGCGGTCGCCCGGGCTGCGGCGCCTATGCCTCCATATTCAACAATAGCCAGAAAATCCCGGCAGAGATTCCAGTCAACTTTACGGATGAAAGCCTTGAGAGCCTGTTCTGCAGGAGTGGTGGCGTTTTGTGTTTTCACTTTCATCCCATTACAATTTGAAAAGAATGCTACCTGTAGAAAAAATGAAAGGAGTGCCGCGTACTAGGAATTCGGATGGCGTGATTCTTGCCCAAACGAGGAAAGAGCCAGTGATGATTCTGGTAAAACCAGCGTCCCATCCGCAAGGCGTTGTTTCAGGTAGGTAAATATCTGGGCCGTCTGTGCAAAAAGATGTTCGCCGGCAACAAGGCTTTGTGTCGGGAGAGCCGGATTTTCCCGGCCAGGCAGAGGCTGAACCCGCACATCATAGTCCAGAGAGAAAAACAGGGGAAAGGAATAGCGCTCTTCTTTTACTTTGCGAACACGATGGGATGTAGCAATGAATTCTCCGCCACTGAGAAGTTCCAGCATATCACCGATATTGACGATAAAAGCATTTTCGATTGGAGGGGCGTCAATCCATTCACCCTGACCATTCATGACCTCCAGCCCGGGAGCCGTTGCGCGAAGTAATGTGAAGCACTCGAAGTCAGTATGCGCCCCAATGCCTGCGACATCATGGGCTGTCGGGTCATAAGGATAATGGATCAGGCGCAACTGGCTGGGGGGCTTGGTGAGGCTGGCTTCAAAGGCATCGGCGCTCAATCCCAGAGCGACTGCAAAGGCTGACATCAGCTGACGACCGACATTGAAAACAGCGTTGTAATAGTCTGTTATTATTTCACGAAACTGTGGAATGGCTGGCCATTGATTTGGCCCGATGAGTGGATTTCCCGCAATATAATCTGGATCGTCAGAGGGGAGATCCAACGAGAGGTCAAACGCTTCTTTCAGATCTTTGCTGCCACCGGAGAAAACTTCCTCACCTTGCGGAACGTAGCCGCGATGGTTCGAGGATTTGCCAATATAAAGAGACATTTTTTCTTCGATGGGGAGATCAAAGAAAGTCTTTGTTTCACGTAGCATATTGGCGAACAGGGAGGGCTCCATGCCGTGACCTGTGATATACATGAAACCTATGGTTCTTGCAGCATGACCGAGGTTTTCAACGACAGTCTGTTTCTGTCCTGCGTTGCCGGACAGTCCCGAGATATCGATGACAGGTATCGCCGTGAAATGACTGTTCATCGACCGTTTCCTTCTGTGTTTACTCGACGCCATCTGCGCATCAGGTTTTTTCCATTTGGTGCGACATCGGAAATTGTGACGAGACTTTCGCCTGACAGATCAAACTGAAATGGTGTGCCGGTTTTCCAGGGAAGCGTTGAGTTGTGGATGATCAATGGCCCACCGGGCTCGGTGATCCTGCCAAAGGAAATTTCGCAATCGATCAACAGGCGCGCCTCTTCCTCACTCGCAGTATGGCTGATGGCATCGTGCAGGGTCGTCCCGGCAGGAAGAGAAGCGGACCGATCTCGTGCGAACATGAAGTCACGTCCCACCATGAGAAAAGCAGCCCTGCATCCCGTTGTGGCATCCTCAAGCTGAAAATTGAGCGGGACAGACGATGTGAAGCCTTTTTCGCGATGCCAGTGTTCAGTATAGGGCAGATCTCTGCCTGTCTCTATCAATGTCGCATTCTGCCAATGAAGGAACCCGGCATCGGCCTGATTTTGAGTGGGTTGGTAATCAATCACCCGAACCCATTCGTAAGCATCGGCGTTCGTTTGCAGATGGCCGGCAAAACCCTCCTGACGAGACAGGGCGAGGCAGTCGAGCCGCGTCAGGTCGTTGCGACATTTTGCATCTGGAAAACAGGGCAGGGAGGCTGGCTGCCTGAGGTCTATAAAATGACTTTTTCCCTGTAGCCAGAAAACTTTTGTGCTGTTGTCTCGGCTGCCATCGGCCCATTCAATGAGGCTCCGTGTCCATAATCCAGCGAGATCAGGGATGGCGATATGTGGTCTGGTGATTTCTCGACAAACCATTGGGTTCTCTTGTCCGGGTGTCAGTCCTTGAATGTCTTTTCACACGAATCATAATGGAACCGTAACGTATAAACGGTCAATATTTTCCATAGATATGATCTATGGGGGCTGACTTGCTTATCCAGGGTTTTGAGTAGAACAATGGCTTTTCTGGTGGAAAACAGGACAATTGTTGTATTTGAATATTAAATTGATTGTTTGTAATAATTATTGTATATAAATAATATTTTTATTTTGTGGTGCTGTTTGTGTATTGTTCTGTGATAAATTAAAAATCAAAGCAAACCATGTAGATCAGGACTACTTTCTCTCGAAGGAGTAATTGAAAAATCTGAGCTATCACGATGCAACCCTGCATACCAATCTGATAGCTCACAAATTTCCCAATCTCACGACGGCTATATACCGCCCATTGCACCAGACCAGTGGTGAGGCTGTCTGTTCAGCCAGTTCGTGAAATCTAAGGCCGGAAGAGTCGGCTTTGCCATAATGTTAATGACAGAAGCCGAGAACCTTCTTCCGGTGATGAGTTCCGGGTTTAAACCCCGCAAAGCATGGGAATGCTGGTCTCCCTCTCATTGGAGTTACTGATTTTAAAATGATTTGTGAGGCTTTCTAACTGCTTCGCCTGATTATCCAGATGATTTGATGCGTTTGTACATTGTGTTGCCATTGCTGCATTCTTCTGGGTCATGTGATCAAGTTTACCTATGGCGTCATTGATCTGGGCCAGACCGTCAGCCTGCTCCTGAGCCCCCGTGGCGATGCCGGACATCAACTCATCCATATGCGACATCTCGGTCACGATCGCCCGCAAGGCTTTGCCAGCGGTGCCGACCAGATCAACGCCACGTTGAACCTGAACATCGGAACTGGAGATCAGATCCCTGATCTGCTTCGATGCATCAGCAGAGCGTTTTGCCAGCAAACGCACTTCGGATGCCACGACGGAAAAACCCACGCCCGCTTCGCCTGCGCGGGCCGCCTCAACGGCAGCATTCAGCGACAGCATATTGGTGAGGAAGGCAATATCATCAATCATGCCCACGATCTGCGAAATTGATTCCGAGGTGTTCCTGATCTGCTCCATCGCTGTCACCGCATTATTCACAACTTCTCCAGACCGGGTTGCATTGGTCCGGACATTGGAAGCCAGAACTGACGCGTTTTTCGCCCCATGGGCGCTCCGTGTCACGGCATCCGTAAGTTTGTTGAGGCGGGAAGCTGTTTCCTCAAGACTGATAGCCTGAGTTTCCGTGCGATGCGCCAGATCACTGGACGCGGTGGTAATTTCGTCCGCTCCCTTTCCGACTGTCTTAACGGAAGTTGAAATCGTGTTTATCGTTTGGTCAAGATTCTGAATGGCTGTATTGAAGTCGTTACGCAACCCCTCATATGTGGGGTCGATCTGTGTCGTAAGGCGATAGTTGAGCGTATTGTTTGCCAGCTTCTTCAGGCCGTTCTCAATTTCATTAATTGCATGAACGCGTCGGGTAATATCAGTGGCAAACTTGACGACCTTTATGATGCGCCCTTTCCGATCGAAAATCGGATTGTAGGATGCCTGAAGCCAGACAACCTTGCCGTTTTTTCCGATTCGCTTGCACTCGGAAGAAACGAATTCACCAGTCCTCAGCGTGTCCCAGAAACCAGCATATTCCGACGACCGGACGACGTCGGGTTCTATGAACATGCTGTGATGATGCCCCTGTATTTCTGCGAGGTCATACGAAACGGCGTCGAGAAAGTTTTTATTCGCAGTTATGATCCTGCCATCAGGCAGAAATTCAATCATGGCCTGCACCCGCGAAAGCGCTTCGAGCTTTCCTTTGGACGCAGCAGCCTCCATGATCGTCTGGGTCACGACGGACGCCAGTTTTATGATCTTGTAAACATTGCCGGAGATGTCATGCACAGGTGAATAAGAGGCCTGTAGCCAGACTTCATCCCCCTTTTTTCCGATGCGGAGACACTCACCGGTTACAGATTCACCGCGTGAGAGCCTGTCCCAGAAAGAACGATAATCCGGACTGTGACCGTAATCCGATTCTACAAAAATCTTATGATGTCGGCCGATGATTTCTTCGGGCCTGTAGCTCATTGCATGACAAAAATTTGCATTCGCGTTCAGGATGTTTCCCTGGATATCAAATTCGATGACCGCAAAAGACTCTCGGAGCGCTGCCAGCGTGGCTTTCGAGTCCGCCCAGCCACCGGGCCATGATTTTAACATTCTGCCGTCCTCGAGATTATCAAATGCAAGTCAGTGTAATGTTCAAATAGATAATTTTTTATTGTCGGCTGTGGTTTTGTTTTTATTTTTAGACGTTACCGGGCGTCAAAGAGGTTATGTGCCACTGATAGTAAGCCTTGATTTAAATGAAAAAGATTATCGAGACCGGACCTGATGGTAATTTTTTCTTACATTGAATGCAGGTGAGGCCGGATCAGAAGTGGCTCCAGCCCTGACGGCGCAAGGGGAAGGCTGAGCCATCATGGCGCAGGACCTGCACACCAGTCTGGCCGCTCACAAATTGCCCGATCCGTGTGACGGTGATATTCCGCTCTTCACACCGGGCCAGCAGGAAACCCGTCTGATTATCCGGGACGGCCAGCAGCAGCTCATAATCATCACCGCCCGTCAGGCAGACAGCGAGTCCTTCATCGTCCGTGACAACGGCTTCAGCCGCATCGGATAACGGCACGCTGCCGACGTCGAGCCGCACAGCAAGCCCGCTTTCCCGAGCGAGATGTCCGATGTCCTGCACCAGCCCGTCCGACACATCCATGGCGGCGTGTGCGATGCCGGACAGAGCCAGCCCCAGTCGAGGGCAGGGCAGGCGATAGCGTTCCGCAAGCCAGCCAGTGGGGTCAGCAATCTTGCCCTGAAGCGCCAGAAGACCGAGCGCGCCGTCACCGATCGTCCCGGTAACCCAGAGTCCATCGCCTTCCTGCGCGCCGTTCCGTCGCAGGGCGTGGCCGGGAGACACGTCGCCAAGAATGGTGAGAGAGAGGACGAGCGGGCCGCGCGTGGATGTCGTGTCTCCACCAAGAAGAGAAACGCCGAACAGCGCCTGATCTTCGGCCAGTCCGTCCGAAAAGGCTTCAAACCAGGCATCGTTGTATCGACTGTCAGCCTTGGGGCAGGCGAGCGTCAGCAGCCATCCGAAAGGACGGGCCCCCATAGCCGCCATATCGGAAAGGTTGGCGCGCAGCAGTTTGCGGCCAATGGTTTGCGGTGGATCATTGGGAAGAAAATGCACGCCCTCGACCATGGCGTCGGCGGCGATAACCAGCTCCCTGCCGGGAGGAGGCGTGAAAACAGCGGCGTCGTCCGTAAGGTCAAGCGCTTCTTTTCCGGCAAGCCGACGAAAGTGACGGCGAATGAATGAAAATTCGTCTGGCAGCGCTTGGAAATGGTCGCCTGTGGACGGTGTGGTGTCAGGTCTGTCCGTCATGGGAATGGTCCAGTCCTCCGGACGTTTCCGTCAGGGAATGGTCCTCAGGATCATTCTCCAGCAGCTCTTCCGAAGATTCAGGCGTATCATCGAGCGAGGCATTTGGGGCCGCGGCATGACGTTTGGCGACAGCGTCCAGCACCCCGTTCACGAGTTTTGGCTCGTCACCGGAGAAAAAGCCGTGCGCGACATCCAGATACTCGTTGATGATGACGCTCACCGGCGGCGCGTCTTTTTCTTCCATTTCACAGATAGCGACAGCAAACAGGGCCCGCAGTACGGGATCGAGGCGATTGACCGGCCATGTTGGCGGCAGAACTTCCGCCAGCAGCTCATGGACGTGGGCCGTGCCAGTGTCCGCCTGCCGGGTCAGCCGGGTGAAAAGCGTCACATCGGCTTCTGGAATGAAGCCATCGTCGAAGGTTTCCCCGGCGAGCGTCGTGCCCAGACGGTGCTGTACGAACTGGATGATCACCCTGTCCGCCGTGTCACTGCCCTGTTCGATCTGAAAGACGGCCTGAACGGCGGCGACACGGGCGGCGGTGCGCGGACGCATGGCCGGGCTCAGTCGGTCGTCTGAATGGGCCATGATCGTGCCTCCTGCCAAATGGTTATCCAAGGGGGCGCTAAATGACGCCTTTGAGGCGCAAGGTCCAGCCCTTCGGAGCATTCATACCCTATTTAGTCGTCTGCTTGCGTTTGTCATCGATACTGGTGAGAATCTCCGAGAAGTCTTTTGTCTCCCGGAAGTCCCGGTATACGCTGGCAAAACGGACATAACCGACCGCATCAATCGCGTGCAGGGATTCCATGGCGAGCTCTCCCACCCGTGTGGTCGAGATTTCACTTTCGCCGGAGGCTTCCAGTCGTCTGACGATCCCGCTGACCATCTGTTCGATCTGTTCTTCCGAGACCGGACGCTTGCGGAGCGCAATCCTGATGGAGCGGGAGAGTTTTTCCCGATCGAACAGGGCCCGGCGGCCATCAGCTTTTACAACAATCAGTTCACGAAGCTGGACACGTTCGACGGTTGTGAAACGTTGTCCGCAGGTCGCGCAGGCGCGCCGGCGACGGATGGACGTTCCGTCTTCCGCCGGACGGCTGTCCTTAACCTGTGTCTCGGCTTCACTACAGAAAGGGCACCGCATCGTCTTCTGTTCCTGGTCTCATGCACATCAAGGCCCAATAATAGCCTGCCGGTCTCGGGGTTCATGGCGCCTGTGTCCAGTGAACAGGAACTGTGTTCCATAATTCAATGGTATAGCTTCAAATCACCCGGGAGTCCCGCCCGCAACCCGGGTAAGTTTTCGTAGAACCCAGGAGGACTGACGGGAACAGGGAACAGAATGAGCGGGCAGGCGAAAAGGAGTTGGGTGTGGGAAAGCTGTATCTTTCTTGGAAAAGCACCAAAGTGAGAGGAAGAGGTGCTGGTTTTCGAGCTTGTCTGGCGGGCGCTCTCGGTCTTTCCGCACTTTTATGCGCTTCCGTGGGGTACGCGGATTCATCAGGGCTTCCTCACGAAGAGGAAATGGATACTGAAACCGGCAAGTCGAAATTCGTCTCGGCTGACGTGCCGGGTCAGGAACATGCTGCTGATGATGTAACGATAAAGAACGCCTGGATGCAGCATGTCGGGCGGAACCAGCAACATGTCGCCGCTTATTTCCAGATAGAGAACGAAACCGGCACATCCTATCTGATCGACGGGATTTCTTCTCCGTCCTGTTCAGCGATGTTCGGATATCATTCAGATCTGGAAGTCGGCACTCTGACCCGGCAGCTCTTCACGCATCTGACAGTACCCGAAAAACAGATGCTGGTCTTTCCGCCCGGTGGCTATCACCTTGTCTGTACAGTGGCGGACGGCAAGACGATTGAGCAGGGAATGCAGATTCCGGTGCAGTTTCACTTCCTCGGCGGTTCCAGTAAGACTGTCAGTTTCGACGTGCGTGGCGCGAAACCTTATCGAGTGAGCGCTTCTCCCGAAGGAAAATTAAAGTAACAATACCAAAGCTGACAGGATGAAGTCTGACTGACATCTCCTGTCAGCTTGCCGCCTTATCCGTGGCTGAGGAACAGCCTGGACGCGTTCTCGGAGTTTTTTAACTGTGTTTTCTTGCTCTTGTAGGCAGCGTCGAGTGCTTTTTTGCGCGTGTTCACCCCGTCCTTGTAGCTGCTGATCTTGTTGTTCACATTGTTCTCGGCAGTGTTTGCCCGGTCGCTCAGGGCTGTACCGCGCTCGCTGATGTTGTTTTCGTAGCTATTGACCTTGTCGACCATGTTGCTACGGGCGCTATTGGTCCTGTCCGTCAGGGCTTTCTCACGATCAGAGATGTTCCGAGTGTAGGAACTTGCACGGTTTTCCAGATTGGACTTTGTGTTTGTCACGCTCTGATCGACAGTATTCCGTCCGGCCTGGGTTATGCCGGAGAGAAGAGAAGAACCAAACGACTGCTGGGCTGCCGGGGCCGCGCTCTGTGCGTGGATGTCTTTCGCTGCAATGGCGAGAGAGAGAACGGCAAAACCTGCAAAAGCTATGCGCTTCATCGTAAATTCCTGATATTGTTGCCTGAGAGCTTTTATATTTTTTCCGTTCTCTGAATGAGGCGGGAATGTTACGCAATGTAATAAAATGGATGATATTCAGGCCATAACCGGCCTCAGCCTGACTGACCAGACTGGAGCAAGGCCAGATCGGGAGAGTTCTCACGGAGGAGCGCAAGTATTTCAGTGGCGGCCGCATCGGCGGGCGTCTCTGCCTCCGGAGCATGCAGGCCCGTGAGAAGGCTTGAAAAACCTTCTTTCTGCCGGGCCTGAAGTGCTGGATCAGTCATGAGCTGTACAACGGTATCAGCCAGTTTATCTGCCCGGGAGTCTTCCTGCAGCAACTCCGGCACAAGCGCCCGGTTTGCCAGAAGATTGACCATGGCGACGAAAGGCACGCGGATGAGGCGGCGTGCGATGGCCGCCGTGAGCGGGTTGACGCGATAGGTCACCGCCATGGGAACGCCCGCCAGAGCCAGTTCCAGCGTCGATGTGCCTGATTTCGTCAGCGCCGCGCTGGCCGCTGCGAAAGCATCATGTTTTTCGGTAATGTCCGTTACGATCAGAGGTTGTACAGCCCAGAGAGCGGTCGCTTTTCTGACGGTGTCCGCCACGACGGGAGAAGCGGGAATGACCGGGACAATACCCGGCATCCGGTTTTTAAGAAGAACCAGCATGGCGCCGAAAACGGGCAGGAGGCGTGGAGCCTCCGATCGTCGGCTGCCAGGCATCAGGATCAGAACAGGCGCTGCGGCATCAAGGCCATGCTGCGCACGGAATCGCTGGGCATCCCCGGTATCAGCTTCCGACTGCAACACCGGATGACCGACGAAATGGGCATCCAGCCCATGCTTTTGAAAAAAGGTTTCCTCAAAGGGAAGCAGGACCAGCAGCTTTTCCCACAGGCCGGGAAATTTTTTCACACGGTGTTCCCGCCATGCCCAGACCTGAGGCGCGACATACTGGACACGCGGAATACGCAGAGGGGCGATCCGTCGCAGAAGGCGGAGCGAAAAACCGGGACTGTCTATGGTCACAACCAGATCGGGCTGGAGCGCCTCGATATTGGCGACAGCTTCGTCAAGGCGGCGGGAGAGAGCCCTGATACGGGGCAGGATCTCCACCAGTCCCATGACGGCCAGATCTTTCATGGGAAAAAGGCTGACCAGCCCGGCCTCGGTCATGCGTACGCCTCCCACCCCCGCAAAACGGAGACCGGAATTCTGTTTGCGCAGGGCGGTCATCAGGCGTGAACCCAGCACGTCTCCACTGGCTTCTCCTGCGAGAAGCCAGATCAGGGGGGCATCGGTCATGAAGAGGCTGCTCGCGAAATGTAATCAGGAACAGCGCTGGCTGATGAAGCTTTTCTTGGCGGGGCCGACAACAGTGAACCGAAGACGTTCGGCTGCGGCCGACAGACGTACGCCCCGGCTTTTCACGCTGAGATGAAGTTCGGTCTCGCGGTGATTCTGAAGCACCATTGTTCCGGTTCCGCTGCCAGCGGCCGCTTCGGCATTGACAGCCCAGAACGTGCTGTCGAAATCCTCGATATTGGCCAGACCGTTGACAGAGCCCTGCACGCAGGCATTGGAGTAGCCGATGGCGGGCGCGCCGCCGCCTGCAACATGGATATCGTAATCGACGCCTTTGAAATGCAGTACGCCGCTGCCCCATGTATAGCCGGGTCCGAGATTGGCCTGTGTAATACGGAACACGATCTGGTCTTCACTACCGGCAGTCGGGGCGACCGTACCCGTGGTTTCGACAGCTGCCGATGCAGCCAGCGCCACTTTTTCCGGGACGACAGCAAAGCCGGTCACAGTGATCATCATGGTCGCGGCCAGAAATTGTCGGGTCAAGGTCGCACTCCTTATTAGGCGTTTCCCACAGACGACAGTCATTTTCAGGCTGACCGACGATAGAAGGCAGAGCCCGTCAAGGCTGCTGTCGCGTGCAGGAATGACCTTTGTTTCATCTCTTCTCATCTCCTGCAAGAATGTTTGTAGAGCGCATAGGTTGCCAAAGAAAGTATTTCACCGTGTTGGTCAGATTCTCTTTGGCAGTAGTATATAACGTCAGGGTTTCGACAGCCGTCTCGGGGAGCTTCCGGCAGCCTTGGCGGCGGGCATGCAGGAAGCTCGGGAAAGCAGGAAATGTCTGTCCCGGGAGAACCGGGTGTTTGTGTGAATTATACGCCGTCCGATGATCCTCCTCTCGACAATCAGCGGAGACAAGGGCAGGAAAATGAGACATCTCAGCCAACGGAGAGCGGTAAATGTCCTGTGCCTATGATTTCAGCCTTCCCGGTCTTGAGGGAGGCGTGGTGGATCTCGGGGCCTGGCGTGGAAAGCCGCTGCTCATCGTCAACACGGCGTCGAAATGCGGTTTTACGCCGCAATATGAAGGTTTGCAGTCGCTCTGGTCGGAGATGGATCACGAACTCATCGTTCTGGGTGTGCCGTCCAATGATTTCGGCCAGCAGGAGCCGGGCAGCGCCTCGGAGATCGCGACATTCTGTGCGCGCAATTACGGCGTGAGCTTTCCGATGACGATCAGATGTCACGTCAAGGGGACCGATGCCACTCCCCTGTTTCGCTGGCTGGCTGATAAAGGTGGATTTTTCGCGCGTCCACGCTGGAATTTCTTCAAATATCTCATCAACAGGGAGGGACAGCTTACAAACTGGTTCTCCAGTATGACTTCGCCCACTTCAGGCCGAATGCATGATGCGGTAAACCGGGTTGTTCTGGGAAGTTAAGGCGCCTGAAACATGGATGCCGGCCTTCATCTGCCACGCCGACGGCATGCAGGGTGGCGCCGTGGCTTGTGCTCGCGGCCTTAGGAAGAGCCGGCGACCATAAATCCGCCATGAGTCCGGACCAGAAAATACAGCTATTTTCCAGCGACGCCGGGGGGCGACGGCATCCCGTGACGGTGATAGAGACCCGCATATGACATCCCGCCCTTTTTTCCCGCATCTGATCGCCCGAAATCCGGCTTTTGCCGGTCACGGGCAGTATTCTGAAGCCCCGAGCGCTATGGCTCCTCATTCCACCGGACAACCATGGGGTGCTCTGGTGCTGAAGGTGACAGGTCTCGGCGGCAACAGGAATGGCTCCGATCTGCGTGTTTCTCCCGGCGACCGGCTTGACGGCGGCGGATATGACGGGAGCGATCGGGGAGGCGGTTCAGGCGGAGAGGGTGGTTCAGGGCCGCCGTCCTGGGGTGGTCCGCCACGCCGACCGCGTTTTCGCATGTGGCGGAGATTTCTGGGAACGACCGTTGCCGTGTTGCTGCTTGGCACCGCGACGGCTGGCGTGGCCGTCTGGTACAAATATGCCGGTCTGGTGTCCGATCTCCCAACCGTGGAGGGGCTGCGATCCTATCAGCCGCCGGTGATGAGCCGCCTTTATTCCGGCGATGACCGGTTGATCGCCGAGCTTGCGGCAGAGCGACGGATTTTTGTGCCGTATTCCGCCATCCCGGACCGCGTGAAGAATGCTTTTCTCGCTGCCGAGGACCAGAAGTTCTGGTCCCATAAAGGCATCGATCCGGTGGCCATTCTGCGCGCCGGTCTGACGGATCTTTCCCGCGGCAAGGGACGACGGCCACTCGGCGCTTCGACCATTACCCAGCAGGTCGCCCGAATCATGCTGCTGGGCTCGAACGCCCTGTCCATGGAACGCAAGGCCAAGGAAGCCCTGCTCGCCCTGCGTGTGGAGCAGGTGCTGCCCAAGGAGAAGATTCTCGAAATCTATCTCAATGAAATCTATCTCGGCGACGGCGCTTACGGCATTGGCGCGGCGTCTCTGGCCTATTTCAACAAGCCGCTCGATCAACTGGATGATTCTGAAGCGGCTTTTCTGGCGGCGCTTCCGAAATCTCCGACCAACTACAATCCTTATCGCTATCCGGATGCAGCGCGTAACCGGCGCAACTGGATTCTGGACCGCATGCAGGAACTCGGCTGGCTCGACGCGCAGTCAGCCCAGGCCGCCCGGCAGGAATCGCTTGCCACGAAAAGCTTTCGCCGTCCCGGACCGGCTCCCGGATCGGAGTGGTTCAGTGAAGAAGTGCGTCGTGAGCTGATCGAGAAATACGGCGTGCAGCAGACCATGCAGGGCGGTCTGGTTGTGCATACAAGCTTTGAGCCTGCCTTGCAGACCTCCGTCACGACAGCGCTGCGGGACGGGCTGATGGCCTATGACCGGTCGCACGGCGGCTGGCGTGGTGCTGTGGGACATCTCGACACCATCACGCGCAGCGCCGCGCAGGATGAGGCCGCATGGAGCGCCGCACTGGCCGCTGCGCCTCATCCAACTGGCATGCTGGATCGCTGGCGACTGGCGGTCGTGCTGGATTCAGGAAATGGCAGTGTCGGCTGGCTTGAGAACGGCGCACCTCACCGTGCGTCGTTGCTGGCGAAGGATCTGGGCTGGATGCGGGTCTATCGGGCTCTGCGTCCCGGCGATCTGCTGATGGTAGAGCCGCAGGCCGAGGGCGGACGCGTCGCAATCCGGCAGATTCCGCGCGTCGAAGGCGCGGTCGTGACGATGGATGTCCACACAGGCCGCGTGCTGGCCATGTCGGGCGGCTGGTCGTTCGAATCTTCCCAGTTCAACCGGGCTTCGCAGGCGATGCGTCAGCCGGGTTCCTCCTTCAAGCCGTTTGTCTATCTGACGGCGATGGAGCAGGGGATTTCCCCTTCCCAGAAGTTTGATGACTCGGCCGTTTCCTACGGAAGCTGGCATCCCAACAACTACGAAAAGGATTTCTGGGGCGCGACGACACTGCACGACGCCCTGCGTGAATCCCGTAATCTCGTGACCATCCGTCTGGCCGCGCATATCGGTATCAAGAGCGTCGCCAGGGTCGCCGAGGATATCGGGCTGGTGCAGAACATGCCGCATGTGCTTCCGGCGGCTCTGGGCGCTGTGGAGACAACGGTGCTGCGGGAAGCCGGCGCGTATGCTTCCATCGCCAATGGCGGACATAAAGTCACGCCGACGCTGATCGATGACGTGCAGGATCGGAACGGTCACGTCCTCTGGCGGCCTGACGGTCTTGTCCTGTCCTCTGTCGCTCAGGCGCAGGCAGCAGCAGAGTCTTCCGGTAACGAACCAAATGCGGTTTTCCCTTCGGCTGAACAGGCGGGCGATCCGTCCGGGCAGCCTGCACAACCGAAGCCTCCCGTTGTAACGGGAGCAGGTCAGACGGATGTGCCTGTGCTTAAGGATACGCGTCCGAGTGTAAGCAGCGAAGCCAGCGCCTTTCAGATCACCACCATGATGCAGGACGTGATCAAACGCGGCACCGGCACACAGGCGGGAACTGGAATCGACAATCCGATCGCGGGCAAGACCGGCACAAGTCAGGATTTCAATGACGCTTGGTTCGCGGGTTATTCCGCCGATCTCGTAACGATCGTCTGGATCGGGTTTGACCAGCCCCAGTCGCTTGGCAAGAATGAGACTGGCGGCACCATTGCGGGTCCGATCTGGAACCGGATCATGAAGGTTGCGCTCGAAGGGCGGCCCAGACTCGATTTCCGGGTGCCGGACGGGGTGACGCTGGTGCGTTATGACACGGGACGTGGCGTGACGGTGGATGCGTTCAAGAACGATCAGGTGCCGGGTGACAGTTCCAGCTTTGCGGCGGGTAGTCCCGGAACGGGCGAGTTGACGGCTGCCGATACGGGTGCGGAAAATCTGCCTGATTCTGAGACTGACATGTCTTCTGGTGGAGCGGTTGCTGGCGGAGGCGCGGCGGCCAGTAGTGGCTCGAATACGGCTGCGCCAGCAGCGCCGGCACAGCAGCAGCCTTCCGGGGGGGATATTGGTATGGGTGGGCTTTACTGAGGCGCAGAAGAAGGTGCTTCTTTTATTGTCCATGTAGAGATATAGTCAGGGTTTTTCACCACTTCTTCCGTCTGGTGAAGACGATATTCTCCCGGTTCCGCAGGATAGATCGAACTGGTATCGGGGGGAAGGTTATAGAAAGATCCTCCTCGTGAGCCTTCGAGGCGGAGTGTGATGCCTTTTTTGGGATCTCACTTCGTCACCACACCAAAAAACTGCTCATCCGAGCTGTCTTCTCCATGCTCACGTGTCAAGCCAACCAGCAGGGTGGTGCCGACAAGATTTTTTGCAAAGACCTCATCCCAGTGGTTCATGCCTTTGATTCCTTTTGGGTCGATTAAAGAGAATGCTGCTATTTTTCCTTTTTTAGCTGAAGGTAAGTTTAATTCTTCCGTTGCCTTCAGTTTTCTTTCCTAGGGATGACATTCGCCGCGCCTGCCTGTATTCAGCGCCGTTCAGATTAACCCCGAAAGACGGAGTCACGGTCGCATGTCCGCCGAGACGGAAGCGCTCAACGAGCAGATCAAGCAGTCGGTTGCGCTGCTGAGGAGGCATCTTTGACTGGGATGTCGCCCAGGGCAGACTTGCCGAACTGAATAACCGGGCTGAAGACCCGGATCTCTGGAACGATGCCGACGCCGCGCAGAAGATGATGCGCGAGCGTACGCTGCTGGCCAACCAGATCGAAGGTGTCCAGAGCCTCGAAAATGAGGTCGAGGATACACTCGAACTCATCAGTATGGCGGAGGATGAGGGCGACGCTGATATGGTCGCCGACGGTATGAAGACGCTCAACCGTCTGGCGGACGAGGCCAAACGGCGGGAGACGGAAAGCCTTCTGTCGGGCGAAGCTGATTCCAACGACTGCTATCTTGAGATCAACGCTGGCGCAGGTGGCACGGAGGCTCAGGATTGGGCCGAGATGCTGTTGCGGATGTACAGCCGCTGGGCTGAGGCGCATGGTTACAAGCTGACCATGATCGAAAGCTCCGAGGGCGAGCAGGCCGGGCTGAAATCGGTGACGATTCAGGTCTCCGGTCCAAACGCCTATGGATGGCTGAAGACGGAAGCCGGCGTGCATCGTCTGGTGCGGATTTCGCCATTCGATGCGGCGGCGCGTCGTCAGACCTCGTTTGCTTCGGTCTGGGTCTTTCCTGTGGTGGATGACACCATTGAGATCGAGATCAACGAGGCCGATCTGAAAGTGGATACGTTCCGCGCCTCCGGTGCGGGTGGGCAGCACGTCAACAAGACGGAATCCGCTATCCGTATCACTCACATTCCGACGGGTATCATCGTGGCGTGTCAGACGGACCGGTCCCAGCATCGTAACCGCGCGACAGCCATGGGGATGCTGAAAGCCCGCATGTATGAGGCTGAACTGCAGAGACGGGAGGCCGCAGCCGCCCAGACCGAGGCAGCCAAGACGGACATCGGCTGGGGGCATCAGATTCGTTCGTACGTTCTCGCACCGTATCAGATGGTGAAAGACCTCCGTACGAACGTTGAAAAGGGCAATCCCGACGCTGTGCTCGATGGCGATCTGGATGACTTCATGGCAGCGTCTCTGGCAGCCCGTGTCGGAGCGACTCGTTCTGAGGCCAGCGCTTCCGCACAATAATAAAGTCTAGCAGATTTCCGACATAAACTTGGAAATCTGCCTCTTTAAATCTTAAAATTAAATTTAGTTTGGCTTTTGCATTATTTGACATTCGAGCCTGCTGGTGCGCCTAAAAATTTTCATAGGCTGCCCGATATCTGTTCGCGCTCTGGATTTTCGTGCGCAACTGGCTGTCTTCTGCGGTTTCTGACGCGATTTTAGTATAATGTATAGGGTCATAATTTTGGTCGGGCCCGGTAAAGTTGCTTATTGCTCCCGGTAAATTCTTTCGATAAATATATCGAAATCGAAACATTTAGGATTCTGTATTGTGCAGGATAAATGCATGGGAAATGATTTGTGTAAGGAGCGGTTCGCCATCTTGACATCTGCTCCCGTCGATTGCCCAATCGCGGCAATGCAGATGCGTCGCAGATGCGTCCCGCTGCTCTTTGCCGGAAGGCAGGGTCAGGTCGGGCTGTTATCTGTTGTCGCAGGAATGCACCAAGGTCGAGCCGTCTGACATCAGACCAGGGAGAGTTTCGAGTATGCTGGACTACGCGCAACAGCGACGTGACCCGACATTAAAGATTGCTGGCGTCTCAGGTGTTGCTGTGGTGTGCGGGATTCTTGGCGTGGTCTATTTTACCTGGAAAGATAAGGTCTCAGTGCCTGTCATACAGCCTCCGCTCAAGGCGACCGTCATTCCGGAGATAAAGCCACCGCCACCGCCACCACCGCCACCGCCGCCACCTCAGATGACTTCGCCGCCACCGCCTTATGTGCCGCCGCCGAAGATCAAGGTGCAGCCTCCGCCACGTCCGGTGGTGCGTCATGTGACACATACACCGCCGCCAAAGGCGATGCCTCCGGCAAAGGTTACGCCGACAACGCCGGTACAGGCTCCAGTCGGTCCGCCGGTTCCGGATCATCTGGCCGGTTCCACGCCGCTTAATCGCGTCGAACTGCATTATCCTGATGAAGCGCAGGATGAAGGCAGGGAAGGCCATGTCACGCTTGTCTGTGACGTGGAAGCGTCAGGGATGACCAATAACTGTACTGTCACGAGTGTAAAAGGTGGTCAGGACTTTGCTGCTGCGGCTCTGCAGTATGTTCGCAAGTCCCGTTACCAGCCAGCTACTGCAAATGGTGTTCCGGTCAAGGAATTCCATCACACTTATACGATTACTTTCAGCCTGAGCGACAACTGACTGTATTTGAAACTATGGTTGCTCGATAATACTATGGTTCTATCAGATGAGGACACTGACTCGATGATCCGACTGCTACGCCGCCTGTCTTACTCCACGCTGGTCATTCCGTCGCTGGCTGTTCTTCTGAGCACAGCGGCTCCTATAGTGGCATTTGCTCAGGATGCTGCGGCTCCTGCGGCATTGGCTCCGGCTCCAGCTCCAGCTCCGGATGCAGCTCCTCCGGCCGCTGCTCCAGCGGCGGAAGCGCCCACGCCCCCCCCCGCGCCGGCAGACGCACCTGCTCCTTCTGAACCGCCCGCAGCGCACGCTGCTCCGTCAGTCGCTGTTGAAAACCCGTATGGTCTGGGCGCCCTTTGGGGTAACGGGGACATCGTGGCGCGCACCGTGCTGGTTATCCTTGTGGTGATGTCGCTTGGCACTTGGTACATCATGATCACCAAGTTTCTGGAACAGGCTAAGCTTTTCGCTGCCAACCGTGACGCTGTTAAGCATTTCTGGACCAAGCCTTCGCTTCAGGATGGCGCATCCTCGCTGAAAGCATCCTCGCCCTTCCGTTATATCGCTGACACCGGCATTGTCGCCGCCGAGCATCATGAAGGCACGATGCAGGAGTCCATCGATCTGACAGACTGGACATCTTCCCAGATCCACCGTGCGGTTGATTCCGTGCAGAGTGATCTGCAGAGCGGTCTGGCCTTCCTCGGCACAGTGGGCTCAACATCTCCGTTCGTGGGTCTGTTCGGAACGGTGTGGGGTATCTATCACGCGCTGACCGCCATTGGCATCGCGGGACAGGCTTCCATCGACAAGGTCGCGGGTCCAGTTGGTGAATCCCTGATCATGACGGCAATCGGCCTTGGAACCGCTGTCCCTGCCGTGCTTGGCTACAACCTGCTTGTCCGCCGTAACAAGACAGCCATGGAGCGCATCCGTAACTTCGCTGCAGATCTTCAGTCCATCATGATCGGTGGCTTCCGTCATGGTACCGTCCGCCCAGGCAAGGGCTCTTCCACTCCTGTCCAGGGCGCCTGATCATGGGGATGTCTGTAGGCGGAGGAGACGACGAGGACACCGTCCTCTCGGATATCAACACGACACCTCTTGTAGATGTCATGCTTGTTCTCCTCATCATCTTCCTCATCACCATTCCGGTGGCGACGCATACGGTGAAGGTTGATCTGCCCAAAGACGTCAATCAGCCAAGCAAGATCATGCCGCACAACATCACTCTGGCGGTCACGTCAGATGGTCAGGCCTGGTGGGATCAGACTCCCATCCATGATCATGCGGACCTTATGGCGAGGCTGGAAAAGGTTGCGGCACAGCAGCCGCAGCCGCAGGTGATGATCCGTGGCGATGCCTCCGCGCGCTATGAAGCTGTCGGCAAGCTGGTGGCTGCCTGTCAGGAAGCGGGCGTGATGCGGGTCGACTTCGTCATCGAGGCGCCTCATAACTGAGGCGTCCATTGAAGCTATACGCTCGTGTCAGGTGAGAGTATCGTTTGTTACCAATAACTGCATCGCACTCTACAATTTTTGTGCGATGCAGGGTTCAGCTGAGAGAGTGATTCTTCCATGGGTATGAATCTGGGTTCCGGGGGCGACGAAGACGAGGGTATCGTCGATATCAACACCACGCCATTGATCGACGTGATGCTGGTGCTCCTGATCATGCTGATCATCACGATTCCGCTTCAGACGCAGTCGGTTTCGATGAATCTGCCGCAGGGAGATCCGCCACCGCCGACAGAACAGAATGACAAGGTCATTACTGTCGGCATCGACTTTGATGACTCGGTCACCTGGAACGGTATCCCTGTTGCCAACGAAAATGACCTTGTCGCATTGTTCCAGTCAGCGGCTGCTGAGCCGGAACAGGCGGAAATGCATATTCACCCGAACCGTCTGGCCGATTACAAGACCGTAGCACACGTTCTTGCTGACGCTCAGCGGCTGGGTATCAAGAAGCTCGGCATCGTCGGGCAGGATCAGTTCATGGAGGGGCAGTGAGGTCATGACTTTGCGGTTCATTCGTCTGTCATTCGCAATTCGTGTCCTCTGTCTTGCTCCTCTCTGTCTGACGGCGGCTTCGGCGGCTTATGCCGAGGATAATCTGAATCCGGCTGTCGCAAAGTCTCTTGAGGCAGCAGGAAATGCCCTTTCCGCGCATAATTATACCGAGGCCATGCAGTGTGTCACGACTGCTGACGGCGTGTCGGGCAAGACAGACTATGACTCCTATGTGATCGAGCAGATGCGTGGCGCGATTGCGGCGCAGTCTGGAGATCGTGCGGTGATGCAGTCGTCTTACGACAAGCTGATTGCATCTTCCCGAACGCCACGTGACACCAAGGCGCAACTGCTTCAGGCTGAAGCAACGGTTGCCTACACAGCAAAAGACTATGCCGCCGCTGCTGTCGGGTTTGAACGGTATCTGAAGCAGATCGGGCCGAATGCGGATATCGAAAAATATCTCATTCAGGCTTATTATCTCCAGAAGGATTATGCCAACGCTGCACGTGTGCAGAAAAAGCTGATTGATGAGACACTGCAGGCGAAGAAGCTGCCATCCGAAAATGAGCTGCTCATGCTGGCGTCCTGCCAGACGCAGCTCAAGGATGCTGCAGGTCAGATGCATACATACACACTGCTGGCCACATATTATCCCAAACCCGATTACTGGGCTCAGTTGCTTCACAGTCTGGTAGTTAACGATCGCCTGCCATCGGCGCTTCAGCTGGATGTGTATCGTATTCGTCTTGCCGCCGGAAATCTGAAGCTGGCTTCTGATTTTATTGATGCTGCTGAGGTCGCAACCCAGGTAGGCCTGCCAAAGGTGGGTCTGGTGTTCCTGTCTCAGGGCAACGCGCTTGGCGTTCTGGGAAAAGGTCCCGGTGCTGATCGCGAAGTGAAGCTTCGTAACTTCATCAATGCAGCGGCGGACAGGAAGCAGGCATCGATCGCGGCGGACGAGGCTTCTGCCTTGAAAGCAAAGAGCGGTGGTCAGCTTTTGCTGGTGGGTTATAATTACGTTTCATTTGGTCAGGCGGATAAGGGGCTCTCCCTTATGAAGCAGGCGATTGAAAAAGGCGTCACTGATAGCGATATCGCGCATCTGCGGCTTGGCGAAGCCCAGATGGATGCTGGTCACACGGCGGATGCCATAGCCACTTTCCAGACGGTTGGAGGAGACGGTGCTGCACACGACATTGCCGAGCTCTGGATACTGAAACTGAAGGCGGCTCCGGCAAATAAATAAGGACACCAGGTGAGTCGTATTCGCCATATGAGACGGCGAATACGACAGGTGTTTCCTTTTCATCGTCGTGGTGATGCATCCTCTACATGAGAGTGTATTTTGATTGCGGGAGTAAAATCCTGTTCCAGACTATCCATCCCTAAAATCCATTCAGTTTCACAATGATTATTGTGGAAACGGCTATTTTGGGGGCGCAGGTGCTTTTGCGGGCATGCCGAATGGGTGTTTCTGAATGGATCGTATTCTGGGAAACCGTGAATGATCCCTGCTGGTTCGGCGAATAGCCGCGCAGACATTCCATAAGACTGCTTCCAGTGTCATGATGCCATCGGTCCCAGCGATGGGGACAGATCAGACAGGAAGCACTCAATGCCCGGACCGATGGACGTTCTGCAAAAGGTCGATGACAATCTGGAACTAGGACTGGAGCGTCTTTTCGCGTTCCTGCGTATTCCCAGCATCTCGACACAGGCGTCTCATGCGAAAGACTGCCGTCTCGCTGCTGAATGGCTGAAGGCGGAGTTGTCCTCATTGAATTTTGCGACCGTCATCCATGAGACGCCGGGTCATCCGATTGTCGTGGCCCGACGTGAAGGACCGGCAGGTGCGCCGCACGTTCTGTTTTATGGACATTATGATGTTCAGCCGGTTGATCCGCTCTCGCTGTGGAACAGCGATCCTTTCGATCCGCAGCTTGTGTCCAATCCGGATGGCGCGAAAGAGATAAGGGCGCGTGGAGCGGCGGATGATAAGGGGCAGGTGATGACCTTTATCGAGGCTTGCCGGGCTCTCATTGAAAGCGATGGCGAACTCCCTGTCGGCGTGACGGTCGTGATTGAAGGTGAGGAAGAGTCTGGTGGAGAAAATCTCCTGCCTTTTCTCAAGGCGCACAGTGACGAACTGAAAGCAGATCTCGCCCTGATCTGTGATACGGGCATGCTGGATGCAAAAACACCCGCCATTACAACGATGTTACGTGGAATGGTCGGAGAGGAAGTCACGATTGTCGGCGCGGACCGTGACCTGCATTCGGGCATGTTCGGTAACGCGGCCCGAAATCCGATTCAGGTGCTTTGCGATATCATTTCCGATCTCCGCGATGGCGCGACAGGCCGTGTCACTCTGGCCGGATTTTACGATGGTGTGCCCGACCTCCCTGATAGTGTGCGCGCCCAGTGGCGCGAGATCGGTCCGACGGATAGGGACAGTCTCGGCGCCGTAGGGCTTCGCTGGGCCGCCGGGGAGCAGGGGTATTCCGCACTGGAACAGACATGGTCGCGACCAAGCTGTGAAATCAACGGGATTTCGGGAGGCTACGAAGAGGACGGTTTCAAGACAGTCCTGCCATCTCGCGCCGTGGCCAAGATCTCTTTCCGGCTTGTTGGCGAGCAGAACCCTGAATCTGTCCGCGCCAGTTTTCGGGAACACGTCAGAGCGAGAGTGCCTTCCGACTGCACGGTCGAATTCAGGCCGTACGGAGGTTCCCGCGCCAGCGTGGTTCCCGCCGATATGCCGCAGCTTGCCAGCGCGTTGGCAGCGCTGACCGAGGAATGGGGAACGCAGGCTACTGTCATCGGCTGCGGCGGCTCCATCCCGGTGGTGGGCGAAGTCAAGGAAGCGCTGGGCCTCGACACGCTCCTCATCGGTTTCGGTCTGGATGATGACCGCATCCACTCTCCGAATGAGAAATACAGTCTGACATCCTTTCATAAAGGCGCCCGGTCATGGGTGCGTGTTCTGAAGGCGTTGGCGCAATGACAGGCTTGCCGCTCGCTCTTACGATGGGCGATCCTGCCGGTATTGGTCCTGAGATCACCGCTGGCGCATGGGACATCTTGCGCGGAAATGGGACAGCTTTTGCGTGGCTCGGTGATCCTGACTGTCTGCCGCCTGCTCTGCCAGTGAAAAAAATAGAAACTATTGGGGAAGCACCATCTGTTTTCAGGGATGCGCTTCCTGTTCTCCCGCTCAGGCTGTCAGCGCCTGTCAAAACCGGAGAGCCTGATCCGATCAATGGTCAGGCCGTGATCGACAGTATCGCCCAGGCCGTTGGACTTGCGAAAGCGGGTGTGGCGGGCGGCGTTGTGACCAATCCCATCAGCAAGGCCGTGTTGCGTCGTGCGGGCTTTCCGCATCCCGGTCACACGGAGTTTCTTGCCGAACTCTGCCATGTTCCTGGACGGGAAGTCATGATGCTGGCAAGCCCCATGCTGCGCGTGGTGCCGGTGACGATCCATGTCTCCCTGCGAGAGGCGCTTGATACGCTCACCGGAGACATGATTGTCGAGGCTGGTTTGACAACAGCCTATTCTTTGAAAAGGGATTTTGGAATTGCCCGGCCACGTCTTGCGGTCGCGGGACTTAACCCGCACGCGGGAGAGGACGGGATGATGGGCCGGGAAGAAATCGACATGATCATCCCGGCGATCGAACGTCTGCGTGCGGAAGGAGTGGATGTCGTCGGACCGATGCCTCCGGATACGATGTTCACCGACACCGCGCGTCAGAAATATGACGCAGCACTCTGTATGTATCACGATCAGGCATTGATCCCCATCAAGACCCTCGATATGGCGCATGGTGTGAATGTCACGCTCGGGCTGCCCGTTGTCCGTACATCCCCGGACCACGGCACAGCGTTCGATATCGCGGGAAAAGGCATTGCGGCGGCCACCAGTCTTGTTGCGGCGCTGCGTCTCGCTCATGTCTTGTCTGAAAATCGTCTGAATTATAAAGAAGGATTGCTTTCATGATCCAGCGTCAGCGTCTTGGTGTGAATATTGATCACGTCGCCACGATCCGTAATGCACGTGGGGGCACGCACCCTGACCCGGTGGAAGCGGCGTTGCTCGCCGTCAAGGCAGGTGCTGATGGTATCACCGCCCATCTCCGCGAAGACAGGCGACATATTCGTGATGAGGATCTGAACCGTCTCCGCACGACCGTGCGAGCGCCTCTTAACATGGAAATGGCGGCGACGCAGGAAATGGTAGCGCTCGCCTGCAAGCTGAAGCCACATGCGAGCTGCATCGTGCCGGAACGGCGGGAGGAAGTGACGACCGAAGGTGGTCTGGATGTTGCTGGCCAGACCGCTGGTCTGGTGCCGATGATCAGAAAACTTCGTGAAAATGGCATCAGGGTTTCTCTGTTTGTTGATCCTGACCCGGAACAGATTGCCGCCTCCGCCGCTGTGGGAGCCGTTGTGGTCGAACTCCATACAGGCGCCTATGCTCATGGCAGGGATGGAGAACTCGCCCGTCTGAAAGTGGCTGCGTCACAGGCGGCGGGGCTGGGGCTGGAAGTGCATGCCGGTCATGGTCTGAGCTTTGGCAATGTCGCGCCGGTGGCCGCCATTCCGGAAATCGTGGAACTGAACATAGGGCATTTTCTGATCGGACAGGCGATCTTCGACGGGCTTCCGGCTGTTGTGCAGGAAATGCGGCGGCTTATGGATGCGGCTCGCGCTGCTCCGGCTGCCTGAGGGCTTTCGATGTTGTGGTGTTGACGCAACAGTCTGTGACACGGCTACACAGATATGATTGACTCGCTGTGACCGCTCTATAAATCATTTCTTTCATGATGGTTCCCATACGGCGCGTACAGGTCGCGTCCGAGGGATGAAAAGGGAACCGGGTGAGGTGGCTGCGTGGCCGCCAAGGCCCGGGCTGCCCCCGCAACTGTAAGCGGTTGGGATAGCTGTCCGGCGTAAAGTCGGCTCACTGGAGCATTTTTCTCCGGGAAGGGAAGGGCTGTCTCTCCAAAAACCGCGAGCCAGGAGACCTGCCATCATACCGGATGTTGTGGACGAGACGTGTCGGACGGGGTGATCTGGCAGGTTGGAACGGTTGTGTGAAACATGACCTCCTTTTGCTCGTGGCAACGCAGACAACCACGAGCTGATCGTAATGCCCTTTCGCGCGCTCCTTTTGACCGGTGCTTCATTTTTCTCGGCACTTCTTGCAACGACTGCCCCGGCTCATGCCTCTGCGACTGAGAGCGGAAAGACGGTGGCGGCCCATCCAGCAGTCAGGAATACTGACATGCCCGGTATCCGCTCCATGCTCTCTGAGCATACTGACTCCTGGCCCGAATCCATCACGGTCAGCGCCGCCCGTCGTCCGATCAAGGCTGACGAGATCGGCACGGCCATGACGATCATCACCGAACAGCAGATTCAGACGCAGCAACGGCGGTCCCTGTCAGATATTCTGGAAAGACAACCGGGCCTGAACGTGGTGCAGACCGGTGGAATGGGCGGCCTGACAGCCATCTTCATGCGCGGAAGCAATGCCAACGAGGTGAAGGTTCGTCTCGACGGCATGGATATGAACGACGGAAGCAATGCCACCGGCGCGTTCGATCCGGCGCAGTTCATGACGGACGGACTGGGACGGATCGAGATTCTTCGAGGCCCGCAGAGCGGCCTTTACGGCGCGGACGCCATGGCAGGCGTGATCGATATGACCACGGCGAAAGGGCAGGGACGTGTGAAGGCTTTCGCGCGCATGGAAGGTGGGTCTTACGGGACCTTCAATCAGGTGCTGGGTGCGCGGGGCAGCCTTGACCGTTTCCACTATAATGTCGAACTGTCGCACTACAGACAGGTCGGGTTCCACAGCATTCCCCGTTATATCGAACGGTATGCCAGCATCTTTTCCAATGTGACGAAAGAGCAGCGCGATCGGGGCAATACCTACGACAATCGCAGCGCGAATGTCCGTATGGACTACGATGTGACGGATAATTTTGATCTCGGTCTTACATCGCGTCTTATGCAGAGTAATTACCGTTCGTATGGTTCTTACGATATGCTGGATGAAGTCTACGGGGACGCCCAGCATGAACGCGAGCGGACGATCCAGAATGAGGCCGTTGTCCGTGGGACGGCGCATCTGCGATCCTGGGATGGCCTGTTCGATCAGGTGATCGGGCTGGGTTACATGACCAACTGGCGGAACTTCACCTATACCGGCACAGGTTCTGATGGAGGCGCGCGTCTCTATGATCCGAACTACTATCGTTCTTCACGTCTGAAGATTGACTGGCACGGTACGCTGGATCTCAAGAAATACGGTTCGTTTCTTGTGGGCGCCGAGCATTTCCACGAGACCTATTACGGTAACCAGAGCGACGGGACGGGAACGAATGACGCGCCTTACAGCGCCCGCGCCACCATGGATACGACAGCAGGCTACGGTCAGTATCAGGGAAACTGGAATCGGATTCTTTATGGTGCAGCCAATGTCCGTTATGATTCCAATTCCCGCTACGGACATTATGTGACATGGCGCGTGGCGCCTGCCATCCATATTCCCGGCACAGGAACCATCATCAAGGCCAGTGCGGGCAGCGGCTTTCACGGTCCGTCGCTCTATCAGCTTTTTGGAAAGCTGAATGGTAGCTACTACAATTATCAGGGAAATCAGAATCTAAGGGCCGAACGCCTGATCGGTTACGATGTGACTGTCGAGCAGAAACTGGCTCATGACCGGGTGCATTTTGGCGCGACATGGTATGAAAATCATGTCCGTAATCTGATTCAGTCAACGGCGACTTATTCCGCCTATACGTCAACATATTCTTACGCCAATGTGGATCGTGCCCGCATGTTCGGTGTCGAGGCGTTCCTGAACTGGAAAGCTCTCGATAATCTTGAGTTCAACCTCAACTACACCTGGACTCACGCGCGCGACACGACGGATGATCAGCCACTTCAGCGTCGCCCGCAGCATAAGTTCAATTTCAACACGACATGGAAGCCGGTCAAGGATCTCACCTTGTCTGGTAATATTCTTTATGTCAGTGGCTGGCGGGATTATCCGGTCTACGCGGCGAACGGCAGCTATTGTGTAATCTGTGCCAAAGGGCATGGCTATTTCACCATTGATCTGGCTGCCAGCTATCAGATCAACCGCTTCCTGACGGTTTTTGCTCGTGCCGACAACCTTCTGAACCGGCAGTTTGAAAATCCTGTTGGATATCTACAGCAGGGCCGGGCTGGTTATGGTGGCTTTACCCTGAGTTACTGAGGCGCGTTTTGCTGCAAATGGTGTGAGGCCGTGAAAGAGGCTGCCCGCAACGCGGGCAGCAGGCCGAGAAAGGACAATATGGAATTGTTTGTTTTGTATCACCTGTGTTTCCGGAAATCAGCCAGGTTACTCTGCCGGCATAACTGAAGTCGGTCGTGTGGTGGTATGCCCAACAGGAAATATCGAATCATAAGCCATATTAAATGCAAACGCATAAACCAGATAAAAGAGCGCGATCGACATGCTGAGCGAGAAGGCAAGCGTGATTGAGACGCCAAGATAAAGCGCAATCGCTGGAAGCAGGACAATCTGCAGTCCAGCCTCAAACAGCACTGTATGCAGAAGCCTTACAGTGATGGTTTTACTGGTTGCCCCCCTGAGGCGAAGCATGGCGTGGTCGAAAAGCAGATTATAGAGGTAATTCCACAGCATTGCGGTGAGAGCGCTGCCAATGCCGATCGCCCCCATGTCTGAAGCCTGCACCCCAAATAGAATACTGCCGCATGGAATTACGATGGCGAGCGCAACGCACTCAAACAGCAGGGCGTGACGGAGACGATCTGTGCCGGAACGCAGGGCTGCGGTGGATTGAATGGATTCGGTTGACATGCGGCGCAACCTATCTGATTTTTCGCTCAGAAAAAGTTAGAACCTATCTGTTTTTGAGATGGATTAGTGAGTATCTCTTTTGATCAGCTACAGGCGTTCGTAGAGGCTGCGGCCGCGGGTTCATTTTCCGCGGCTGCACGCCGGACAGGCAAAGCTCAGTCTGCAATCAGTACGCATGTCAGTAATCTGGAAGACGACCTTGGTATCCTGCTGTTCAACAGGGAGGGACGTGTTCCAGTTCTCACACCAGCAGGCCAGAGACTGCTTGAGGAGGCGCGTGTCGTTCTGGATCGGCGCGAGCATCTTGTAGGGCTGGCGCGCTCTCTGGAAGAAGGTGTGGAAAATCGTCTGGTTGTCGCCATTGATGAACTCTATCCGGAAAATGCCCTTGGGCCTATTTTTCAGGATTTTGCAGCACGCTTTCCTCATGTTGAACTGGAACTGCTGTTACCCCTGATGGAAGATGTGGGGCACATGGTGCAGGCCGGAACGGCTGATCTCGGGGTAATGTGGCAGCAGACTACCCCGCCTGTTGATCTCGCGTTTCGGACGATAGGACGAGTGCCGCTGCGGCTTGTCTGCGGGCGTAACCATCCCCTGGCTGAACAGCCTGTGGCCTGGGAGGAATTGAAACGCTACCGGCAGATTCTGGTGGCGTCACGCGGCAAGAAGCAGGACAGGGAGAGCCTGCGGATAGCCGCTGAAGTGTGGTGGGTTGAAAGTAACTGGCTTATTCTGGAAATGGTCAAACATGGCGTTGGCTGGGCTTTCATTTCAGATCACGTTCTGGCGTCATCTCCTGTGGCATCATATATTGTAGTTCCTGACTTGCAATTTGACGCAGGTCATCATCAGGTTCCTCTCTCTATAGTATGGCACAAGAAAAAAGTGCATGGTCCAGCAGCACTATGGTTAAGAGAGAGAATATATCAGGAAAAGAGTGTTTTTATCGTTGCTGACTGATGGTGTGTTTTTTTAAATCGAGAGTTTATGTTGAACTTTTTCTTCTATTTGGAGTTTTGGAGAGTGTTTTTCAGAAACGGATTTCCTTATAAAATGGCAATATTTTCAACGAATTGTTTGGAAATGAATTCTGGAGAGGCGTTTCTGATCAGAGTGATCGGCTGCGATAGTCTTACATATAGGTAATTTTACGCATTCCTTCCATGTGATCCGTTACCGTAACGTAATCATGTCGCCGGGTGATGGTTACGGCCATAAGGGGGTGTTCATGGGTGCGCGAGTGTCACGGTTATCATTGGACCGAAAAAAGAAATTACTTCGTTGTGGAAGTATCCTGTCAGCTTTTGCAACGCTGGGACTGATGGCGCCTGAGCGATCAAAGGCAGCGATGACCGTCAATTTTGGCAAGAATCAATACTTTACATTTGGTGTTGGTGTGAGAGGGCAGTATCTCACTAGGGATCCAGGAGCGACTCCAAGTAATTCCAGTGCCGCCAGTGCCTCAGATCTGCGTATCTACATGGGCGCCCAGTTCCATAAATACGTCAAGACGACTCTCAATCTTGAGCGTCTGAGAGATGGAAACTGGAATCTTCTGGATGGAATTCTTCAGGTTGAACCCTGGAAAGAATTTAATATCTGGTTTGGTCGGATGTTGCCGGGAAGTGATCGTTCCAACCTTGATGGTCCCTATTTTCTCAGCACGTATGCCTACCCCCTTGTTTCCCAGTATCCTGGAGCTTGGTCTGGTCGAGATGATGGCATCACGATCTGGGGAAAAACGCTGAAAGACCGTTTCCGCTACACCATTGGAATGTATCGGGGTCACAACTGGGTTAATGGTGGTTCGAATTATGGCGAACATCCTCTGTTCGCCGGGCGTATGGAATACAACTTTCTCGATCCGGAGCCTTCGCCCGCGTATTATACCGCCAGCACTTATTACGGTAAGGCTGACATCCTTGCGATTGGTCTTGCCGGACAATATGAGGTTGACGGTGTCGGAAGTGCCCAGCAAAAAGGCGATTACAAGGCCTGGAATGTTGACGGTCTTTTTGAAAAGAAGATCGGTAAAAATGCACGATATGGCGTTTATACTTTAGAGGGCGCCTACTATCAGTATTATACTGATGGCGTGAAAGATATTCCTGCCGGTTACGGTCAGCGTTCGCCAGACTATGGCAATGTCGGTGGAATCAATAACGGCACAGCCTTTCTGGCCAGTACGGCGTATCTCATTCCGTATAAACTGGGTTGGGGGCGCATCCAGCCTCTCGTACGTTATCAGCAGTTTCGTTTCAAAAGAGACCTTTACGGACCTGGACATCCGAAAACGACACAGTTCGATGCTGGAGCCAACTACGTGATGGACGGTCACAACCTTCGCTTTACGTTCGATTATGTGCGTTACCATCCTGCCAGTACACGTACCTCAAATGCTTTTCTTCTGGGTATGCAGTTTCAGTACTGATGCCGGGCAAATGGATGACATTATTGAGCCATTGGCTCACGAACGAAATGGCGGGGGATAATGGTATGATAACCTTGAAGCGAACGGTCCAGATTGGAGCTTTTATAATCGCTTCCTGTGCAGGAAACGATTTTGCCCTGGCTTCTCCGGCCTATGAGACGATGGATTGCCGTCATCTCTTTGCGGAAGATGTGCGGGTTTCCGATCGGATTATCTTGCTGCGGCAGAAGCTGTCGGATGCTGTATCAAGTGGTAAAGATACTGCCGATAATGGTTTTTTTGTAAAATTTGACCCCATTCAGGGAATTGGAATTATGAATGGCATAACTTTGTCACCAGAAGGAAAGCCTCTTGGTGATGAAGTTTCTGATGCAGCTATCGAGAAACAGACCCAACAACTGGCAGCAATCAAGCGGCAGGAAGTGCTGAAAGTCTGTCCGACCATGACCATGCCACTGTCAACGCAGAGCCGCCTGAAAGATGATCAGATGCGCGCGGCTCCTTGAAGAGGCCTGCTAAAGACAATTCTATAAGCCGGACTTGATGTTCCAGACGGAAGATTTGTCGATATCGGTTGTTTTCAAGGCATCCATGTGTGCAGCAAGCACGTATCAGGACCTTTGCGCCTGGAAGGGGTTATAGACCCCTTCACGTATTTATTTTACGGTGTGTCGTCATTTAAGCAGGATGATGATTGAGGCGAACTGCACGGCTGCGAGGAAAGTTGATTTCAGTTTGTCATAGTGGGGTGCGATAAATCGGAGCTGTTTGAGTTTATTGAAGAACTGCTCGACAAGGTTTCGTTCACGGTAGTGAGAAATCGGTTTTCCGTCGTGTCGTTCTGTTGTGTTTTGGCGGGATGACCGGGGTAATCCCGCGCTCTGCCAGTCGGTCGATCAGCCTGTCCGCATTATACGCCCTGTCGGTAAGGAAGGCATCCGGGGCGATGTTTTCCAGAAGCGGTTCGCCCGGGTGATATCGGCAGCCTGTCCGGGCGTGATAGCGAGTTCCACCGAATTGCCCAGAGCGGCGATGCACTTTTTTCCAGTCACCGAACCGGGCAGGAAGGTCACGCCACGGAATGCCCGCGCGGTAGCGATACAGTACGGCTTCCACAAACAGACGGTTGTCCACAGCCGTGCCGCCGACATGATCTTCACGGCCGGGAAGAAGATCCTTTATCCGCTCCCATTGATCATCGCGCAAACCGCAGCGTCGCATCCGTTTGTCTTCTCCAAAAACCGGGAAAACAGTCAGCACACGCAGACACAAAGTACAACATCTACGCGCCACACTCACGGTTTAAATGACGACACGCCGTAAGTCTCTTTGTAAAATTCGGGCAAAGCCTTGACAAGCATATTTACCTGCTGTGCAGGTGCTCTTTATCTGAAGGCGATATTTCGGAACTTTCCTGAACACAGTACCATCCGGATAGTTTTATGATTTCTCTTTGGCAGAGGACAGGCCGCCCTTGTCGCAAATGAACAGGGCGATTTCCTCAACTCCCTGACCCGAACGGATGTTCGTAAAGACAAAAGGTCGTTCACCACGCATGCGCTTGCTGTCGCGGTCCATGACGGACAGATCCGCTCCGACATACGGAGCAAGATCGATCTTGTTGATAACAAGAAGATCGCTTTTCGTAATGCCCGGCCCTCCCTTGCGGGGTATTTTATCACCCGCCGACACATCGATCACATAAATCGTCAGGTCGGCCAGTTCCGGGCTGAATGTGGCCGCCAGATTGTCTCCGCCACTTTCGACAAGAACAATATCGAGATTGGGAAATTTCCCGTTCAGTTCATCAATGCCGGACAGATTGATACTGGCGTCCTCACGAATGGCCGTGTGGGGGCAGCCACCGGTCTCGATCCCCATGATGCGTTCGGGGGGGAGTGATCCTGCGCGTGTCAGGAATTCCGCGTCTTCACGGGTATAGATGTCGTTGGTCAGAGCGGCAATATCGAAGTCATCGCGAAAACGCCGACAGAGCGCGTCCATGAGCGCCGTCTTGCCGGTGCCGACAGGGCCGCCGATACCAACGCGCAGTGGACCGTGATGTCTGTTTGTCATGTTCTGAATAACCTCGTTTCCTGAGTTTCATGGTGCATGGCTGCAAGATCCGAGCGGAAACACAGTCCTCCCGCATCTTCCAGCGTGAGGGATTGTGTTGTTGTCACGGTTGCTGCCATCCGGCCTTCAAGAGCGGAAAGCGCACGCAGCCCATCCGTCTGGCCGAGCGGGATCAGCCGCACCGCTGCCGAGACAAGGGCTGAAACCGCGACATGGGCGCAACCGAGGGCGGCCACATCTTCGTCAAATCCTGCGGCTTTCAGCGTTACGCCGTACATCACCGGCAGGGGCCAGCGAACGGCCAGTGTCGTGACGGAAGGAGGCAGGCAGTCCCACACTTTCACGGCCCGTAAAAATGCCTCGCCCTGTTTGACGGTTTCTTCAAACCGCTCGCGTGAGGATGAGAGCGCGCAGCCCTCCTGAGCTACTGAATACATTTCATCCAGTGTTTCCGCCCGCCACGCCGCCCGCAGGAGGATCATGTCGGTGTGCAGGCTGCCATATGTCAGAAGACTGTCGATCCATTCGACAAGTGTTACAACGCTGGTGACGTCACCGCACTCTATGGCCCACTCCAGTCCGTGGCTGTAAGCGAACCCACCGGTTGGAAAAGCCGGTGAAAGCCACGAGAGAAGTCTGGTGAGTTGTAGTGCGTGCATCATATCTCTGGCAGATGGTCAGTGATGGTGGTGATGCCCGTCGCCATGCTCATGACTGTGCTTGTGATCATGGGTGTGAGAATCTCCATGTCCAGAGGAATAAGCGCCTGTTTCCGGATCGAATGGCGCACGGACGGTATGAATGTGACCACCCAGCCCGCGCACCATGTCCGCAATCACGTGGTCATTGCGGATCAGGATACGTTTTTCCTCGATCATGGCAGGCAGATGCCGGTTTCCCAGATGCCAAGCCATACGCAGCAGATGCAGCGTGTCATGACCGGTCACTTCCAGCAGGTCTTCCTCCTGCGCTTCGACCCGCACCACACGTCCATCTTCCAGCAACAGCCCTTCTCCGGTGCGGAGCAGACGTGCGTGCTCCAGATCAAGCAGCATCCGCTCGCCTGAACGCAGGTCGAGCATCATGCGACGACGATGACGGCCTTCGTAATCGGCGGAAAAGACATCGCACTCACGCGAACGGTCCCAGCTTCCCGCTGGCAGGATTTCAGAACATCTCATGTCAGAACAGGAAATAACGCTGGGCCATGGGAAGGATCTCCGCTGGTTCACAGGTCAGAAGCACGCCGTCGGCGCGGACTTCATAGGTTTCAGGATCAACCTCGATCACCGGGGTCGCATCGTTGTGGATCATGCTCCGCTTGCCGATGCCGCCACGGGTGTTCGACACAGCCGACAGATGACGTCTGAGGCCGAGCTTATGGCCGATATCGTCTTCCAGCGCAGCCTGAGACACAAAGGTCACGCAGGTCGCGGCAAGAGAACCGCCGAGGCCGCCGAACATCATCCGGCCATGCACCGGCTGCGGGGTGGGGATGGAAGCATTTGGATCACCCATCATCGCGTAGACGATGGCCCCGCCTTTGACCACGAGATCAGGCTTTACACCAAAGAAAGCCGGATCCCACAGGACGAGATCAGCCAGTTTTCCAACCTCGACCGAACCGACCTCATGCGCCAGACCATGCGAAATGGCGGGATTGATCGTGTATTTCGCAATGTAGCGTTTGGCGCGATTGTTGTCCGCGTCGCCATCACCCGGCAGCGCGCCACGCTGGATCTTCATCTTGTGCGCGGTCTGCCATGTGCGGATGGAGACTTCGCCCACACGCCCCATCGCCTGACTGTCGGAGGACATCATCGACAGCACGCCCATGTCGTGAAAGATGTCTTCGGCAGCAATGGTTTCCCGACGGATGCGGCTTTCGGCGAAGGCGATATCTTCCGGCAGGCTCGGGTTCAGGTGATGGCACACCATGAGCATGTCGAGATGCTCATCCAGTGTGTTAATGGTGTAGGGGCGCGTGGGATTGGTGGAGGAGGGAAGGACGTTCGGCAGTCCCGCCACACGGATGATATCGGGCGCATGTCCGCCGCCCGCGCCCTCGGTATGGAAGGCATGGATTGTGCGGCCCTTGAAGGCGGCGATGGTGTCTTCGACGAAACCGCTTTCATTGAGCGTGTCGGTGTGGATCATCACCTGCACGTCCATCCGGTCGGCGACCGACAGGCAGCAGTCGATGGCGGCAGGCGTGGAGCCCCAGTCCTCGTGCAGTTTCAGGCAGCTTGCCCCGGCGCGCACCATCTCTTCCAGCGCCTCGGGACGGGAAGCATTGCCCTTGCCCGCGAAGGCCAGATTCACGGGAAGACCTTCCGCCGCCTGCAGCATCCGCGCCATGTGCCAGGGACCGGGCGTGCAGGTGGTCGCCGCCGTGCCGGTGGCAGGGCCGGTGCCGCCGCCGAGCATGGTGGTGATGCCGGATGACAGGGCCTCTTCGATCTGCTGCGGACAGATGTAATGAATGTGGCTGTCGATACCACCTGCCGTCAGGATTTTACCTTCACCGGCAATGACTTCCGTACCGGGACCGACAATGATGTTCACGCCGGGCTGAACATCCGGGTTGCCCGCCTTGCCGATGGCATGGATACGGCCGCCGACAAGCCCGACATCGGCTTTCACGATGCCCCAGTGATCGAGGATCACGGCGTTGGTGATGACGGTGTCCACAGCCCCTTCGGCGTTGGTGCGCTGGGATTGGCCCATGCCGTCACGGATGGTCTTGCCGCCACCGAATTTCACTTCCTCACCATAGATGGTGAAGTCTTTTTCAATCTCGACCACAATAGCCGTGTCGGCCAGCCGCAGACGGTCGCCCGTCGTCGGCCCATAGGTCATGGCGTAGTCAAAGCGGCTCAGTCTTGCCATCAGTCGATCTCCCCCATGACGTCACCCCGAAAGCCGATGGCGCGTCGTGCGCCCCGGAACGGCACAAGCGTGATTTCGCGTTCCTGTCCCGGCTCGAAACGCAGCGCGCCGCCCGATGGCACGTCCAGCCGCCAGCCAAGCGCCCTGTCGCGATCGAACTTCAGGGCCGGATTGGTTTCGGCAAAATGATAGTGGCTGCCGACCTGAATCGGACGGTCACCCGTGTTGGTAACCAGCAGCGTCAGGCGTTCCGCACCCTCATTCAGTTCGATGTCGCCCGCTTTGGGGAAAATCTCGCCGGGGACGCCACCGGGGGGGAGGGGGTCAGCGTATCGGGTCATGAACCGTCACCAGTTTTGTGCCATCGGGGAAGGTCGCTTCGACCTGAACATCGTGGATCATCTCGGCGACGCCCTGCATCACCTGATCGCGTGTGATGACATGCGCGCCGCGTTCCATCAGATCGGCCACGCTCGCACCGTCTCGTGCGCCTTCGACCACGAAATCCGTGATGAGCGCGATCGCTTCCGGGTAATTCAGCCTGACCCCCCGTTTCAGCCGCTTTCGGGCGACGATGGCCGCCATGGCCACCAGCAGCTTGTCTTTTTCCCGAGGCGTCAGTTTCATGACCCGAATGCTCCCTTGTCCAGCCTACGGCGCGTCGGCCACCGTTCTTTCATGTGATCCTGCCTTATCATGTGCGCCACGTCACCGGATCGCCCTGTCCCTCTCTCAGAATGGAGAGCAACTGCCGCGAAAGCCTCGATATGGCGAGACTGCTGTTTCCAAGCGCACGGAGCACCAGCATGCCGTTCCATGCCGATGCGGCGGCTTCCACGGTATCGCCCTTTCCGCCAAGCGCAGCCCGTACGGGATGTAACCATCTTTCGGCATCCGGCGCGACCAGCCACAGGGTCAGCATCACCGTCCGTCCGGCGGCGACAGCTTTCTGCTCCAGAAGGCGTGCGAGCGATCCTTCCGCGATCAGCGACTCTACCCAGAGCAATTCGTCAGCCCGTTTGACCCGCAGACGATCCCGCAGACGGATGCTCTCGACCGTCTCATCGGAACCTGAACGCCCGAAAACCCGTGTCTCGCAGCCAAGAAAGGTCGCGTCTCCGGCCATTTCGACTTCCAGCAGACGGGATGCCGCGCTGCGATCGAAAAAGATCGTCTCCAGAGGCAGCCAGTCCAGTCGTGCTCCTGTTTCAACCTGACAACGTGCTTCGATCCGGGCTGGCGTATCTTCATCCCGTGCCTTGTAGATGCGCTCCGCCGCCTGTGTCGTAACGGTCAGGTAACTTCCTGCGCGACAGACAATGGCGCCGCTGATCCGATCTCCCGCCGCTATGCCGCCGGAGACATTGACCAGCACGGCTTCCGGTGTGCCTTGGGGGCGGCGCGGCATCAGGATACGGCAACAGCCCTGCTGTCGCAGCTCTGCGATCCGTGTGGCATGCCCGGAGAGGCGTACATCCAGTCCGTAGAGTCCGACGGCCCGTTCAAGAAGAACCGGGGAAGCCATTTCTTTCGGATCAGGCATGATACTGTGGGCGATTGGCGGTGCGAGTATCCATACCTTGCATGCAGCATAGAAAGATCCGTTTTGCCAGTTCTGCAATGGAGGAAAATACGTAGTTCAGGCGGTTTGATATTGTTTGACTTTGCCCCGAACGTGACCTCAGTTTTGAGTTGGGGTCATCGTGACGCATAGCGTCAGGTCTCTGGATCCAGACCCATCAGCCGACAGGCGCGCCGCTACGAGTAATCTCGCTCCGTAATCGCCGAGGTCGTGGTTTCCCGCCGCAAACCGGGCGTTACAAATTTTTTGCCAGAAGCCGCTTCAGCTTCGCGTTCTTCTCTTCAGGTGCCCTGAACTGCCGTGCCTCCGATACCTCCATGCCACCGTATTTCGACCGCCATGTGTAGAACGTCGCATCGCTGATCCCGTGCTTGCGGCACGGATCGGCCGCTGATGCACCCGCCTGATGCTCTTTCAGGATAGCGCCATTCCTCCAGCCAGAACCGGAAAAAGGGAATCACAGTCCAGGCATCAATACAAAGAGGTTGCCACAGCCCTCCAGGTTCTCATCTGATGTCTGGCCAGTTCGCCGAGCGTGCATCAGTGTTCGCCTTGACCATCCCGCCAATCCGGGAGACACCCCTCTGCACCTGACATATTCTCTGGAGGCTCGTCCCATGACCGACATCCGCGCCCGCATCGCCGACGAAACCAAGACCGCCATGAAGGCCGGCCAGAAAGAGCGTGTCATGACCCTCCGCATGATCGGTGCGAAGATCAAGGACGCTGACATCGCCGCACGCGGGCAGGGCAAGGACGCCCTCGCGGATGACGACATCACCTCCACGTTGCGGGGCATGGTCAAATCCCGTCAGGAATCCGTAAAACTGTATCGCGACGGGGATCGCGAAGAGCTTGCGGCCAAGGAAGAAGCGGAAATCGAAGTCATCCGTGAATTCCTGCCGCCGGAAATGGACGAAGCGGCTCTCGAAGCTGCTGTCAAAGCTGCTGTCTCCGAGACCGGCGCGGCCACCATGAAGGACATGGGCAAGGTCATGGGCGCTCTTAAAACGAAATTCGGCGCATCCCTCGATCTCGGTCGCGCAAACGGTCTCGTCAAGGCCGCTCTCTCCGCCTAAATCATGGTTGTATGAGCCTTGATGCCGCCTTCCTCGACGAACTCCGCGCGAGAACCCCGCTCGCGCCCCTGATCGGACGTCGCGTCAAGCTCACGCGCTCAGGACGCAACTGGAAGGGGTGCTGCCCCTTCCACGGCGAGAAAACCCCGTCTTTCTACGTCTACGATGACCATTTCCACTGCTTCGGGTGCGGTGCGCACGGCGACGCCATCTCTTTCGTCATGCAGATCGAAGGAAAAGCTTTCCCTGAGGCCGTGGATACCCTCGCCGCCGAAGCCGGGCTCACTGTGCCCAGGCCCAGTCCTCAGGCGCGTGAGGAGGCGGCCCGTCAGAGAACCCTCGGCGACGTGCTCGAAGCCGCCCAGCGCATCTACACCCACGACCTGCATCAGCCTGCCGGACGCCCGGGCCTCGACTACCTCCGTCGACGCGGCCTTACCGATGAGACCATCGCCGCCTTCGGCCTCGGCTGGGCCAGCGATCGCCGCAACGCGCTGGTGGATGCTCTCAAGCCCCACGGCATCACACCCGAAGCCATGGCGGAAGCCGGACTCATGCGCTTTGACGAGCAGGGGCATCCCAAAGGCGAACTGTTCTGGAACCGCGTGACATTCCCTATCCGGGACCGGCGCGGCGACCTCGTCTCCTTCGGCGGTCGCATTCTCGGCGACGGACAGCCCAAATACCTCAACGGCCCCGAAACCGCGCTCTATTCCAAACGCCGTCTCCTGTTCGGTTTCGACCGCGCCCGTCCGGCCTTGCGCGCCGCCCGTCCCAAGGGCGCGCCACCAGTCGAGGCTCTGGTCGTCGAAGGCTATATGGACGTGATCGCGTTGCATCAGGCAGGTTTCACGGGCGCGGTGGCCCCGCTTGGGACCGCCATGACGCCCGAGCAACTCGAAATCCTCTGGCAGGCCACTTCATCCCCCATTCTCTGCTTCGACGGTGATGCCGCCGGTCGTCGGGCCGCCATTCGCGCCGCCGAAACCGCGCTACCCCTCATCTCCGCCGAACGCGGCCTGCGGATATGCCTCCTCCCCGAAGGTGAGGACCCCGACAGTCTGCTCCAGCATCGTGGCCGTGAGGCTGTCGCCACTCTCTTCGATCAGGCGCGTCCGTTGGCGGAGATGCTCTTCGATCTGCTCGCGGAAGGAACGCCAGCGCAGCCGACTCCCGAGCAGCGGGCTGCTCTCCGTGGCCGCCTCACGCAGGCCGCTGCGAAGATCGAGGACAAGACCCTTGGTTCCGAATACCGCTCCTCCTTGCTGGACAGGTTCTTTCAGACCTATCGGCAGAAGCGCCCGTCGTATGGCGGCGGCAAAGCATATGGCGGAGGCAGGTCAGGGAAGGCCGGTCCCGCTCTTCCTGACATCAGTCTCGGAGCACGGGCAGAGATACCTTTCAGTGGCGATCGGGGAAGTCTGGAGAAGCTGACCGATCTGGTGCTGCGTTATCCCTGGCTGGCCGAGCATGTCGGGGATGCCTGGTGTCGCCTGGCGCTCCCGGAGGATCTCACTGATCTGCGGTCTGCGATCATGATGTTTGTGGAGGAAGATCTGGATGCTGAAGGGCGATTCCATCCGGAAGACATGCATGTAAGGCTGATGCAGGTTCTGGCGATTCAGGGGCTCAGCGAGAAAGCGGACGTTGTGATCAGGGCTTCCTGCAGCCCGACAGCAGAACGCCGGCCAGATCCCGCAACGTCCGATGAGTCGCCCGAAATGCAATGGTGGCATTTCTATGCTAACGTGAATCGAGCGGAATTTGAGGCTGATGTCGTGCGGGATACCGAGGCCTGGACAAGAAATGGTATGGACCCTGAAGAATGGGACAGGCTGAAATCCCGAATCGATGCGCTCTCCGGATTGCGTCGGATGGAGGACGGGTCCAGTTGAAAAATCGTGCGTTACGGATACAACGCACAGACAACTTGCCTGTTTGTTGGTGAAGTAGCCTTGACTTCCGGGGTTGGATCGACCACCTCCACGCTGCCTTATTCTTTATGTATGCATTGAGCTGCCTTGTCTTCCTTCTTCAGGGAGCGAGCAGAGGGAGACTATCCAGGGATGGCGACTAAGACTGCAGCCGGGACGACCCCAACGTCTGGTGAACAGGACGGAGATAACGCACTCCTCGACACCCGCTCCGGCGCCGTTAAACGTCTGATAGCCAAGGGCCGTGAGCGTGGGTACATCACGTTCGATGAACTGAATGCGGTTCTCCCGCAGGATCAGATGTCTTCCGAGCAGATCGAGGATGTCATGGCCATTCTCTCTGAGATGGGCATCCAGGTCGTGGAAAACGAAGACAACGACGAAACCGATACAGCGGCTGAAAAGCCTGCTGAAGGTGAGGAAGAGGAAGAGGAAGAGGAGGCCGAAGCCGAGACTGAGGCTGGAGCCGAAAGCGCTACCGGAAATGTCAGCGAAAATCTTGGTCGCACGGATGATCCGGTCCGGATGTATCTGCGTGAGATGGGATCGGTGGAGCTCCTCTCCCGTGAAGGCGAAATCGCCATCGCCAAGCGCATCGAGGCCGGTCGGGATGAGATGATCGGTGGCCTCTGCGAGAGCCCGCTGACTTTCCGCGCCATTATCTCCTGGCATGAGCGCCTCAAGGTCGGCGACATGCTGCTGCGCGACATTGTCGATCTTGAAGCCATGCAGGCCGACCAGAACGGCCCGGAAGGCGTGCCTGCCGAGGGTGAGGACGGCGAAGAGAACAGCGAAGACGACGCGGAAGAGACGGAAGAGGCAGAGGAAGCCGATGGCGCCGAAGGGGAGGGCAGTGGTCTTTCCCTGTCAGCTCTTGAAGAGAAGCTGAAGCCCGACATTCTCATACAGTTCGACGAGATCGAGCCGCTCTATGAAAAACTGCAGAAGATGCAGAACAAGCGTCTTGATGCGCTCGTTGCCGGTGAAGAGACCACCGACAGGATCGAAGCTGACTATCAGGCGCTGCGGCTGGAACTGGTGGCGAAGGTTGAGCAGGTTCATCTGCACAACAACCGGATCGAAGAGTTGGTCATGCAGCTCAAGGAGCTGTTCCAGAGCCTGAACGCCTTTGAAGGCAGAATGCTCCGGTTGGCGGAAAGCTGCAAAGTTTCCCGTGACGACTTCCTGCTGAAATATCGTGGGCACGAGCTTGAGCCGGGCTGGATGGACATGATCACGACGCTTCCGGGCAAGGGCTGGAAAAACCTTGTCACGAAGCACACCGACACCATGAATGACCTGCGGACGCAGGTTGCCGAACTGGCGCAGGACACCGGTCTGTCTGTTGGTGAGTTCCGTCGCGTCTATGCCACTGTCGCCCGTGGCGAGCGTGATTCAGCCCGCGCCAAGAAAGAGATGATCGAGGCCAACCTGCGTCTCGTGATCTCCATCGCGAAGAAATACACCAACCGTGGTCTTCAGTTCCTCGACCTGATTCAGGAAGGCAATATCGGCCTGATGAAGGCGGTGGACAAGTTCGAGTATCGTCGCGGCTACAAGTTCTCCACATATGCGACATGGTGGATCCGTCAGGCCATCACGCGGTCCATTGCGGATCAGGCGCGCACGATCCGTATTCCGGTGCATATGATCGAGACGATCAACAAGCTGGTTCGCACGTCGCGTCAGATGCTGCATGAGATCGGTCGTGAGCCTGCGCCGGAAGAGCTGGCTGAGAAGCTGGGTATGCCGCTGGAGAAGGTTCGCAAGGTTCTCAAGATCGCCAAGGAGCCTATCTCCCTCGAAACACCGATCGGTGACGAGGAAGACAGCCATCTCGGTGACTTCATCGAGGACAAGACGGCCATCATCCCGCTGGACGCCGCCATCCAGACCAATCTGCGTGAAGCGACGACCCGCGTGCTCGCCTCTCTCACCCCGCGTGAAGAGCGTGTCCTGCGTATGCGCTTCGGTATCGGCATGAACACCGATCACACGCTGGAAGAAGTCGGGCAGCAGTTCAACGTGACCCGTGAACGTATCCGTCAGATCGAAGCGAAGGCGCTGCGCAAGCTCAAGCATCCAAGCCGTAGCCGCAAACTTCGGTCCTTCCTCGACGACAACTGAGGCCATGGAGCCTGTTGATCGGGTTGTGGTGGACGTCACCTTTCTGGAGATGATCCACCCCCCGAGGTTTTCTGCGCAGTCTCTGCCACCGGGTTTCCGGATCGAACAGGAGCATGTGCCGACTGTAGCGTTGTATCGCTGGTTACATACGGAAATAGGCGGGAAGCATTGCTGGTGGATGCGTCGGGTTAAATCCGACGAAGAACTGGCGGCTATTCTTGCCGAGCCGAGGCGATCACTCTTTCTGTTGAAAGAGAATGGTGCCGTCCGTGGTTTCTTCGAGTTTGAACTGCACCCCCACAAGACAGTCAATCTCGCTTATTTCGGTCTCGTGCCGAGTATGATCGGCAGGGGAATAGGACGCGTCTTTCTCGCGCAGGTCATTGAAATGGCATGGTCTGCGAACCCGCTTCGCGTGACGGTCAATACATGCACGGCAGATCACCGCAGGGCCCTCCCTTCCTATCTGGCGATCGGCTTTCGCGTGCTGGGCGTCGTGCGGGAAGAGTGGGATATCCCCGTTCGTCTGGGATTGCCCGTGCCGGAGCACCTCGCCAGACTCTGAGGGGCTGCCTGTCGGGCCGTCTGTCCGCATGATGGAAAAGCTGGTGTAAGTACGAAAAACCTTGCTTTTCACGCCTGATCGTGTTTCATCGCCCCTCTTCCCTGCCGGGCGCGTGGCATCGTGTCCGGCTATACCCGTGCGTTGAAGGCTTTCGTGGCCACGCAACATTGTCGGAACGGTTCGCAATGTTTGGGTTGAAGCAATCCGGAGGGACTGCATGCCATTGTACGAAACCGTGCTTATTGCACGTAATGATATCAACCAGCAGCAGGTTGAAGCTGTTGCCGAAGTGATCAAGGGTCTCCTTGAAGCTGACGGTGGCTCCATCAAGAAGCAGGAATACTGGGGTCTGCGTTCACTCGCTTACCGTATCAAGAAGAACCGCAAGGGCCATTACATGCTCCTCGGTCTTGACGCGAAGCCCGAGACCCTGCGTGAAGTTGAGCGTCAGCTGAGCCTGAACGAAGACATCCTGCGCGTCCTGACCCTGCGTGTTGAGGAAATCGACGAGAACCCGTCCCCGGTTCTGTCCCGCAAGGGCGATGACCGTGGTGAGCGTGGCTTCCGTGGTCCGAAGCCTTCCGGTCGCTTTGAAAGCGGTCGTTCCTCACGCCGTTCTTATGACGATCGCGAAGAGTATCGCGCTCGTGACGAGAACGTCGAACCGGCAGCGGAGTAAGGTCGAATGTCCGAAAGCAACGAAATCAATCCGGGCGCCCGTCGCGTAGCTGTTGGTGCGCGTCGTCCGTTCTACCGTCGTCGCAAGGCTTGCCCGTTCTCCGGGGCGAACGCGCCGAAGATCGACTACAAGGACGTCCGTCTGCTGAGCCGCTTCCTCTCGGAGCGTGGCAAGATCGTCCCTAGCCGTATCACGGCCGTGTCCGCGAAGAAGCAGCGTGAACTGGCTCAGGCCATCAAGCGCGCCCGCTTCCTTGCCCTGCTGCCCTACGTTGTGGGCTGAGGGAGAAGATCATGGCTGCAACTGAAGTTATCCTGCTCCAGCGCGTCGAGCATCTCGGCCAGATGGGTGACCTTGTAAAGGTGAAGCCGGGTTACGCCCGTAACTTCCTCCTGCCGCAGGGCAAGGCGATCCGTGCCAATGCTGCGAACCGCGAGCGCTTCGAGCGTGAGCGTATCCAGCTTGAGGCCCAGAATATCAAGCGTCGCGAAGAGGCCGAGCGCCTTTCCGAGCGTATGGAAGGCCTCACCGTTGTCCTGATCCGTCAGGCTGGTGACGGTGGCAACCTTTACGGTTCAGTCTCCACCCGTGACATCGCTCAGGCGACGACCGAGGCTGGTCTGACGATCTCCCGTAATCAGGTGTTCCTCTCGCACCCGATCAAGTCACTGGGGCTGTATGACGTTCGCGTCGCACTGCACCCGGAAGTTTCCATCGCTGTACGCATCAACGTGGCTCGTACGGTTGAAGAGGCTGAGCGTCAGGCTCGCGGTGAAGTGATTGGCGCCGAGGAAGAGACACCCGTTCTCGAACTCGCCGAGGAAGAGACTGCTTCCGAAGCTCCGGCTGAAGAAGAAGCTTCTGCATAAGGCCCTTTGGTCTTATTCGGACTCTGGAAGAAGGCCGGGATGGTTTGCCATCCCGGCCTTTTCTTTTGACCGGACGTCTGATGAAATTCGGACGATTGATACTTGCATAATGTCTGTTTTCGGTTGCTTCAATCAGACTGCAAGACAGGAATGGCATGTCCGGGATCTTCTTTAGGGAGTGGCTGAAAGGTTGATCCATAAATCTGCTGATGGAATTTCCATTAAATCATCAGGAAATTTCGGGAATGTCGTTGTTTTGAAAAAGAATGAAATTAAAATCATTTTTTTATCAGTGGATTGATCTGAAAATACTTTGATGTTGTGATGAGTTTCTGAAAAGCGCGCTGACGTTAACATGGCTCTTCTATGGAAGTATGCGGCCCGTTTCCAGGGCCATATCCATTCTGTCGTGAAGAAAAACAGATCAGATACGTCATGTCGGAACGAGATAAGATATACAGGATAAGGTATAGGAAGAGCCGACCTGTTCGGGATGTGATGTATGGGATTGACGACCGGACATTTTGTTTTGGGAGAGACGATGCATGAAAATCCTACTTATTCCCCTTCTCCGGCGTTTTATTTCAGTGGGCTCTCTGGGTGTTGTCTTTGCTGATGGCTCTTCCACTCTCTTCAAGGGCGCACAGGCGGGCCCTCACGCTGCATTTCGTTTCACAAACTCGGATGCTGAAAAACGTCTGTTGATCAATCCTGGTCTGGGGTTTGGTGAAGCCTATATGGATGGCGGAATACAGCCTGACGGCTGCACACTTTATGATCTTCTGAATGTCATGATGATCAACGCCATGAAGCCGGGCGGTCATATCGGGGAGGCTGTTTCTGCGGCAACACGTTATGCCAGACGGAGCTGGATTCAGTTTAATCCTGAAAGTCGGTCACGCAAAAACGTCGCGCATCATTATGATCTCGATACACGCCTGTATGACCTGTTTCTGGACAAGGATCGTCAGTATTCCTGTGCTTATTTCAGAACAGGAAAAGAAACGCTGGATGAGGCGCAGGAAGCCAAGAAGCGCCATATAGCCTCAAAGCTTTTGCTCGATCGACCGGGGCTGGAAGTGCTCGATATCGGGTGTGGTTGGGGCGGAATGGCTCTGACGCTGGCGCGTGATTACGGCGCGCAGGTAACGGGCGTCACGCTTTCGATCGAGCAGTTGAAGATCGCCCGAGCGCGAGCGCAGGAATCCGGGCTTTCCAGTCAGGTGCGGTTCGAACTGCTTGATTACAGGCATGTTCAGACACGGTATGATCGCATTGTCTCTGTCGGTATGTTTGAGCATGTGGGCATTGGGCACTATGAGGCTTTTTTCAGGAAAGTGCGTGAGTGTCTGAAAGACGACGGTGTCGCCCTGCTGCATTCCATTGGCCGCAGCGATGAACCCGGAACGACCAACCCCTGGATTGATAAATATATCTTCCCCGGAGGTTATTCACCCAGCCTGAGCGAAACATTCGCTGCTATTGAAAAGACGGGATTGTGGGTAACGGATTGTGAAATCCTCAGACTCCACTATGCGAAAACGATATCCATATGGCGGGAGCGTTTTGCGGAGCAGCGTGAAAAAGCCAAAGCTCTGTATGATGAGCGTTTCTGCCGTATGTTCGAATTCTACCTTGCCGGCGCGGAACTTTCCTTTGAAGTGCAGGGACACATGAATTTTCAGATTCAGCTCACTCGCGACATCAATGCAGTTCCACTGACGCGAGATTACATGTTTGAAGCGGAAAGATCACTGAAGTAGCTAAAGCGAGATTTATGCTCGCTTTTCAGCGGTATTGAAAAACTAAAACTATGAATGGAGTGAAAAATTCCAGTATCGCTTTCTCCTCATTGCGAGGTGGAGGGTTTTTAGAACCCTCCAGGTGACGGTGTCACCTCTTTACTGGCTGCTGATGTCAGAGCTGTTTCCAATGCGTGTGCGTGGTGCTCTCATGGGATTGTCCGTGTCTGTATAATGGTTTTTCAATGAAACGGTTTCTTTTCTTTTTCCCGTGCTCCTCCATGCCTCCAGAAAACCAGTTTTTGATCTGATGGTCTTCTCAGCATGCCGCGGCGACCCATTCAGCCTCGTGTAAACGCTCCAATATAATTCACACCCAGATCACGACTTTCCCGCCAGCCGTTGCCCAATAGCGAAGGAGTCATGCCGGCAATATCCTCCAGCCTCAGACCGGCCTGTCGTCCGTACTGTCCCAGTTCGGAAGGTGTCACGAACTTGCGCCAGTCATGCGTGCCGACAGGAAGAAGTCGCATGATATATTCAGCCCCGACTTTCGCGAAGGCGAAGGCGCGCGTGGTGCGGTTCATCGTGGAGACGAAAACCCAGCCGCCCGGTTTCACCAGACTGGCGAGCATCGACATGAAAGCAGTGGGGTCCGTGACATGCTCGATGATTTCAAGGGCCACAACGGCGTCGAACGTCACGCCTTCGGTTACAAGCGCTTCAGCGCTGCCGATGCGGTAGGCGAGGGAGCCGGCCCCTGCGGGTAGCGGGTTTTCCTCAAGATGCTTGCGGGCGGCGGCAATGCCTTCGGCGGACGCATCCATTCCCAGCACGTCGTGCCCCGCCTTCGCCAGAGCCTCGCTGGCCAGTCCTGCGCCGCACCCGAGGTCGAGCACGGTCAGCGGTGACTGTTTTCTGCTTCTCAGCGGCAGATGACGGTCGATCCAGCCTATGCGGAGAGGGTTCATGGCATGCAATGGACGCATTGGTCCGGTCGGATCCCACCATTCACGGGCAATCGCGCCGAAGCGGGCGATTTCTTCAGGCGAAACAGAGGCAGCCGACGCATTGGCCTGTCCGGTTGCTGTTTCCGGCTCTGTTGTCTGCCAGTCACTGTCATGAGCAGAATGCATGAAACGACACCTTTCAGCTGCGTTCCCGGCTGGACGTAAGCCAAGGGCGAGGTTATGTGACGCGGCTTGCACGCCTTGGCAATGGCTCGTCATGCAGTGGATGATCGGCTGATATTTATCAGCCATTCCTATTTGTACACAGACAAACCATCGGCCGGACGTAAGAGATAACACAAGACACGCAGGGTTCAGGTGGCGTTTCTGGCATCTGAACGCCTGTGTGAAAAGAGCAGACCTCCGTACAGACGGGGGATGGAGACAGGTCAGACCATGGAGCGCACTCCACCACGGATTGTCATGAAGTTCGGCGGCACGTCAGTGGGCGACCTCGATCGGATCCGTGCGGTCGCCAGGCGGGTTCAGGCGCAGATCAATGCCGGTTGCGAAGTGGCTGTCGTCGTCTCCGCCATGTCCGGAGAGACCAACAGGCTGGTCGGTTTCTGTGAAAGCCTGTCGCCACTTTATGACCCGCGCGAATATGACGCAGTGGTCGCTACTGGCGAGGAAGTCACCAGTGGTCTGCTGGCGCTCGCCCTGCAGGCGCTGGGAGTGAACGCCCGGTCCTGGCAGGGATGGCAGGTGCCGATCCGCACAGACAGCGCTCATGGCAAGGCCCGGATCGACTCCATCGACGGCGAGGCGCTGTCCGCCTGCATGAAGGAGGGGCAGGTGCCGGTCATTGCCGGATTCCAGGGTGTATCGCCGGAAGGGCGCGTGACGACACTGGGACGTGGCGGTTCCGATACGTCCGCTGTGGCCATTGCGGCCGCCATCAAGGCTGATCGCTGCGACATCTATACGGATGTGGACGGCGTTTATACGACCGATCCGCGGATTGTGCCGAAAGCCCGCAAGCTCGCCAAGATCACCTATGAAGAGATGCTGGAACTGGCATCCGTCGGCGCGAAGGTGCTGCAGACCCGCAGTGTCGAACTCGCCATGAAAGAGCGCGTGCGTGTGCAGGTGCTTTCCAGCTTCGCTGACGAAGCTCCCGCAGAAAATGGCCACCTGCCCGGGTCGCTTGTGGTTGATGAGGACGAAATCGTGGAACAGGAACTCGTTACCGGCATCGCTTACTCTCGCGACGAAGCCAAGATCTCGATGCGCCGCATTCCGGACCGTCCCGGTATCGCGGCCGCCATCTTCGGCCCGCTGTCCGAGAACAACATCAATGTCGACATGATCGTCCAGAGCACGGGCGAAGACGGCATGACCAACATGACCTTCACGACCAGCAAGACTGATCTTGCCCGCGCCATGGCGGTGATCGAGACGGCGCGTCCGGGTATTCAGTATGGTGAGGTCATCACTGACGACGCCGTAGTCAAAATCAGTGTGGTGGGTGTGGGTATGCGCTCGCACGCCGGCGTCGCCAGCACGATGTTCCGCACCCTGTCTGAGCGTGGAATCAACATTCAGGTTATTTCCACCAGTGAGATCAAGGTGTCCGTGCTGATTCCGGCAGACTATGCGGAACTGGCCATCCGCGCGCTGCATACAGCCTACGGGCTCGACGCAGCGTAAGCTGCTTCTACTTTTGACGCGATGATGGAGCCTGCCGCTGTGACGCCCGACTTATCCTCTGACATGACGGCAGTTGCTGTTCAGACCGCCCGTAAGGAACTTGACCAGCTCTGGTCACGCGGTACCGAGTTTCTGGGCACTGAATACGCCATTCTCGCTGGCGCCATGTCCTGGGTGAGTGAGCGCAATCTTGTCGCGGCCATCTCCAACGCGGGCGGTTTTGGCGTGATCGCCTGTGGCGCCATGACACCGGAGTTGCTGGAGAAGGAAATTGCGGGCACGCAAAGTCTGACCAGCAAGCCGTTCGGCGTGAATCTCATCACCATGCATCCCCAGCTTGATGATCTGGTTCAGGTCTGTCTCAGGGCGGGCGTAGGCCACATTGTTCTGGCTGGCGGCATTCCTCCCTCAGCCGCGATTCGTGCCGCAAAGGACGGTGGAGCGAGAGTCGTCGCATTTTCTCCGGCGCTTGTGCTGGCCAAACGTCTGATCCGCATGGGCGTCGATGCGCTGGTGATTGAAGGGGCAGAAGCGGGGGGGCATGTCGGGCCGGTCTCCCTGACCGTTCTGGCTCAGGAGATTCTGCCGCATGTCACGGACGTGCCTGTGTTCGTGGCAGGTGGTATTGCCCGTGGCGATGCGATCGTCGGCTTTCTTGAGCAGGGTGCGTCCGGCGCACAGTTGGGGACGCGTTTTGCGGCGGCGGCAGAGAGCATTGCCCATCCGCGTTTCAAGGAAGCATTTGTCCGGGCTGCTGCCCGGGATGCGATGACTTCCGTACAGCTTGATCCGCGGTTTCCTGTCATTCCGGTCCGTGGACTGGTGAACGAGGGCAGCAGGAGCTTTCTTGTGCATCAGGCTGAAACGCTTCGACGGTTTCAGTCTGAAGAATTGACCAAGGAAGAGGCTCAGCTTGAGATTGAGCATTTCTGGGCTGGCGCATTGCGCCGCGCCGTGATTGACGGTGATGTCGAGAACGGATCGGTCATGGCCGGACAGTCGGTTGGCATGGTAAAGAGTATCCAGCCGGTGAAGGACATTATTGAAGAACTCGTCGGGCAGGCGGTTGGCGCTCTGGTAAAACGGGGCGCTCGTCGGGGAGAGTGAATGGGCGTGGAGACCTCGAAGCGAATCGAGGAAAACACAATGGGAAAGGACGAACCACAGGACACTGCGCAGGTTCCTGATCAGAACACTGATCAGACTGCGGAGGCCTCCCGTGCGTGGTCCAGCCCATTACCTGACTTTCACTCTCTTGGCGTAGGACATGCGCTCAAAATAAGGCGTGAGACCCTTGGCTGGTCCTTGCCCGATGTCGCGGCATGGCTCTGCATCAAGCACTCTTATCTTGAATCCCTGGAACATGATCGGGCGGACAGTATTCCCGCCGGCGCCTATGCGCTGGGCTTTCTTCGCACTTACGCCGCTGCGCTGGGTTTTCCCGCCGAAGCGATGGTCACCCGCTTCAAGCGGGAAGACCGCAATGTCGCGAAAAAGCCCGAGCTGACATTTCTGACTCCCGAGCCCGAACGGACAGTCCCCGCGAGCGCTTTCGTGCTGGCTGGTCTGTTCGTCATCGTGCTGGCCTACGCAGGCTGGTATGAAATGGGTGGTCATGAACCGGTGCATCTGGAAACAGTACCATCAGTCGCCAGTGTGATGCCGGGTGTGAACAGCTCGGCATCACCCTCTCCGCAGATTGCGACGGTGATGCCTGATGCGGCGCCTTCGATATTGAGTGGCAACAAATCTCCCGCACTTCCGACGACGCAGGGTGATTCAGCAGCCGGCCATGTCGGTGCGGATGAATTTGCAAAAGCGGTCAGTATGCTGCCGGAGCAATCCGCCGGAGCCGCGCCCGGATCAGCGGGCTCAGTGTCGCCGGAATCGGCAGTGCCGGGTGCTCCGCCCGCTGTCAAGGAACTCGCTGCCCCTGAGATTGCCGCCATACCGAAAGCGGCGCAAATCAAGGCTACAGCCAAAAGCTGGATTCAGGTCAAGGCTGCTGACGGCAAGGTCGTATATGACCATATCATGGAGCCGGAGGAGGCGTGGGAGTTTCCGAAGGAGGGGGCTCCGTTCACTCTGACCGTGGGAAATGCGGGTGGTGTGGTTCTGGCTGTTGATGATGTGATGACCCAGCCGCTGGGGCGGGATGGGGCTGTCAGGCGCAACATTCCTGTGAGCGAAGAGGCAATCCGTGACGGCAGCGTGGCGGGACTCGCTCCGAAAGCAGCCGATGGTGCGACTGCTGCTCCGGTGGCGTCAGGTGATGATGGCTTTGGGGAAGAGAAAACACCGTTTCCCCTTCCGCCGCCACCTGTGGTAAAGCCACGGGTCACACGCCCCAAACCAGTGCCCCCGGAAGACAAAGAGCTTTCCGCGGATGATCTGAATGCGCGCCAGTTGAAGACTATGGGCGATCCACGTTGATGCGCCTCACAGGAAACAACCTGCCTGTTGTTGTAATGGAATGCGTTCTGCATTCCGGTCCGGGCTTGCGCTCTGGCTTTCGGATGACAAATTTGGCAGGAATACCCGAAACCGAACGGACATTCCCCGAGGCATGCTCTTTCAGCCTCGACCTTCGTCCCGACAGGAGGATTGAACGATGAGTGGCTACAGGCCTTATCAGTATATTGAGCGCCGCAAGTCGCGTCAGATTCACGTCGGCAAGGTCGCGGTCGGTGGGGACGCGCCGATTTCGGTCCAGACGATGACCAATACCCTGACCAGCGATGCGCAGGCGACGATCGAACAGATCCGTCGCGCCGAACTGGCCGGAGTGGACATCGTGCGTGTGTCCTGCCCTGATGAGGAAAGCACGGCGGCTCTTCATGAGATCGTGCGTGAAGTGAATGTTCCCATCGTTGCGGATATCCACTTCCACTACAAACGCGCCATTGAAGCTGCGAAAGCGGGTGCGGCCTGCCTGCGTATCAACCCTGGCAACATCGGCAGCGCCGAGCGTGTCCGTGAGGTTGTGAACGCCGCGAAGGATTATAACTGTTCCATCCGCATCGGCGTGAACGCCGGTTCGCTTGAGAAGCATCTGCTCGAAAAATATGGTGAGCCTAATCCTGATGCGCTGGTCGAAAGCGCTCTGGAACACGCCAAGATCCTTGAGGATCATGACTTCCACGAGTTCAAGATCAGCGTGAAGGCGTCGGACGTCTTTCTCGCGGTAGCGGCCTATCAGCAGCTTGCCGATGCGTGCGACCACCCGCTGCATATCGGTATCACCGAAGCCGGCAGCCGCCGCGCCGGAACGGTGAAGTCCTCCATCGGTCTTGGAAACCTGCTGTGGGCCGGTGTGGGCGATACGATGCGCGTTTCCCTCTCGGCTGAGCCGGAAGAAGAAGTGCTGGTTGGCTGGGATATCCTGAAGTCCCTCGGCCTGCGTCATCGTGGTGTGAAGATCATTTCCTGCCCGTCCTGCGCCCGTCAGGGTTTCAACGTCATCCAGACGGTGCAGACGCTGGAAGATCGCCTTGCGCACATCAAGACGCCGCTGACCCTCTCCATCATCGGTTGCGTGGTGAACGGTCCGGGTGAGGCGCTGATGACCGATCTCGGCGTGACAGGCGGCGGCTCGGGCCGTCACATGGTCTATTCGGCAGGCAAGCAGGATCATACGGTGCCGGGTGACTCGATGATCGAGCATATTGTCGGTCTTGTTGAGGACCGCGTGTCGAAGATCGAGGCGGAGGAAGCCAGGGAAAAAGCGGAAGGCATTACCCTGCCGCTGCCTGACCTCGCCAGCGCGAAATAAATTAATCAGGTCTCGGAGGCTCCTGCCTTCGGGACAGTCTATGAGAGACCCAGTCGCGGCCATCAGGCATTCTCGTCTGATGGCCCGATGGCGTCCTGAGCCAATCTGTCGGAGTCCTGTCCTTATGAGCGCCATCAGACCCGTTCGCGGTACCCATGATCTGATTGGAGAGGACCAGCGTCGTCACGCCCATGTCGTTGAGACGGCCAGACGGGTGACGGCCCTGTATGGCTTTGAGGAATGGACGACGCCTGTTTTTGAGGAGACAGGCGTTTTCTCCCGCTCTCTGGGCGACACGTCGGATGTCGTTTCCAAGGAAATGTACACCTTCGAGGATCGAGGCGGGGATTCCCTGACGCTCCGCCCTGAGGGAACGGCCGCCATCTGCCGGGCGCTTGTCACCAATGGCCTGACACAGTCGCTGCCGCAGAAGGTGTTCTATACGGGGCCGATGTTCCGTTACGAGCGGCCGCAGAAGGGGCGCTACCGCCAGTTTCATCAGATTGGCGCGGAACTGATCGGTCCCGGTGAACCGATCGCGGACGCCGAAGCCATCGCCATGGGACGCGACGTTCTGGCGGCTCTCGGCATTATGGATAATGTCGTTCTTGAGCTGAATACGCTCGGTGACGCGGAAAGCCGCTCTGTCTGGCGTGAAGCTCTGGTGGCTTATTTTTCGGACTTCCGTGATCGTCTTTCCGAAGACAGCCGTAACCGTCTGGAGCGCAATCCGCTGCGCATTCTCGACAGCAAGGCGCCGGAAGACCGCGAGCTTCTGGCGGATGCGCCGATGCTGGCTGCCAGCCTGAATGATGCGTCGCGTCGATTCTGGGATGACCTGCGTGACGGACTCCAGATGTTTGGCGTCGCCTATACGGAAAACCCCCGAATTGTGCGGGGACTGGATTATTACAGTCATACGGCCTTCGAGTTTGTCACAACCAATCTTGGCACACAGGGGACCGTTCTTGCTGGCGGGCGGTATGACGGTCTCGTGGCGGAAATGGGCGGACCTCAGACACCTGCCATAGGCTGGGCTGGTGGCATTGAGCGTCTGGCCATGTTGCTGGAAACCACTCCTCCCGTGCGGCAGCCTGTCGCGGTAATCCCGGTAGGAGAGGTGGCGCAGGAAGCGGCCGTTCGTGCTCTTTCGGCGCTACGTGCTGGTGGTGTCCGGACTGAGATGGCCTACCGTGGCAATCTGAAAAAGCGCATGGAACGCGCCAACAAGACCAATGCGTCCCATGTCGTGATCATTGGAGAAACTGAAGTGGCCAGTGGAACGGTTCAGTTGCGTAATCTCGCCACCGGCCTGCAGGATGAAGTGGCGGCGACTGCGCTGGTTCAGGCCGTCAGGCAGTCAGGAGAAGTCAGCGCGTGAATCTTGACGACCGGCTTGATCGTATTGTTGCCCGGAGTGAGGAACTCGAGGCCCTTCTTGCAAGCGGCGTAACGGGCGAGGACTTTACGCGGGCTTCCCGTGAGTATGGGGAAATCGAGCCTCTGGTTGCGAGGGTGAATGCTCTGCGGGCTGTGCAGGCCGAGGAGCAGGATCTGAAGCTGCTTCTCGATGATCCGGAAATGAAGGCACTGGCCGAAAGCGAACTTCATGAAGTGAAGGATCGCATCGGAGCGCTTCAGCAGGATGTCCGTCTGGCGATGCTGCCCAAGGACGCAGCGGATGAGCGAAGCGCCATCCTTGAAATACGGCCTGCTGCCGGAGGGGATGAAGCGGCGCTGTTCGCTTCGGAGCTGTTCGGGGCGTATCGACGGTATGCTGACCTTCGTGGCTGGAAGTTCGAAGTCATGGAATATGACGAAAGCGAGCTTGGTGGCCTGCGCGAAGGCATTGCGACGATCAGTGGCAAAGGTGTTTTTGCTCGTCTGAAATATGAATCCGGCGTTCATCGTGTTCAGCGTGTGCCGGCGACGGAGAGTCAGGGGCGTATTCATACCTCCACCATCACCGTCGCTGTGCTGCCGGAAGCGGAGGAGGTCGATGTGCAGATTGATGAAAAAGATCTGCGTATCGATGTTTACCGCGCCTCTGGCGCTGGTGGGCAGCACGTCAACAAGACCGAAAGTGCTGTGCGGATCACGCATCTTCCAACCGGCGTTGTCGTGGCGATGCAGGAGGAGAAAAGCCAGCACAAGAACCGTGCGAAGGCGATGAAGATTCTCCGGGCCCGGCTTTATGAACAGCAGCGAGCGAGCCTTCATGAGTCCCGCGCGGCCGATCGGAAGTCACAGGTGGGAACGGGAGATCGCTCCGAACGTATCCGGACTTACAATTTTCCTCAGGGCCGGGTGACCGATCATCGTATCGGGCTGACCCTTCACAAGATTGACCGTGTGATGCTGGGGGAGTTGGATGAGATTGTTGATACGCTGCTTCAGGAAGATCAGGCAGCGCAACTCGCAGCGGCTGGATTATAACCTTAAGAAATCTTTATTGTTTTGCAACAAAAGTCTGATTTAACTCAATACTAACCACTCAGGTCTTAATCTCCTGCATCAGGGTTCATAAAGCAGGTTGATTTCGTTGCGATATTTTACTTGCATGTCAGTAATGCAATTTCAGAAGAAATCCGGTTATTTTCTGTTTTCTTTTACACCAAAGCCGGTTTTCCGGAAGAGCAGAGGGCTGCCTGCCAAACTTTATGGCGTGCTGGTTGCTGCGGTGATCGGTTTTTCCGGGCTCTATCCGGCCTCTGCTCAGGCGCAGACAGTCCGGTTCTTCAATGGCCAGAATGGTCTTTCCGATGCTTCTCTGAACATTTTCGCCCAAAACTCTGAAGGGTTTTTGTATATCGGGAATAAAACGGGACTGTATGTCAGTTCCGGCGGAGAGTTTACACGCGTCGACAAACCCGATGGCTTGCCTTTCAGGCATACGGCTGCGATTGCGGCCGGAACTGACGGCAGTATTCTCATCGCTGCTGATAAGGAATTGTGGCTGAAAACCAGAAGCGGTTTTGAAAAAATGCCGTTCCAGTATGATGGCAGGATATCTCTTGCCGCCTATGGAATGGATTTCATAGTGCTGTCTGGTGAAGGACCCGCTCGAAATGGAGGGATCTGGAGGCTGTTTCGTCACCAGGAGGCAAAGCCTGCATTTACGCCTCTGGTGAAAGACCATACTGACAGCCAGATATCTTCAAGAAACCCTCTGAATGCAGAAGTCTTGTCCGTAATGGTTTCTCAGGAAAAAACGGTCTGGATAGGATGCGGCACAGCGCTTTGCCGCTATCGCGATGGGGGGGTGGATAAATTTGACGAGCGGCAGGGGGTGCCGAGAGAGGTCTGGCACGCTCTGGTCATCTGTCAGGATGGCGCTCTGATTGCCCGAAGCGACAGAAAGCTGGTCATCATTGCTGCTAATGGCGGAGTTCATGTGGAAGAGATTCCATATGAAATTCCAGACTATTTCAGAAAAAACCCATCTGAAATTTTTATGCTTCGGATGGCTGATGGATCTTTGATGACCCCGGGCCATAATTCGCTTGTTGGCCGATCCTCAGCAGGACACTGGGATGAGATGGATTGGCCGTCTGGCTATTCCCCGCAGATGATTTCCAGTGCGTTTATCGATAGGGAATATGGCGTCTGGCTGGATAGTCCAGGGCGTGGTCCTGTCCGTATCGCGGGTTTCCCTTTCTGGAAAAGCTTTCTCCCAGGAAACGATATATCACCGATGCATGTCTCCGATGTAAGGCATGATGTTGCTGGTAATTTATGGATTGCAGCAGAAAATGGCCTGTTCGAATATGCTGCGTCGTCATCTGGTCGTGATGCTGCGCACCTTCTGAAGCATCTGGAACTTGAGAATATCAGCTCTTTGATCCGTACGGGAGATGGGGCGCTGTGGACTGCGGAAAAAGGAAAAGGATTGATCCGGATTGACCCCGTGAGTGGTCAGGTCAGAAAGCTTCCTTCCCCTGAGCAGGTAACTGGTGCGCTGCAGCTTGATAGCGGTGGACGAATATGGGTTGGAACGGTTGCCGGTCTGATACGAATAGATGATCCATTGCGTTATGCTTCGCATTTGCCGACAGTATTCGCATTACAAAATCATCGTATTAACGCCTTGTGTTTTGATCAATTTGGACGACTTCTTGTTTTGACTGATAGCGTTCTGTTTCAGGAAACTGCGGCAGAGAATGTTTTCGATCCGAAGGTCGATCTGGATAGTTTTGATATCGGAGAGGGCAACGCCATGGCGGTGACAATGTCCAACGATATCTGGGTTTTAGGGACTAAAGGAAATATTCGGAAAATCCTTCTTCCGGAAGACGGTTCACCAGTCGTATCCATGCTGGAGGGTGGTCCGAAAAGCGGTGGATTTACAACAATCTTTCGAGATAGCCGGGGATGGGTATGGCTCGGCGGATCTCACGGACTGGATGTTTCGACCCCGAACGGATGGTCGCATTTTGATTTGACGAATGGATTGGTTTCCAGTCACATCCTTCAGGGCGCGATCAATGAAGATGACGACGGATCACTCTGGTTTGGCACGGAAAGTGGATTAAGTCATCTCAGAGAGCCTGGTTCGCTTCCGGTATTGCCCGATTTGCATACAGGTTTTCTTTCAGCCCGCCTGGATAATGTAGACCTTTTGGGAAAAGAGAGCTTCTGGCCAGATGGTGACAGAAAACTTTCTCTTCAGTTTGTTGCGCCAACATTTACCGGAAACAGGGAAATTAAATATCGATATCAGTTGATGGGTATTGATACTGCTGCCACAGAGACATCGGCAAATTTTGTAAATTATGCAAACATAAAAGACGAAAAAATAATTTTTCAGGTTCAGGCGTTGGATCTGTTGAATTATCGTGCTGCCAGTAGTGCTGTTTTATCCGTGCGGTCTGCCGGTCTTAAAGTATCCGGTTTCAAAGGTGACTGGTGGGTTGTATTCCTGCTGTTGTCGTTGGGTTTGATCAGCGCAGTTTCATACAGAAGAATAAGGGCTTTAAGGCAGAAAAATTTCGAAGCCGCTGTGCGAGGTCGTACACGGATGATGGAAGAAATGCAGACGCAGCTCCTGCACCAGTCGCGCGTTGATGGGCTGACGGGTCTGCTCAATCGTCGAAGTGTTCTGGATGAACTTGATGAACTTGTGGCGGCTATTTCCTCGAACGATCTCGTCGCTGTTGCGCTGATTGATATTGATCATTTCAAAACAATTAATGATACGCTTGGGCATCAGGGTGGTGATTATGTCTTGGAACAATATGGGCAACGTTTAAGGCAGTCTGCTGGATCGACTGCTATTTGTGGACGTTACGGGGGGGAAGAGCTCATTGTCGTGTTCACTTCTATTTCTTCCACAGAAGCGTTGCTGTCGCAGGTAACTCGACTGCATGAGCATTTACGTGAACCGATGATTTATGGTGCATCGGAGGTTGTTGCGACGTGTAGCGTGGGTCTTGCCATTATTGTACCGGGGGACACGGCATCCAAATTGATTGGACGAGCAGACCGGGCACTCTACAGAGGTAAAAAACGTGGAAGAAATTGTATTATATTAGCTGAATAAATAATGAAATTTATTTATAGAGAGGTGATGAGGGATTTATTTATAGTGTTGAGTTTTTTTGTTTTAAATAAAATTTCTATTTGTCTGGAGATATTTTTATTTCTTAGAAGTTGATGTGCATCAAAGATCTGTAAAATGAAGTCAATTTATCATATTTAGTATAAAATTCAGATGGTTATAGTATTTCTGCTCTGCGTCATTGATTGACGTAGAGCAGACAATTAGAAGCATAATTTATTACAGACGGAATATCGTGTGTAATAAATTATGTTCTCTTGATAAAGTCAGAAGGATGCGCCTTCAGTGACTGCAAAAGCTTCCGGCTGGCTATCATCCCGGTTTTCTTCATCATCAGAAGCGGCGTCAGAATCCTGTTTATAGGGTGCTCTGGACCGCGCGGAGCGTTCCTGCCTCTCCTGCTGTGCCTGCTGTGCGGCCTGATTCATGACATTCAAGATGCGGAAATAATGCTCTGCGTGTTGAAAATATGCTTCTGCGAGAACTCTGTCACCGCTGCTTGTCGCATCACGACCAAGCTGAAGATATTTCTCAAAAAGCTGTTGCGATGTGCCGCGAATACGAACTTCCGGACCATTGCTGTCGAATACGTGATTACGATTAAGAGGTATCTGGCCATTCTGATGGCGTGTGCCACCTCCGCCGCTACTTCCACTGGGACGATGATTACGGTTGCGCATGCGTTTTATATTCATGGCGTTACCACGATGCCTTCTTGATTTTCAATCGATTTGTCCTCTGGGCAGCTAGCTGAGCCCTGATCTACCCTCATCATCGCTCTAAAGCATATCCGGAGATCGTCCGGAAACATCCAAGGGGTCTAGAGGGACTATTGGTAACTAGCGATACGAAACCGAGTTTCAACCGCTTCCGCCAATGCTCGACATACTTTGAGCATAAGAATGAGAAGGATGCAAGAGCATAAGTTCTTTGTTTGTGATAATATCGTTATAACCGTCAGTTACGTTTAGCTCCAAAAATCAGGAAATTTATAACCATCTGATAGGAAATGAAAAAAATGGGTCATAATCATTCCAAACCCGCAACAACAGCCCAACGCCTTGAGAGAGTCCTGTCTCGGCTCCCAGAAGACTGGGAAGTACGTGTTGAACGTGTAGGTACATCGGGTAGCTGGCGTGCTTTGATTCAGGCACCTGATATGCAGGGAATCTGGTGTGAGGATGAGGCTACTCTGATTGATGCCTTTGAGGGGGCATGGCGACTCAACCGGCTACCATCAATCTCTGGACCAGCTCTAGGACCGATCGACATTCAGGATTCCCTTTTTTTGGAATGAGTGATTCATAGAGCACCGTGTTGGAACACGGAGCGTGGGATGGGGATCAAGCGTTACGAGTTGACCGAGGTGCAATGGCAGAGGATTGCGCCTTTGCTACCCGGCAAGGTCGGTGATGCAGGCCGTAGCGGGACGGATAACCGCATGTTCGTGAATGGCTGTCTTTGGGTTCTGCGCTCCGGCGCGCATTGGAAAGACCTGCCTGAGCGGTATGGCAAATGGAAGACGGTACATCGTCGGTTCAGCCGATGGTGCCATGCCGGGGTGTGGGAAAAGGTTTTCGAGACGCTGACGGCCGATCGGAACAATCAGTATCTGATGCTCGATTCAACCATCGTTCGCACCCATCAGCAGGCCGCGAGCGGAAAAGGGGGGCCAAAGATCAGGCGCTGGGGCGTTCTCGAGGTGGTCTGACGACCAAGATTCATATGCTGGCCGATGCGCTGGGCCGCCCGCTGTGCTTCGTGGTCACGGCTGGTCAGGTTGGCGACGTCACCCAGGCGCCGGCCCAGCTCGCGGGTCAGGAGGGGGCTGCCGTCATTGCCGACAAAGCCTATGACAGCAATGCGTTACGTACCCTCATCGCTCAGATGGGTGCAGAAGCCGTCATTCCTTGTAACCCGACCCGCAAGATTATCATCTCCCACGATGCCATCGCCTACAGGCTACGTAATCGTATCGAGCGGCGCTTCAACCGCCTCAAGCACTTCCGACGCTTCGCTACCAGATATGATCGACGCACCATCCATTTCCTCGGCTTCGTTCACCTCGCCTCAGCCATGATCTGGATGACCTGAATGTCGATCCGTCCTAGAGCGCATGAACCCCACGCCAGATGATGTAGTCAGCGGCAACAAAAATAAGACTCGCAAAAACGGCCTCTAATCGTCCCTGTGTCCTGCACATGACGCGGCCAAATCGACTATCGTGGTAAGTGCCGATAATCCCGCCGAAAAATGGAGAGAACGGCCAGTTCTCAATCCATATAGCCTGACAGGATGTAACTCAGTGCCGCACTGATGCTAAAAACCGCAACCAGAAGAGATGCTGATAGTATTGATGATTGGCATATGCATGAAAGCCATGAGATCTGGCACAGTGAGAAAGTCACCACCAATACCCAAAAATCCTGAAAACAGACCGCTTCCGGTTCCAAAACGGGCGATTTTAAAGACAGTTTTGTTATATTGAAAATTTTACAGAATATACTTTCAACGCTGGCAATATTCTGACCGATTGCAAATTGTCTTCCCAATTTCTCCTGTAGCTTGACGGCCGTAGACAGGTGGTCGGCATGCGTCCAGATGAGGGGGCGTAGTCAGAGCGCTGTCCACTGTGGCAGCTTTCCGCGTGATGGATCATACGTAACATGTGTTGCTGTGAATGTTGTTTTATCGAAAATGTCTGAAAGACTGATCGTAGTTATGGATTAAAAATAGCTTATTTGATTTGGTGCGTTGCGACGGAAAGTATCATAATAGTAACTATAGGATATTCCATTTTATTAAAGTATAAAATTTAATAACATGTAGTATATAATTTTAATTAAATAAAAATACAAAATATTTTAATTGCACATTTTAATTAATATTTAAAATACATAATTCTATATGTATTATTATTTGATATGCTTTTTGGAGAAACTTTGTGTTGTCGCTGTGCAACATTCGCGGGAAATGAGGAAACAGCAGGCGCGCTTATATTGGAGAAGAAGATAAATCGTAGTACGCGCAGGACGGTCAAGGTGAGTTAGTGGTAATGAAAAAAATAAAAAAAATACCCTTCTCCGGTAACCGTGGACCTGTCGTTTCGTATCGGAATAGCCGGGTTTTGTGTGTACCGTTCTGGATGCTTACGTGTAGCCTCACTGTTTCTTCAGAAGTGAAGGTGGCAGAAGCGCAAGTTGTCGTGCAACGACCATCATCGGCGGCAATTGTTCACAAACCAGTTGGTCCTTATGACGCGCCCGCCCATGCGGCGCCGAAAAAAACGCCCATAACGCCCGCCCAGCGGCTGGATGCCCTGTTTGATACGGAAAGCATTTCCGCGCTACTGAACAACGAGGAAGATGCCATTCGCGAGCGTGATCTCTCTGCCGGTTATTATGTGCCCGCGCAGACGTTCGGTAATCTGGTTCCTGAGTTGCAGCCGGGACGTAAATGGTTGCAGGATCGTGGCTTCAGCTTTCAGTTTGCCTATAAGGCGGAAGGGCTTGCCAATATGGCAGGCGGGCTTTCCAAAGGCATGGATTATGCCCATGAACTGACGCTCACTACCCGGTTTGATCTGGGGAAGCTTATCGGATTGAACGGCTGGATGCTGCACGCCGTTATGATGGAGCGTGCCGGTCGTCAGGTTACCACGGATTATGTGGGCGATCACCGGATGCTGCTGTCCGAAGTTTATAGCCTTTCGGGTCACATGGCAGCACATCTTGCTGATATCTATCTTGAGAAATCACTTTTTCATAACAAGATTAATATCAATGTGGGCCGGTTGACGCTGACACATACCTACGCAACGTCTGTTCTGCTGTGCACATTCATGATTCAATGCTCAGCGCCCGTTGCCCTGAAATCGCAGGCTGGCTGGAGTGTGTATCCGAAAGCGACCTGGGGCGGAACGATACGCGTGAGACCGGTGCGTGATCTTACGCTTACGACGGGCGTGTATGCTGCCGGCCCCTTGACATCGAACCCGTCTGGTTGGGCGTGGGGCAGTGAGCAGCATACGGGTGTCATGCTGCCGGTCGAACTGACATGGGAGCCGTTTTTCGGAGAAAAAAAACTTCCCGGTCATTACAAGATAGGATTCGGTCACGATACAAGCCATTACAGCGATATGCTGGGCACTATTCCGGCCGCTTATGCGCATGATTACGCCGGGCATGATGGTGGCCCACGGGATACATTCTACTTTGAAGCGGATCAGATGGTGTACCGTAAGGGCGGAGACCATCAGATGGCAGGTGGATATCTGCTTGCGGGCTATATTCATAATACGCCAAGCGTCTCGGTGTGGTCTGACCAGTTTTATGTCGGTGCGTCTCTCCTCGGTATTCTGCCCTATCGTCCGTTCGATCGTTTTGGTGTGATGTATTCGTACTATCAGATCAGCCACAATCTGACCGAAGGGCAACGTCTGAGGCAGATGGCGGGGATGTCGATGGGGCCGTTCGTTAATGATCCCCAGACGCATGCTGCGACGCTGGAAGCTTATTACGGTATCCCGGTCGTGCCGGGTCTCGTGGTGCAGCCGGTCTTCGAGTATATGATGCGGCCTGGTGAAACTTCGGTTATTCCCAATGCAATTCTGGGTGGTCTGAAAATTCTCGCTGCGCTGTGATAAGAAACTCCCCAGCTTCCTGTTCAGGAGGCTGGGGAGGGTGTCTGTGAAAGGCTGTTTCCCAGACATCCACGACCAGCATTGTTTGAATTTTCATGTTGTTCTCTGTAGGGAGTAAGCTCTTCTTTGTGACTGCGTGGTTCAATCATGGCTCTCCCTCTTTCCGCTCTGGCATCTGATTCTGCAGGTGATGTTGCGCATTTAATCGAGACGGCTCTTACGCCGGTTTTTATGTTGTCCGGCGTGGGAACGCTCCTCAATCTCCTGAATACACGTGCAGGCCGTGTCGCGGATCAGATTGAAAAAGCCTCTGATCTTCTTGCTGACGAGGGGGATGAGAAGGCGAGGCATAAACTTCAGAAGCATTTTATGCGCTTACAGAGGCGCGTTATGGTTCTCGATATGGCCATAATGTTTGGTGGTCTTGCCGGAGCCATGACATGCGGCGCTGCATTTGTACTTTTTCTTGGTACAGTAAGGGATGCTTCCATTGCATTGTGGCTGGTCGGTCTTTTTGGGGCGGCTTTGCTTTGTACAATCGCCTCACTGGCATCCTTTCTGGGAGATTGTTTCCTGTCCTGGGATACTTTGAAAAAAGTTGGCACCCTCCCAAAGAATGTTAAAAAAACAGAAGAAAAAACCAGTTAGTTCCGTACATAAAGAAATCTATGAATCATAAGAAGATATAGAGAAAATACGCTCTTTTAACAAGGCATATTTTGAAAACAGCTTTTTCTTCTGGCAGTCATGAAGAAAAAGCTGTTGTGGATTTCAGTCGAACCGTTTGCCATTGATGATGACATAACCCGGAATATCCCAGGAACCACCAGTGCCTTTATGTGTCCAGTCGATCCCCTGACGGCGGGGAGAGTCATAATAATAGCGTCCTACAATGTCCGCCATGTCGCCATCCCGCACCCACGGCCATTCCGGTGCGTTGATCTCGTCGAGGTTGCTGACAACGCGGATTGAAATTCCCTGTCCGACATTCACGTAAAAATAGCCATGCCAGCCACTGCGTGTATGTTTGGCTTTTTCTGAAACAGCTACAACCTGTCCACAGATATGAACAGGAACATCCTGTTTCTGTCCGCCGTTCTCGAAAGCCTGCTGAGCCTGAACGAAGCTGCTGTTATCGCAGGTGGATGAGACACTTCGTGCGAAAGATGATGTGCCGCCAAGTGTCAATGCCAAAAAGAGTCCAGCGATAAGTGAACCTGACGGTCTGGATAATGCGATCATGAAAGTCCTCTTGTGACCATTGGATGAAGCGTATGGACATTGTTGTGCCCGTTGATGGCGCAGATGAGGCGGCATGTATGGCATGGAGGTTTTTTAACCCACGCCGAGACGAGTGGTGGCGAAGTAGCGATCCACTGCATCCCGCATGGCGCCAGCCACCATGGCTCTATGGCCTGCCTGTCGGAGTGCGGCCTCATCACTGCGGTTGGACATGAACCCCATTTCCACGAGTACTGAGGGAATGTCCGCCGCTTTGAGAACAACGAAAGCGGCGTGACGGTGTGGATGCGACAGCAGCGAAAGACGCGACTGGAAGGACGAGACAACCTGATTGGCAATATGAGTGGATCCCCGGCGTGTTTCTTCCGAAACCAGACTGGCCAGTATCTGTTGCACTTCCGGGGACGTTGCGTGGACATGCGGGCCACCAAAGAGATCGGCGCTGTTCTCGCTCTGGGCAATCATGGCTGTCTGTGAATCTGATGCGGCTCCGGCAAGCGTGTAGACACTCGCACCTCGTACGGTCGGGTCGTGCAGCGCATCGGCATGCATGGAAATGAACAGGGAGGCTTTGTGTGCCTGCGCCATCTCCACTCTGCCTTCCAGTGGGATGAAGCGGTCGCTGGACCGGGTCAACGCGACACGGTAGCGTCCTGTCGCCAGTAATTGCCGCTCCAGTTCTGCGGCTGCGGCCTCCGACACATGCTTCTCATACGTCCCCGAATAGCCGATGGCTCCCGGGTCTTTGCCGCCATGGCCAGGGTCCAGCATGACGAGCGGCGGCGGCGGTGCGGCCCCTCTGATAATGGCAGGCGCGTGTACCGTGTTGTGGAGATGTGAAGACGCGGAAGTATGTGCGCCCGTTCCCGTGCGGGCGAAGGCGACCTCGGAAAGCAGGGGGGCGAGGCTGGCGATAAGGGCCGTCCTGCGATGAAGAGACACGCCCATCAGTCCTGATGTCGCACTGGCAGGTAGCGGATCAGCTGCTTTTGCGGCGCAACCCTGTCGGAAGGAGTTGCCCGGAAGTATAGGGTCGTTCGGCAATTTATCTCCATTATCCAGATTCTGGGCCATGAACTGCGTCCTGAAAGAGGCTTTTACGATTTTGCCATGCTGACGTTTGGAAGTCATTAATGAACGATGATTATGTCAGGAGAGTGTGGGGTTCGTTGCGGCTGCATTCACTCCCGGTTACATACAGTTGTATCCGATGGCTTGCGTACTCTGCTGGTTTCGGCCATGTTTGCGAGCATGTGGCCCGTCTGTGACGGTTATCCACTCTGCCCGGACCAAGGCAAGTCGCTTCTTCATCATCCAGAAGGCGGCCGAGTTTTGGGTCAGGCCTAATTTGTAATGATCGACAAGGGCGGATGAGAGCAGGTCTGGACACACTGGCGGAACAAGGGAAGGGCAGGGAGCGCAAGTGTCCTCTTCATGCCCCATTTCCGCTGTCAGTGATGGACTGTCATGCCGGCATCACTGTCTCCCGAAGGTCGCTCACGTCCGTTATCCCCGATCATATAGTCGATTTTCCCGCAGCGCTCCCGCGCGGCGCCCATGTCCATTTTGGTTTGTTCCAAGCTGGTTGGCTGCGCCCGTCTGGACGAGCGCCGGGACACCGGAGTTTCCTTTTTTATGAACAAGCGTATGCTGATAGACGCAACGCACGCGGAAGAAACCCGCGTCGTTGTGATGGACGGAAACCGTCTTGAAGATTACGATGTTGAAGCTGCCAATCGCAAGCAGCTCAAAGGCAATATCTATCTTGCCAAGGTCATTCGCGTCGAGCCCAGCCTTCAGGCGGCCTTCGTAGAATACGGCGGAAACCGCCACGGTTTCCTCGCTTTCAGCGAAATCCACCCAGACTACTACCAGATTCCGGTTGCAGACCGTGAAAAGCTCTTGGCTCTTCAGGAAGAAGATGCGGCCGAAGACGACCTGATGGATGAAGCCGCCGCGTCCGAAGCCGAGGATGCAGAGCAACCTGAAGAAGCAGCCCATTCTGAAGAAAGCGGCGAGGGTTCCTCGTCCGAGCAGACTCCTGACTTTGTCGGTGGCGAGACCGACACCGGCGAAGAAGCCATGGTGCAGAAGCGCATGGCCCGCTTCCTGCGCAGCTACAAGATTCAGGAAGTTATCCGCCGCCGTCAGGTTCTGCTTGTACAGGTCGTCAAGGAAGAGCGCGGCAATAAAGGCGCGGCCCTGACCACCTACGTCTCGCTGGCCGGTCGCTACTGTGTGCTGATGCCGAACGCCCTGCGTGGTGGTGGCGTGTCCCGCAAGATTACCTCCGTCACGGATCGCAAGCGTCTGAAAGACATCATCGCGGATCTGCAACTGCCTCGCGGCATGGCCATGATCGTGCGTACGGCCGGTGGTCAGCGCCCCCGCCCTGAAGTGATGCGCGATTGCGAGTATCTGCTGCATCTGTGGGATGAAATCCGCGAACACACCCTCAATTCGGTCGCGCCGGCTCTGATTTACGAGGAGGCCAGCCTCGTCAAACGGGCGATCCGTGACGTCTATACCCGTGATATTGACGAAATTCTTGTCGATGGTGAGCCGGGCTGGCGTGCAGCCCGTGATTTCATGCGGATGCTGATGCCGCAGAGCGCGCAGCGGGTGAAACTGTGGCGCAAGGAAAATCAGCCGCTCTTCAGTCATTATCAGGTCGAAGGCCAGCTTGACGGGATGCTGTCGCCAACGGTGCAGCTCCGTTCCGGTGGTTATCTGGTCATCAACCAGACAGAAGCGCTGGTGGCGATCGACGTGAACTCGGGACGCGCCACACGCGAGCGCAATATTGAGGAAACAGCGGTCAAGACCAACCTTGAGGCCGCTGATGAAGTGGCGCGTCAGCTCCGCCTGCGGGATCTGGCCGGTCTGATCGTCATCGATTTTATCGACATGGAATCCCGGCGTCATAATGCTCAGGTCGAGCGGCGTCTGAAGGACGCCCTGCGCCATGACCGCGCCCGTATTCAGGTGGGAGGTATCTCTCATTTCGGGCTGCTGGAAATGTCCCGCCAGCGTCTGCGCCCTTCCGTCGCTGAATCTGCTTTCGTGCCATGCCCGCACTGTCAGGGCACCGGTATTGTGCGCGGCATCGAGAGCTCGGCTCTCCATGTGCTGCGTGCCGTCGAGGATGAGGGCGGTCAGCGTCGAGCAGCGGAAATTGTCGTGCATGTCGCCGGTGAGATCGCGCTTTATATCCTCAACAACAAGCGCGACTGGCTGACAGCCATCGAGACGCGCCACAAGATGCAGGTCATCTTCTCGGCGGATCAGTCTCTGCCTGCGCCGCAGATCCGGATCGAGCGTCGTCGTGCGCAGACGGCCCGTTTCGATGCGCCTGAAATTGCAGCGTCGGTTGAGGACGAAGGTTCGTCGTCGAGCCGTGCTCCATCACCACGAAGAGATGAATCCACGCCCGCAGAGACACGGGCGAAGGTCATCGCGATCAGTGATGAGCCACCTGCGACGTCGGGTGAAGCACGGGATTATCCTGAGGCGCAGGAAGAAGAGCGGAGCGAAAGCGACAGCACGGGTCGTCGCCGTCGTCGCCGTCGTCGCCGTCGCGGACCAAGAGAAGACGGTGCAGTTGATACGCGTAATGCAGAAGGCGTTTCTTCTGAAAGCACAGGCGATCGTCCCGTTGCCGGGGAAGACCCCTATGCAGAAAACGTGCTTTCGCCTGCTGCGGAACCGAATGAAAATCTGGTTCCGGGCCGTAACCGCACCCGTTATTCCCGCAAGACGCCGTCTTCTCAGGCCGATACAAAGCCGATGGTCGATCAGCGTCCCGTGAGTAACAGGAACCAGTCTGTCAAAACGTCCGCTCCAGCGACGGCGTCAGGCTGGCGTGGTCCGACACCGGCTGACCCGTTTGGCGGAAGTTTCGACATCTTCGACATCATGGATCAGGCTGATTTCGAAGCATCCGTTGAGACCAAGGCGCCTCCGGCACCCAGACCTGCTGCTCAGAGGCATGAGCAGCGTTCTGTTGAAGCTGAGTACGTGGCTGACACGTCAGTGAAGGCGGTTGAGCCTGATGTGACTGTGGTAGCAGAGGTTGTGCAGGAAGAGCGTCCGGCCCGTCGTCGCAGTCGTGGACGTCGGGGTTCAGGTGCTTCCCGCAACACGGTGGAGACAGCATGGGACGGTCATGTTGAAGTGGAGGCTCCAGCAGAACCCGCATCCGCGCCTGTACCTGAAGCGGAAGCAGTCGCAGAGGAAAAACCTGCTCCTCGCGGCCGTCGCCGGACGCGCAGAAACCCGGAAGCGGATACTGTTGCGGAAGCGCCTGAAGCAGTGGCGCCTGAAGCAGAGCCGAAAGAGGAAGACACTCCAAAAAATGATCGGAAGCCGGTTTTGGTCGAGCCGAAAATCATTGATGAAGACACACCAGTGGCCAAGCCACGCGCAGGATGGTGGCGTCGTTAAAATCTTCTTCTGAAGATTGTATAATGGAAACGGGGACGGAGCAGATTGCTTCAGTCCCCGTTTCTGTCTCTTGCGGGTTGAGCGATGAACGCCCATGTTCACGAAATGGCCACTCGCTCCCGATCCTCCCTTGAGGGAAATCCCGCACTCCTGTTCCAGCCTGAGCGCCAGCCTCCGAAGGAGAAACGCTTCCGCATGGAAGTGGTGTCGGAGTATGAGCCTGCGGGCGATCAGCCGACAGCAATCCGTGAACTGTCTGAGGGTGTACAGGAAAATCTGAGAGATCAGGTTCTGCTTGGAGTAACTGGTTCGGGCAAAACCTTCACCATGGCCAAGGTCATCGAGGCCACGCAGAAGCCCACGCTCATTCTTGCGCCTAACAAGACACTTGCTGCCCAGCTCTACGGGGAGATGAAGCAGTTCTTTCCCAACAACGCGGTCGAGTATTTCGTCAGTTACTACGACTATTACCAGCCGGAAGCGTATGTACCGCGGTCTGACACGTACATAGAAAAAGACAGTCAGATCAATGAACAGATCGACCGGATGCGGCACGCGGCTACTCAGGCGCTGCTTGAGCGGAACGATGTCATCATCGTGGCGTCGGTTTCCTGCATCTATGGTATCGGATCGGTTGAAACCTATTCCCGCATGGTGGTGCGTCTGGAGGTCGGGGGTGAAATCGATCGTGACAAACTGATCAAGGGATTGGTGGAGCTCCAATATCGACGCAATGATGCGGCGTTCGTGCGTGGCGCGTTCCGTGTACGCGGAGAGAGCATCGACATCTTTCCGTCCCAGAACGAAGACCGTGCCTGGCGGGTATCCCTGTTTGGCGATGAGATCGATCAGATCATCGAGTTTGACCCGCTGACGGGTGAAAAGACCGCTGATCTTCAGGAAGTCAGTCTCTACGCCAACAGCCACTATGTCACGCCGCGTCCCACGCTCAATCAGGCGATCGTCGGGATCAAGCAGGAGCTGAAACAGCAACTCGCGAAGTTCATTGAGGAAGGCAAATTACTGGAAGCGGAGCGCCTCCAGCAGCGTACGACCTTTGATCTTGAAATGCTGGAAACAACCGGCGTCTGCAAAGGGATCGAGAATTACTCACGCTATCTGTCAGGTCGAGCGGCTGGTGATCCTCCTCCAACGCTGTTTGAATATCTGCCGGAAGACGCCTTGCTGATTGTGGATGAAAGTCACGTCACAGTTCCGCAGATTGGCGGCATGGAGCGGGGAGACCACGCACGAAAATCCGTTCTTGCCGAATTCGGGTTTCGCCTTCCGTCCTGTCTCGACAATCGACCGCTGAAATTTGAAGAATGGGAGACCTATCGTCCCCAGACGCTTTTTGTCAGTGCGACCCCCGGTCCATGGGAGATTGAGAGGACAGCGGGTGTTTTCAGCGAGCAGGTCATTCGGCCAACCGGCCTGATTGATCCCGTAACTGAAGTACGTCCCGTCGAACGGCAGGTGGATGATCTTCTTGCCGAATGTCGGGAGACAATCGGCAAGGGCGGGCGTGTGCTGGTCACGGTGTTGACCAAGCGCATGGCCGAGGATCTGACGGAGTATCTGGATGAGGCAGGCATCAAGGTTCGTTATCTGCATTCCGATATTGATACGCTCGAACGGATCGAGATCATCCGTGACCTGCGTCTTGGTGCGTTCGATGTGCTGATTGGCATCAACCTTCTGCGTGAAGGTCTGGATATCCCCGAGTGCTCGCTCGTTGCGATCCTTGATGCTGACAAGGAAGGTTTTCTGAGATCGAAGACATCTCTGATTCAGACCATTGGCCGTGCTGCCCGTAATATTGATGGTCGCGTGCTGCTGTATGCAGACCGCATGACCGACAGTCTGCGGTACGCCATTGAGGAAACAGCGCGGCGTCGTGAGAAGCAGTCTCTCTGGAATACGGAACATGGCATCACGCCGCAGGGTGTACGCAAGCAGATCGGCACTATTGTCGGTTCCGTGTTCGAGCAGGATTATGTGACCGTCACACCGATGCAGGGTGCTGTGGCCGATGAATTTGTCGGCAAGAATCTCGATCAGACGATTGCCGAGCTTGAGAAAAGGATGAGGACGGCAGCAGCTGATCTTGAGTTCGAGACGGCGGCTCGTCTTCGTGACGAAGTTAAACGGCTTGAAGCCCTGCAGTTGGGTCTCGAACCGCCACCGCCGACATCACCTCGCCAGAGACCGGGAGGGAGTAAGAAAAACAGTGGGCCTGTGCCGCTTGGTCCGGGTGGAGGAGGTTACGATCCTGAGAAGAAACGTGGGCGGGCGAGGGGGCGCGGCAAGGCGAAATGAAAACCTTAACGTCGTTGTGACCGGGCCAGATGTAATATCCGGCGTGGATTTGAAAAGTTTCCTTACGGAAACGGGCCTTATCGCCCTGATTCTGCCTTAAATGAAGCTTCTTGTGGAGAGATAAACTCGCCTCTGTCCCGCCATGGGGGCGGGTAGACGGACACAAGGGGAAAATTCCTCATGCATCACATAACGGATCAGGAAAATGCGGACCTGTCGGTCAGGACATTTTCTGGAATGATGCGTTTTCGACGCAATACAGCCCGCTTCTGTGCGACCTGCGCCATGGGAGCATGGGTTGTGCTCGGCGCGGTCCCGTTTCTGATCATGCTGATCGAACTGATCTGAACAAAACCTGAGACCTGACGGGCAGGTTCCGGTTTCTGGAAAATAAGGCTTTTCAGTCTGTCAGGCTGTCTGGCTGCCGCAGTGTAGGCTGTCCGATCAGATAACCCTGAATTTCTTCGCATCCATGGGCTTCCAGAAAGCCAAGCTGCTCTTCCGTTTCCACACCTTCCGCGCAACAGCTCATGTTCAGGGCGTGGATCATGTAAAGCGTGCAGCGAAGAACCGTCTCGACACGACTGTCCACTCCGACGCGGCATACGAACGCACGGTCCAGCTTAACCTGATCGAACGGATAGTTGGTCAGACGTTCGAGCGCGCCGATGCCCGTACCGAAATCATCCAGAATGAGCCTGACGCCCATGCCCCGGATTCTCGCGAGTTCCTTTCTGGCAATGTCCAGCGGGCCGAAATCGCTTCTCTCCGAGAATTCGATCTGAAGGCGGAGCGGGTCCAGACCGCTCTCCTTGAGGGCCGATCTGATGGTCGTGGCGACGCGCTCTGTCGCCAGCCAGGAGGGAGAGACATTCACACTAAGACCAAGCGGCTCTTTCCAGCTCTGTGCCTGACGACATGCGGTGTGCAGCACCCATGAGTCGATATCTTCGATCAATCCGGCCGTTTCGGCACAGCGCAGGAAGAGCGTCGGATCAACATCACCGTGACCCGGACGCTTCCAGCGGACCAATGCTTCAAACGTGACAACATGTTCTGTCCCCGTCTCAAGAACAGGGAGCCAGTTCAGAGTGAAGGCATTGTCGATCAGAGACTGTCGCAGGTCGCTTTCCATACCGATTTCGTCAGCATGAGCATGAGCGATTTCGGGCGCAACCCTGTTGATATGCGGTCCTGCGCGAAGCCCCCGAATACGGGCGAGCGCTGCATTGGCGAAGCCGATCAGCGTGTTTGCATCCGGCGCATCAAATGGATAGCAGGCCCAGCCGATATAAGGTTCGAAAGGAAAACCATCTCTGGGTATCGCGACGTCTTCCTGCATGCGTCTGACGAGATCTTCTGCAAGAGCTTCCGCCTCGGACACATCTTTTTCGACAGGAAGCACGATGGCGAAACTACCGCCGCCCAGGTGGACGGTAAAACAGTGGGATGGGACAAATTCGCGGATCAGCGTGTTGGCCCGGTCGATGAGGGCATCGGAGGCAGGCCAACCATCCCGATCGTTGATGGGGGTGATCCTGCCGAGATCAAGCCGGAGAAGGGCGAGCGGGGTTGAGGATGAAATTTCCGATGGCGAGATACGCGTATCAAGATAGCGGGCCAGATCAGATATTCCGGAAACGGACCGGCCTGTCTGGCTGCTCTTTTTTCTGGTTTCAGACGGTGTTGCGTTGGCTGTCAGCGTAGCCAGTCTGGTCAGCGAGGGGGATGGGAAAGGATCCGCGCTGCTGTTCAGGCACAGAACCAGCACTGCATGACCGTCCTTCGACCCGATGGGCTTGCTGGCCCACGACCGGAAGCCGCTGATCTGCTGGGGGAAAAGGCCGGCATCCACGCCCCCTTCGGCAGATAGTCTTTCTGTGGACAGCATCATCGCATCAATCAGTGACTGAGCGACGAAAGTCTCCTCATGACCAGAGCTGGTGCTGAGGATTCGGGGAGAAGCGCCTTTTTCAAGAATGATGGCAGCTTCACAAGGCAAAAGCTGCGGCAAGAGATGGCACAGCACGTTGCAGGACACATCCGGGCCGTTTTTGTCTGCCTTGTTATCAGTCATGGAAATCCACTGCCTTGTTCAAAATAAGACTGACGAAGAAGAGCGGCTCCCCGTATGCCTCTTTATGTGGTTCTCCCTGTAGTATCAGCGGCCTGTAAATCTAAAATTAATGACGCAATAAGCAAAAATTGAATGAATTTGCCGGAGGTGTCATGCCTGCAGAATGGAAGCAAAATTACTTTTATTGAACAAGGCAAGGAGGCAGAGAATATTTTCGGAAGTATCCAGGTTTTTTTTCATCTGATCAAACAGGGTTTCCGCTGTCTGGCGGGCGAGAACAAGAAGAGTCCCAATATCCATCTCGCATTTTTCCGGGTCAGCCAGTCTGAATCCCGGGAGGCCTGACTGACGGTTTCCGGTGACATCACCCCCACCACGAATACGAAAATCCTCATCCGCTATAAGGAACCCATCTTCGGTTTCCCGCAGCAGGGTGAGGCGCTGACGGGCGACCTGTCCCATTTCACTCCCATGCAGCAACAGGCAGAACGACTCCGCCGCCCCGCGTCCCACACGTCCGCGCAACTGATGCAGTTGCGCGAGTCCGAAGCGCTCGGCGTGCTCGATGACCATCACGGTGGCGCTGGGAACATCCACGCCCACTTCGATGACCGTCGTGGCCACCAGAAGCTTTGTGCGTCCTTCAGAAAAATCCGTCAGGGCCGCCTCACGCACGGCGATATCCTGCTGGCCATGCGCCAGACCAACGCCAAACCGCTCGCCGAACTGCTGCTCCAGGGAAATATGACGCGCCTCGGCGGCTGCGATATCCAACGCCTCGCTTTCACTGACGAGCGGGCAGACCCAGAAAATCCGTGCGCCCGACTTCAGCGCCCGTTCCAGACCGGCCAGCACGCCGGCGAAGGAGTCCGGTCCGTGAACCGAGGTCCGGATGGGCTTGCGACCGGCGGGCTTGCTGTCCAGACGGCTGACGTCCATTTCGCCCCACTGCGCCAGAAGCAGCGTGCGGGGAATGGGCGTGGCCGTCATGACCAGCATGTCCACCGCCTCCCCTTTGGAGCCGAGAGTGAGCCGCTGCCCAACCCCGAAACGGTGCTGTTCATCCACCACCGCCAGAGCGAGATCATGGTAATGAACGGCGTCCTGCACGAGCGCATGCGTGCCGACAATCAGAGAGGCGGAGCCATCCGCGATGGCGGCAAGGGCCTCGCGACGCGCCTTGCCGCGCACAGAGCCGGAGAGAAACACGACCGGGACGGGAGAGAGGCGTTCGAACGTCGCATAATGCTGGCGGGCGAGGATTTCCGTTGGGGCCATGATCGCCGCCTGCGCTCCGGCTTCGGCGGCACGCAGCATCGCCAGAAGGGCGACCAGCGTCTTGCCTGCACCCACATCGCCCTGAAGCAGACGCACCATGCGTCGAGGGGCGGCCAGATCGAGGTCGATTTCCCTCAGCGCCTTTGACTGGGCGGAGGTCAGGGGATGACCGAACCGGGCGAGCGCCTCCCTTCGCAGATGGTCATCGCCTTTCAGGGACCGTCCGGGACGCGACCGGTTGGCTTCACGCGCCATAAGGGTGGCGATCTGATCGGCAAGCAGTTCATCCGCCGCCAGTCGCTCCCGCGCCTTGCGACGGCTTTCCCGCCATACCTCGCCATCCTGAAACTCCGGCACATCGCCGGGAAAGTGGGTCCAGAGGAGTGCCGTCCGAAAGTCAGGCCATCCGCGTTTTGTGATCACGGCCTGTTTCTGCCATTCGGGCAGATCGTTCGGCAAGCGGGTAAAGGCGCGGCGCATCGCGGTTCGCACCTGTCCTCCGAACAGACCTGCGGTCAGGGGCCAGACAGGATCGAGCGACGGGATGTGATCGTCCGCCGACACGAAATAGTCCGGCGTGTTCATGACCCTGCGTCCGTTGAACAGTTCCGTGCGACCGGACACCTGCATGGCGGCATTCAGGACCGCACGCTTTGCCATCCATTTCGAGAAGAAGGCGATATCGAGTGTGCCCGTATCGTCGGCGAGCGTGACGGTCCAGGGCTGCCGTCTGTGCGCCGGTTCGGAGATCCGTGTGACTGTTCCCGTCAGCGTCACGATCTGGCCGGGTTCCAGGGCTGCTATCGTGGAGCGACAGCGCCGGTCGATGACATTTTCCGGCATCAGAAACAGTAGATCAACGATCCTGTTACCGCCAGCGACCCGTGACAGCAACCTGACCGTCGCCTCGCCAATGCCGGGGAGAGCAGTCAGGGGTTCCAGAAGCGGCGCGACACAGGCGGGCGGCTGTAAGGCCTCCGTTTCCTGCGAAGCAGGCATGACCTCACCCGCCCGTGAGCGGTTCTCCGGGCGAACTGGTCTGGACATGGGCGGCGCAACGGCCTTTCTTGTCGGGCTGACAGGCATCAGTCATGAGGCTATAGGACACCACGGCCATGGAACAAAACGAAACCGTATCTGCCCCGGAATCGACTCAGGGCTCCGAACCCGATCTTGAGACACGGCGGCGACGTCTCGTCTTCCGTGCACGTCATCGCGGTACTTTCGAGACTGACATCCTGATCGGTGGTTTTGTCGATCGGAATGTGGACAGGATGGACGCCGCAGCCCTCACCGACATGGAAGCCGTGCTGGAAATGCCCGACCCTGACCTGTCGGACTGGCTGTTCGGGCGTCTGCCTCTGCCGAAAGAACGCGAGACGCCCATGCTCAGGGCGATGATCGACGATGCTCATCATCGCCGCTGAGAATGCGAGGTGTCGCGGCGCAGCCGTGCACCTCTTTTTTTGAGATGTGTTTTTTTTTAAGGATTTTTCTGTAATTCGGTGGGATGTGGGCGAAAACGGCAATCTGACAGAGTATCGGAGTGTTGCCTGTCACGACCCTGATCTTCAAGACTGCAGGATTTGCGATGATTTCGTTGATTCCTTTGACATTCTGCTGTTACCTGAAAAATAACGATATTTCCAGCCATTGTTACTTATACTGGGTTCAACTGAAAGAGATAATTGATGGGTGGCTCGTCTGAACTCCGGAGTTCTCCGCAAGCTATGCCTGTTGTGGTGAAACTTGCGGGAAAAGAAATGGCTTAGTGCCGGGCGCTTGCTGACGCCGAAGTTCTGGCTCAGTTAAGTAACCTGGCTTATGGCGGAGAGGGGGAAGTTCCGGTCGGTTTTCAGAATATAACAGAACGTAATGAGAAACTGATACCGATTGAATTAACGAACTCCATTATTCAACCGACAAGAGAAAGCTCTCACCTACGCTGTCGTGTCTACTGGGCCATATCACTACTCGGTGGATATTATGTTATTGCTTTTGCTGGAACGGCCAACATGCAGGATGCCTTTGAAGACGTTGCTCAGGGCGGTGCTGGCGTTCCTACTGACCAGTATAGACGAGCTCATCAGATTGGTGTTCTTGTTGGAAAAGCACCGAGATCGATCGCCATCATCTTTACAGGACATTCGCTTGGAGGAGGTCTGGCTGCTGAAGCGGCGATGGTTGCAGGGCGTCCTGCCGTTACATTCAATGCTGCCGGTGTTAATCAGTTTAACATTCCACAGCATTCGGAGCGTGCCACCATTGATGCCTACAGCACCTATGGTGATCCACTGACCTTTCTTCAAAACAGTCGCCGCATTATCATTGCTGGAATTGGTTCAACCCCTTTTATGCCTGCCAAAGGATTGTCGGCGACTATGCAGCTTCTTGGTTCTCTTCCTCAGGCAATCGGACACCAAGTGGTAATCCCGGACTATGCCGGGCAACATGATAGTGTCTGGGACAATTTCAACCCGCTTTACGACTTTGAACGTCACAAAATAGGTAGGCTGATTCAGAATATTCATATTTATGAGGTCATCTTGAAATGCAAATAGGGAGATATATACTCTACTTTTTTGTGACGTTGATGCTGTTCCCGATTACCGCCGAAGCGAAATGCTACGAGGGTTTTCCAGTGGATGACGTTCCGAATGTCTGTAACTATATCGCTTCTTTTCCTACTGGCAGAGCCCGACAGTTCGCTGAAGCAGTCCTTTCTGGATCTGTCGATAAAACGCTTGAATATGCCTCGATGTTGCGGAATGGTGTTAATACTGTCGGAGCATTCGGACATACTGCTCTCGATATTGCCGCATGGCGCAATGATCAGCCGATGATGGAAGCCCTGCTGAAAGCCGGAGCACGCCCGGATGGAGAAAGGGATATGGCGCCGATCGCCATATTGCCTCAGGATAATACCCAGAAATTTGAAGCATCACTAAGAATGCTTCTTCACGCAGGCGCAAATATAAATGGCACTTACAGAAGAGGTACAGCAACTGACGGGGCTGCCGATGAAGGGAATAATGAGGCTCTTCTGACCTTGATCGCATTGAAGGCTGACATCAATACAGACTATGGATCCGGCCCTCCGATTATCGAAGCTGCTAGAGGTGGATACTGGACAACAGTGAGGATTTTTCTGCAATACGGCGTATCTCTATGGACCACTGATCGTATTGGTGAAACTCTTGGTAATATTGCTATGGACCAGATGAAGCCTGGAGAACTGGCTGCTGTGCTTTTCATCGATCAGGGAAGCAAGAAAGAAAAAGCAGAAAAAGAAGCGCTTGAACAAACAGTTGTAGACCTGAAAAAAGCAGGCTTCCCTTGGCCGGCGCCCGGTTATGAGGAAATAAGAAAAATGCAAGCGGAACATAAATGGCCACCTAAGTAGGGTGTCCTACCAATCTGCACTGCGTAAACCTGTTGAAGGTAAAGCTGGCATGCGATGCCACCTCTCAGGCAAGCAGACTGGCGATCGTAAACGTCTTACCTTGAAATCGACGCGGACGGTTTTTTCCGACTGGTGTCTCGGGCAGTGTAGGTAAGTAGATGGTTTTTCCATTGAAAAACTGCTTCTCGCTCGAGCGTTCTGGCGGTATCGCTCACATTCGATGAAAAGCATATGACAGACGATCCATTGGTCAGAAGGACGTCGCCCGATGGAGCATAATGATGTTTTTTTGGGTCGCGGACTGAAGGCGGAATAGTAACGAACGCCGTCTCATGAAAAAGTCTCTTTACCGAACCGTTGATATTATGGCGGATTTGACCGAAATATGGGCCGGTTGTGAATGGACTGGCGCTGATGGACGTGGATGAACGCTCTCCCAAGACTGCTGCTACCCCGGTAAAAGGCACTGCAATATGGGGTGCGCCTGATGGTTTCGATGCGCTTCTGCTGGTCAAGCGTGCACGGGAGCATAATGGTCCTGTGCTGCATGTCGCCAAGGACGATGCTGCCCTCAATCGGCTTGGCGAGGCGCTGGACTACATGGGGGAGAAGACCGAAGTTCTGCGCTTTCCCGCGTGGGACTGTCTCCCGTATGATCGCGTTTCTCCCAATCCGGTTCTGATCGCCGAGCGTGTCGCCACCCTGACGCGCCTGCTGGAACCGACGAAAGCGAAAGGCGGACGGATCGTTCTTACGACGCCTGCCGCTCTTATGCAGCGTGTTGCGCCCCGCTCGGCGTTTGAAGGTCAGTCTCTCGAGGTCGCGCAGGGCGAAAACCTCGATCAGTCCTTTCTGATCGAACTGCTGGTCGCCAATGGTTACACCCGAACCGACACGGTGATGGAACCGGGGGAATTCGCCTCCCGTGGCGGGATTTTTGACCTGTTTCCCGCAGGGCAGGCAGAGCCGGTCCGGCTTGATCTGTTCGGCGACGAGGTTGAGAACATTCGCTACTTCGACCCCGGCACCCAGCGTTCGACGGGCAAGGCGGAGCGTCTGACACTGCGTCCCGTATCCGAGTTCTCGCTCGATCCTGACAGTATTTCCAGATTCCGCTCTGCATGGCGTGACCAGTTCGGGCAGGCTGCCGCGACCGATTCGCTCTATGAGCATGTGAGCGAAGGACGTCGCTATACCGGAATTGAACACTGGTTGCCGCTATTCCATGGGGACATGGAAACCCTGTTCGACTATCTGAAAAATCCGGCCATCTCCCTCGATCATCAGGTCGATGAATCTCTCGCAGCCCGTATGGAGATGGTGCAGGACCATTACGAGGCGCGAAAGACACCGCCGCGTGAAGGAGAGACACCTTATCGCGCCCTGCCGCCGCATCTGCTGTATCTTGATCGCAAGGGGTGGGACGCCGCGCTGTCACGCTTCCCGGTCACGAAGTTCAGTCCCTTCGCCAAACCGGATGGCGCGGAAGGGATTGATGCGGGCGGTCGCCCCGGCATCATGTTCGCCAAAATGGCGCCGCAGGGTGAGCGCGAGAAGGTCTTCGATCTGATCGCTGATTACGCGCAGCAATGGGCGCAGACGAAACGACGCTGTTTTGTCACCGCGTGGACCAAAGGCTCCCGTGAGCGGATCAAGACGCTGCTCATGGAGCATCGTGTAGCGGTCGAGACCTTCGATAGCTGGGACCCCGCCAGCAAGATGAAGGCGGGAGCGGTCGGGCTGCTGATCTTCGGTATCGAGCGTGGTTTTGTCGGCGACGACATCGCCATCGTTTCCGAACAGGATCTGCTGGGTGAGCGGATTGGTCGCCCGCCGCGTAAACGTCGTCGCGCTGATGAACTGATTTCCGAAGCGGGCGAGATCACCGAGGGTGATCTGGTCGTCCATCAGGATTACGGCATCGGGCGGTATGACGGGCTGGAGACGGTCAGTGTCGGCGTCGCGCCGCATGACTGTCTGCGCCTGCTCTATGACGGTGGGCAGAAGCTGTATCTGCCGGTCGAGAATATCGAACTGCTGAGCCGCTTCGGCTCCGATCAGGCCGGTGTGGCGCTCGACAAGCTCGGTGGCGTGGCGTGGCAGGCCCGCAAGTCCAAGATGAAGGAGCGTATCCGCGATATGGCGGGCGCGCTCATCCGCACGGCGGCGGCGCGCGCGCTGCGTGAAGCGCCTTCTCTGGCGCCACCGGAAGGTCTCTGGGAGGAGTTCTGCGCCCGCTTCCCGTTTGTGGAAACGGACGATCAGGCCCGCGCCATTGCCGATGTGATTGAGGACATGGCGTCCGGCCGGCCGATGGATCGTCTCGTCTGCGGCGATGTCGGGTTCGGAAAGACCGAAGTGGCGTTGCGGGCGGCTTTCGTGGCGGCGATGTCCGGCACACAGGTGGCGGTCGTGGTGCCGACCACACTGCTGGCCCGTCAGCATTTCCGCACCTTTGAGACGCGGTTTGAAGGGTTCCCGATTCACGTCGCGCAGCTTTCGCGGATGGTTACCGCCAAGCAGGCGACGGAGGTCCGCAAGGGCATCACCGACGGCACGGTCAACATTGTGATCGGCACGCATGCGCTGTTGGCGAAGACTGTGAAATTCGCCGATCTTGGCCTGCTGATCATTGATGAAGAGCAGCACTTCGGTGTGAACCACAAGGAAAAGCTGAAAGCCCTGCGCGAGGACGTGCATGTGCTGACGCTCTCCGCCACGCCGCTGCCACGCACGCTCCAGCTTTCGCTGTCCGGCGTGCGTGAAATGAGCCTGATCGCCACACCGCCAACCGATCGTCTGGCCGTCCGGACATTCATCATGCCGTTCGACAGCGTGGTGATCCGTGAGGCAATCCAGCGCGAACGCTTCCGTGGCGGCCAGATTTTCTGTGTCGCGCCGCGTGTGGAAGATCTGAACCGTCTGGCCGAACGGTTGGCTGACATCGTGCCTGATGCGAAAGTCGTGCAGGCGCATGGTCAACTGTCACCAACCGAGCTTGAGCGGGTGATGACGGAATTTGCTGATGGCAAATACGACATTCTGCTTTCCACCAACATTGTGGAAAGTGGACTGGACATGCCGTCCGTCAACACGCTGATCATCCATCGCGCCGACATGTTCGGACTTGGTCAGCTTTACCAGCTTCGTGGGCGTGTAGGGCGCGGCAAGCAGCGTGGTTACGCCTATCTGACATGGCCGCAGACCCATCTGCTGTCCGCCGCCGCGCAGAAACGTCTTGAGATCATGCAGACGCTCGACACGCTGGGGGCGGGCTTCACGCTGGCCTCGCATGACCTTGACCTGCGTGGGGCGGGTAACCTGCTGGGCGATGAGCAGTCCGGTCATATCCGTGAAGTGGGCATCGAGCTTTACCAGCAGATGTTGCAGGATGCTGTGGCGGATCTGCGGGCTGAAAAAGGCAAGGCCAAGCGGGAAGACCGCGACTGGACGCCGAACATCGTGCTGGGTCTGCCGGTTCTCATTCCCGACAGCTATGTCACGGATCTGCCTGTCAGGCTCAGCCTGTATCGCCGGATAGCCTCGCTGGCGTCAGCCGCCGAGGATGAGGCGATGGAGGCCGAACTGGTGGATCGTTTTGGAGCCGTGCCGCCTGAACTGAAAAACCTGCTCGACGTGGTGGCGATCAAGCGGTCCTGTCGCGCCGCTGGCGTCGAGCGCGTGGAGGCGGGTCCGAAAGGGATGGTGATCCAGTTCCGTGGCAATCAGTTCGCCAATCCTGAAGGGCTTATCCGATGGATGGGGAAGTGGACGGATGGTCTGATCCGTATTCGTCCGGACCACAAACTGTCCATCGTGCGTGAACTGCTCAATGCGCAGAGGGTTGGTCTGGCACAGAAGGTAACGACTGTTCTGGCGAAGCTGGCGGCAAAAGTGGAAGGGTGAGGGACGCAACCTGAACTGCCGCAGGTCAGGAGAGATTGTGACATGCTGAATTTCTGCAGGATTCAGCATGTCATGGCTGTAATCTAAATTAACTTCTGACAGATCTAGAAATTTATCAATGCTGTGACTTTGAAGCTGCGTCCCGGCTGTGAGTAATACGCCTTTTTCACTGTGGAACTGTCGGGGATATCGAGGGCGCTGTAATACCGCTTGTTGAACATGTTGTACATTCCTGCCTGTATCTTCATGTTTGGAAAAAAGGTGGGCGAATACCATCCGTTCAGGTCAAAGATGGCGTATCCGGGAGTCTTGTTCAGGGAGGAGGAGGGATCCTGCACCTTGTTTCGGGCAGCGGCAAAAGTCGTGGAGAAATTTGCTCCCCAGCGGTCGGACACATAACCGACTCCAACAATTCCCCTGAATGGCGCGACAGAGTTCAGATGCACATGCTCCTGCTGATCTTTTCCATCGGAGTAGGCAAGGGAGGTCCACGCCAGCCAATGCTCACCAAAGGTCCAGTTTGCACGGGCTTCAACGCCATAAATCCGCACACGCTGACGATTGACGTATTTGAAGACGCCAAATGGAAAGTTTCCGTCAATTCCGGCTGCATCCGCCGTTGTGGTGATCTGGTCGATGAAATTGTGATAATAATTGTCGTAGACAGAAATATTCGCGCCGCGTTTTGAATCTCCGTAACGGACACCGGCTTCCCAACCCCTGCTTGTTTCCGGTTTGAGAGCGGGATTGCCAATTGCAGCATAGGACCCTGTTCCGCCATAGGTCAGATAAAGCTCATTTGCGGAGGGAGCACGAAATGCCGTGTTATATTGGGCGTAAAGCGTGACCTTATCCGCAACACGGACTTCCGCCAGCACCTTGGGAGAAAAATGCGAGGTGCTGGATGCCGCTGGAAATCCGTCGTAAATGGCGTTGGCGGTATAGGACGCTGTCTGCTGTGGTGCGCGTTTATACCAGTCAAAGCGGAATCCCGGTGTAATGTGCAGCCATTCATGTTTCCCGTATCCGATACGGTCCTGCACAATCGCGCCAAGATCCGTGCCATGTACATTCGGCATGTCTGACTGGTTGTTGTGCAGATAGGCGCAGGTCCAGATGGAGGCCGTGCAGTTGTCCCGGCCGGCGGCATATTCACTGGTGTCGGTCAGATAGGCCTCGCCCCCAAGCGTGATTGCATGATGGAAAGGACCGGTAAAGACATTGGATGAAACAGAACCGGTCACGCCGTAGGATGACGTAGTCAGTTTGTCATTCCGGTCATAAATGCCGACTGGCGCGATCAGCCGGTTGGAAGCAGTATTGGCAATGGTGTCGACCTTCTGCCAGTAGGCAATCAGATGTGCCTCACTGATGAAGGCCAGAGGATTGACAGATTTGTAGTCATAGCCGCCAGAAACACGGGAGCGCTTTGTTTCTTCAAGAGTGCGGTAGGTACTGTAGGTGCTGTTGATGTTTGACAGCGTGTTTTCATTGTAATTGCGGTCGAAGACTTCCCCTGTCAGTCCGATCCGATGACCACCCGCAAAATAATGCTGAATTTTTCCAAGGAAATTTCCCTGTGTATAGGAAGCCGGATCCCGTTTCGTCCGCGTGGTTCCGACACCTCCCACGGTTCCCCGGTTGCCTGTCTCGCTACCGTCCTGAAATCCACCCTGGACCAGCATGACGGTGTTATGGTACCGCGCTGCAAAAGCCTGATTGAGATAGGCGCTTTCGCTGGAACCGTCATAGGTCAGCTTTGTCAGGCCTCCGACTGTCTTGCCGGGTTTGAGAATATCTTCCGGTTCAAGAGTGCGCATGGCCACGACACCCCCCAGCGCCCCGGTGCCGAAAAAGCTTGAACTCGCGTTCTTCACCACGTCAATGGCGCTGAGCGAATTGAAATCATAGCCTGAAATACCGCCTTCAAGCCCGCGTGCGCCATTATTGCTCCAGATACTGCGGATACCGTCGATCGTGGTGAGAATACGGTTCTGATCAAGGCCGCGCATGTTGATCGACGAATTGTTCGTATTGAAATTCACCGCCGCATCCACGCGACGGCTGTAATCGGAGATGTTGTCGATCATCCGGTCCTGGAAAGTCTTCATCGTGGTTGTCTGTGTCAGGACACGTGCTTTGCCGACATTGCTGTAATCCGCATCCGGATCGATCTTCATGGAGCCGATGAGATCCGTTGACCGCCCCTGAACCCGGACAGGGGAAAGAGAAATTGGTGATGCTGCTGAAGCCGCAGCGGTTTGCGACGGTGCTGACGGCGCGGTCGTAGGCGACGAAACTTTGATTTTCTTCTTTGGAGAAACTGAAACGGCATCCTGCCCCAAAGCCGCTGATGAGACTGATGTGAGGAGAAATGCAGGAAATGCCAGAAGGAAAGAACATCTTACGGCATGGGCTGACCGAAGGAGAGGCATGACCATTATCTTTCTATTGCGAATTGTTCGCAACAAAAGCGGATTGATCGATAATGTCAAGATAATGATATTGATTCTCATTTGCGTTAATGCAAGACTTCGTTGCTGAGACATCAAAGTCACACTGCTGCAAGCGGGGATCAGAAACGGGTCTCTCGCTGCAACGTGCTGTGTTTATAAGGTTTTTCGCGTATGTTCATTGCTATGAATCGTTTCAAGGTGCGTCCGGATAGCGAAGACATGTTTCTCGCCCGCTGGCTGGATCGCGAGGTCAGCCTGTGCGGCGTGCCTGGCTTTGTTGCGATCCGTTTCATGAAAGGGGATGTGTACGAAACCTATATTCTTTACGCATCGGAAACGACATGGGTCTCTAGGGAAGCCTTCGATGACTGGAAGCAGTCCGACGTGTTCCGGACCGCGCATCGTACTGCGGGCCAGGGTGAAATGCTGACGATCGAGCGGCGGGAATCGAATGGATTCGAGGTTCTGAAAACGGTCAGTGCGCTATCCTGAGTGAAAGATATCATTATGGATATGAAAATGAAGCTGATAACCCGGCGTCTTTTCGGAAAAGGTCTGACTGCGGGTCTTCTCACCGCAGGGAGCGCAACCGGGGCATTCGCCGCCGAAGGGCATGTTGTGACCGACTGTCGGGGGCGTCGGGTCAATCCGGGAAAGGCCCGCCGGATTGTTTCCGTGGGTGGGGCGGTTACGGAAACACTGTATGCACTTGGAGACGCGGCCCGGATTGTCGGGGTGGATTCCACCTCGACCTGGCCAGTGGAAGCGCTGCACGACAAAGCTTCTATCGGCTACATGCGGGCTCTGTCCTCCGAAGGAGTGCTTGCGCTCCGTCCCGACCTTGTTCTCACAATGAATAATGCCGGACCACCAACGGCTCTCGATCAGCTCATGGCGTCTCGTATCCCGGTAATTTTTGTGGATTCCACTCCCTCTATGGAAGCGATCGTGGATCGGACTCGATTTATCGCAGATCTGATGCAGGCTGGAGCAGAGGGGGATCGCCTGTGTGCTGATCTTTCACGGCGTTTCGAGATCCTTACGGCCTGGCGCGCTGCCCATACTCTTAGGCAACGTGTGCTGTTCGTGATGCGTATGACGAACAATCGACCGATGGTCGCTGGAGGAGGAACTGCGGCTGACGCGATGATCCGACTGACAGGCGCTGTCAATGCGGGCGCTGCGATGCAGGGATACAAGATTGTCGATCAGGAAAATCTCATTGCCCTGAAACCTGATGTTATCCTTGTCATGGCGCAGGGAAGTGAGGATATCCGCAAAAACCTTCTGGCCGATCCGGGCTTCCGTCTGACCTCGGCGGGCCGGTCCGGAGCGATCATTTCCATGGAAGGCGAGCGTCTTCTGGGGTTGGGATTGCGCACGCCGGATGCAGCTCTTGAACTCGCGAGGAAACTCGCTGAGATGCCGCTGGGCACGGCTGGGCAGCCCGGATGATGGCGCACCGCTCCATTCTGTTCTGGCTTCTGTTTCTGTTGCCCTCCCTGCTGCTGGTTACGATGGTGCTGTCAGTCAATATTGGCGCGACCGGTCTGCACTTTGATGCGTTGTGGCGTGGGGGAGATGATGCGGACGCCTCGATGGCGTGGCTGGTGCTTACGCAGATCCGGGCGCCCCGCGTGGTCATGGCGAGCCTGACGGGTGCGGCTCTCGGTGCGTCGGGTGCGATCATGCAGGGGCTTTTTCGAAATCCACTGGCTGATCCGGGATTGATTGGCATTTCCGCTGGGGCTGGTCTGGCGGCTGCGTGTGTCATTGTTCTTGGTAGTGCGAGTGGTTTTTCCATTCTTTCCTCGGTGTGGGCTGTGCCAGCCGCCGGGGTTCTTGGCAGTTTTGGCGCGACGTTGACACTATATCTTTTTGCGACACGCGAAGGCATTACGTCCATCACGCACATTCTTCTGGCAGGAGTGGCGTTTGGAACACTTGCCGCTGCACTCACGGGTGTTCTGGTCTTTCGCGCCAATGATACAGCCCTGCGTGATCTGACCTTCTGGACCATGGGCAGTTTCGCTGGGTCGACCTGGCCGCGTATCGGAATCCTGTCTCCGTTTCTCATGGCAGCGACGGCGGGAGTCATATGGCTCGCCGGACCTCTGAATGCGATGTTGCTGGGAGAAGGAGATGCACGGCTGATGGGCTATCCGGTCGAGCGTGTGAAAACGGTTGGCATGCTGACTGTCGCCTGCGCGGTAGGGCCTGCCGTCGCCTTCACCGGCGTCATTGGTTTTATCGGTGTGGTGGTGCCTCATCTTGTCCGGCTGATCACTGGTCCGGACCACAGGCTGGTGCTGCCGGGCAGCGTCCTTCTTGGAGCCGTCCTGCTGACTGGTGCGGACACGCTTGCGCGAACACTGGCAAGCCCGGCCGACGTTCCGGTTGGAATTGTGACAGCCATTCTCGGTACACCGGTTTTCATCTGGCTTCTCGCGCGCACTCATGATGGAGTGGGTGTATGACGATTGCGCTTGAAAACGCCTTCTGGGAGGCAGGAAACCGGGCCATTGTGAACGACGTCTCGGTCGTGTTCGCGCCGGGACAGGTCACGGCGATTGTCGGTCCCAATGGTGCGGGGAAAAGTTCGCTGCTTCGTCTTGCCAGTGGACTTACGTCTCTTTCGAGAGGGAAGGTTCTGCTTGATGATCTCCCTCTCTCTTCCTTCAGTCCGGCAGTCATGGCGGCACGGCGGGCGATGCTGATGCAGGATGGCGTCCTGGCCGCACGCTTTACAGCCCGGCAACTGGTTGCGCTTGGAGCGTCCGTTTCGGCTGCCCACCTGCCGCATGCGAAGCGTATTACGATGGCGGATGAAATTCTGGATCGGGTGGGTCTTCTTGCTTTTGCCGAACGGGATGTGATGAGTCTGTCAGGGGGTGAACGCCAGCGCGTGCATCTTGCCCGTGTGCTGCTGCAGCTTGAAGCAGCGGCGCTTGATACTTCTCCTGGGTTTCTGCTTCTTGATGAGCCGATTTCCGCACAGGATCCAGCACGGCAGGAACTCATTCTCAGGATCGCCAGAGCGCACGCCGAGCATGGAGGCGGGGTCGTAATGGTGTTGCACGATCTGAACTGGGCGGCGGCGTGCGCCGACAGGATCGTGGTCGTCCATGACGGACGGATCTACGCTCAGGGAACACCGCAGACGGTGCTCTCAGGCTCCTTGGTCCGATCGGTTTTCGGGCTTGCGGAAGAGTGCGTGCGCACGCATGAGCGGACAGGAAAACCCTATATGCTTCCGCACGATATCATGCATTGAAAGGAATAATCACATCATGAACAAATACATCGCGATGAACCGTTTCAAGGTGCTTCCGGAAGGAGAGGATGCTTTCCGCAGCCGCTGGCTGGACCGGGAAGTCCTGCTCAAGACGGTTCCCGGTTTCATAAGCTTTCAGTTTCTGAAAGGACCTGAAAAAGACGGATATGTTCTCTACGCATCGCACACTGTCTGGGCATCTTATGACGCTTTTATCGGTTGGACCAACTCGGAGCAGTTCCGTCAGGCTCATGCCGGTGCGGGGCAGGGTAAGCCTCAGACAGCCGGACCGCCAGTTTTCGAAGGCTTCGAGGTGCTTCAGGATATTGAACTCTGAAAAGCGAATGACTGAAGAGGCGAACGCTTTGCTGCCAGCCTGTTGAAGGTTGGTAAGCCCGCATCTGGCCGGAACTACGCTTCGAAGAGTCAATCGTTCTGACGAGCCCGTGTCTGTTGTACAATCGATGGTTTAACGCAGAAATATTCGCCTGGTGATCCGGTTCGGCACTCTGCAGCAGAAGCATGATCTGTCCGCCCGCCTGAACGGTGATGGGTAGATCATGCTCGAACCTTTTCAGACACCCACGATCCCGCACATTCCGTCGAAGCACGCTTCTTGCAAATTTTTGGGTTGGTGTACGAAAACTCGTGTAGAGTAGTTATTCAGGAACTCCAGTTTTTCGCAAAATCAGCATAAAGTGTCAGGCCGCCATCAATATACAGTGTCTGTCCGGTAATATAGGACGCTTTTTCGGAAGCGAGAAACAGGACGGGTTCGGCTATTTCCTCAGGCTTTCCCGGACGTCCCATGGGAATATGTGATGAAACAGTCTTGTATTTTTCGGGGTCATTGACCCAGGCATCATTCATTGGCGTGATAATTGCGCCGGGCGCGACACCGTTCACGCGAATGCCGCGCGATGCGTATTCGAGGCCCCATGTCCTGACCATGTTGCCCACCGCGCCCTTGCTGGCGGAATAGGCCAGGAAAGCAGGTTTCGGAATGATCTGATGAACCGAACTGTTGATGATGATGCTGCCTCTGGCGCCAGTGTCCAGCCAGCGTTTAAGCACTTCCCGCACGCAGAACATGACGCCTGTGACGTTCACGTTCATCACTTTCATGAAGGCGTCGTGCGTGACGTCTTCGGACGGTGATTCCGAGAGGATGCCAGCATTGCACACCAGAACATCCAGCCCGCCGAACTCGCGGAAAGTCTGGTCAATGACACGGATCACAGCCTGTTCATCAGCCACATCGGCGGCACAGGAGAGGTGAGGCCCGGCGTTCACGGTGGGCAGCGTAGGGAGGAAGGCATCCAGTTTTTCCCTGTGACGCCCATTGACGGCAACGCGTGCGCCTTCCCGTGCAAATGCGTGTGAAATGGCCTGTCCGATGCCCTGGTTACCTCCACTGACAAAGACTCTCTTGTTTTCAAAATGTTTTGCAGCAGGCGTGGAGGGCACGGAAATTCTCCTGAACGTGGACGTTCTGGGGAATCAATGTATGAGAAAAGCGGTGGTTGCGCAAAAAGCTGTTTCCGAACAATCAGCTCATGTGCCTGCGCAGGGGCTCCCGTTGAAGTCATTGTGCATCCGTTTTTCTTTCGTGTAGGATTGTTTCACTATCGTAAGAAAAGGGCGGATTGGAATGCGGGTTGCCGGACTTCAGACAGCAGGAACACCCGGCGACGTGGATGCAAACCTGCGGGAGCTTGATCGGGTAGCCGGAGAAGCGCGCAGTCAGGGCGCTGATCTGCTGGTCACACCGGAACTCTTCGTCACCGGTTACGATATCGGTGAACAGCTTTTTGAGCTTGCCAAAGCAGATACTCTTCCCGCGATAAAAGACATTGCGGCCCGTCACGGTCTGGCGATCCTCGCCGGTTTTGCGGAAAGTGCGGCGGAAGGGCTCTATAACAGCGCTGTCATGGTGACGCATGAGGGGCAGGAGGTGCTGCATTACCGAAAGCAGCATCTCTTCGGCGATCTTGATCGTCATTTCTTTCTGCCGGGAGACGCCAATCCGGAAGTTGTGTCATTCATGGGCGTCCGGATCGCCACAATGATCTGCTACGACGTGGAGTTTCCGGAATATGTACGGGCGACGGCGCTGGCAGGGTGTGAACTGCTGCTCGTACCGACAGCGCAGATGGAGCCTTTCACCTTTGTCGCCCGTGAGGTGATCCGTACACGGGCGTGGGAAAACCAGATCTATCTCGCCTACATCAATCATGATGGTCGCGAAGGTAACACCGAATACGTGGGCAACAGTCAGATCGTAGCGCCGGACGCTTCTGTTCTGGCGCGGATCGAGCACGGTGACGGCCTGATCCTGGCCGATGTGGAACCCGGTCTGGTCGCCAGGGCCCAGTACGAGAATCCTTATCTTCAGGACAGGCGGCCAGCCGCCTATGGATCACTGATTTCCAATACACGAAAGGAAAGAGCATGAAGAAGACGGATACAGCTTCGCCGGAGGGCCGCCTTTCCGGTAATCTCGGTGTTGCGGAAATCATTTTCATGGTCGTGGCTGCTGCTGCACCCCTGACGGTAGTCAGCGGCAATGTGCCGCTCGCGATTGCGCAGGGAAATGGTCCTTATGCGTGGACCGGCTTTGTGGCGGCTGCTTTTGTGCTGATGCTGTTTTCCATCGGCTTTGTCGCCATGACACCTTTCATGAAGGAGGCCGGCGCGTTTTTTTCCTATATCCGGGAAGGACTCGGTAAACGTATCGGTTGTGGCGGCGCTTTCGTGGCTCTGCTGACCTATACCGCCATTCAGGTTGGAGTGTACGGGTTTTTCGGCTGGGCGGTTGACGATGCCGTCAGGGAATGGGGTGGGCCTCATCTTCCGTGGTGGCTCTATGCCTTTGGCGTGCTGGCTGTGGTGGGTGTGCTCGGCTACCGTCATATCGAACTCAGTTCGCGTGTTCTCGGTGTTGCGCTGATTCTGGAAATCGGTGTCGTGGTCGTCATGAATGCTGCCATCATGATGCACCCGTCTCCCGTTCCGGTGCCTGTGACGACAGGGCCCGCTGAGCCGATGGGGCCATTTGCCGTGGCGCTTCTGTTCGCCATCACAGGTTTTCTGGGGTTCGAGGCGACGGCGATCTTTCGTGACGAAGCGCGCGACCCGGAGCGGACCATCCCCCGTGCGACGTATGGCGCGGTCGCGATCATCGGTGTGTTCTACGCTTTTTCGTGCTGGTGTCTGATTGAGGCATGGGGCGCGGACTCCGTCACGGCGGTTGCCCGCAAATATCTGGCGGATGGCGGCAATATGGTTCTCGACACGGCCAGCCGATATGTGGGCACCGGCATGCGCAACGTCATGGAAGTGCTGCTGCTGACCAGCCTGTTCGCCTGCCTGCTGTCGTTTCACAATATCATTGCGCGTTATCAGCTTGTTCTCGGCCGTGAAGGCATTCTACCCGCTTTTCTGTCGCAGACCCATTCCCGACATTCCTCACCGCACAGCTCTTCTCTGGTTCAGAGCTTCACTGCAATTGTGCTTGTCACTGTAGCGGCCATGTCCGGGGTCGATCCTCTTGTGACGGTTTTCGGTTCGATGGCCGGTATTTCGACAGTCGGGATCGTGCTGCTGATGATTCTGACATCTGTAGCGGTGGTCATGTTCTTTCGGAATAATCGAGTGAATAAGGCTGGCAGCGTGCAGACAAACTGGTGCCCGGTTCTGTCCGTGTTCGTGCTGGTCAGCGTGCTGTTCATCATTCTCGATAACTTCACGACCATTACAGGGCTTTCCATGGGGATCAGTACGTTTCTGGCTGTGATGCCGTTTGTCACCCTTCTGGGCGGATGGTGTCTGGGTGGACGTAGCGTCAATGTTTCGGGGCGGATGCCGCAGGGGCAGGAGGTCTAGAAGGTGTTATGCACCTTGAGCGAGTATAGCGGCGTTTCTGAGCATGAAGCATGCGAAAGCGACGACATGGAGACTTGCGAGTGTTGAGGCATAGCGCTCGTAATCCTTGACGAGCCTACGGCATCGCGTGGCCCATGCGAAAGATCTTTCGACGACCCAGCGACGAGGTAGCAGAACAAAACCGCGCTTGGCCTCGGGCAATTTGACGACCTCAAGGGCGATACCGTGAGCCCGCGCTGCCTCTGCCGGCCTCTCACCCGTATATCCCTGATCGACATAGGCCAGTTCGACGCTTTCGTCCGTCACTTCCTGAATGGCGGCAGCGAGGCGTCCGACCTCGGCGCGATCGTCCCGATTGGCTGGCGTGACGTGCAGGGCCAGCAGATGGCCAAACGTGTCCACGGCCATATGCAGTTTCGAGCCCTTTTTGCGTTTGGCCCCATCATATCCGGCGCGTGCCCCGCTCTCCGGCGTCGAACGCAAGGTTCGGCTGTCAAGAATAGCCGCCGTGGGTTCCGCCTTGCGGCCTGAGGCCATGCGCAGCACAGCACGCAGGTCAGACGCCAGCGCTTCGAAGCAGCCTGCCTCCATCCAGCGACGGGATTGCTGATAGACCGCCGACCAGGGCGGCAGATCGTTCGGCATGGCGCGCCAGGCGATCCCGTAGCGGATCACGTAGCGCAACCCGTTGAACAGTTCGCGCAGATCATGCCGCCGCTGTTCCGCGTCCTCTCGCATCAGAACCAGATACGGAACAACCAACGACCATTCTTCGTCTGACACGTCAGAGGGATACGGCTTGCGAGCTTGCTTCATTCAGCATTACTGAAACAATCACGCGCGAAAGTACATAACACCCTCTAGGTTCTGTTGACAAAAGACGGTAGCCACAATTTTACGGCTGCGAGGTTAAGAAAGGCGAGGAACGATTTTCTTGTCTTGTCATAGCGTGTGGCGATACGTCGGAACTGCTTCAGCTTGTTGAACATCCGCTCGATACGGTTGCGATCCCGATAACGACGGAAGTCGCAGGGGATATCCTCTGTGCGGTTTGAACGCGGCGGGATAACAGGAAGAATACCTCGAAAAAGCAGGGTCTCCCGTATCCTGTCACTATCATACACCTTGTCGGCCAGAAGTCGGCGCGGTGTCACCACCGGTAGGCCCATCAGGGCGTCAGCGCCGCAGTAGTCAGAAATTTCACCGCCCGTCAGTTCAAAGCCAAGAGGGCGCCCCTGACCGTCAGCACGGGCGTGGATCTTGCTCGTAAAGCCGCCGCGGCTTCGACCAAAGCCTTCCTTATGCGTCCCCCTTTTGCGCCAGCCGCCTGGCTGTGAGCCCGAACGACCGTGCTGTCGATCATGTGCTGCCAGTCATCGGTCAGACCAAGTTCGACCAGCGTTTCCAGAAGAGCGTCCCAGACACCCTGCTCAGCCCATCGACGGAACCGCACATACACCGAGTTCCATTTTCCGTAGCGCTCATGCATGTCCCGCCACGGACAACCAACACGCAGGACATAAAGCATTCCATTGAGAAACAGGCGATTATCCTGCGCCGGCCGTGACCAGCGACCACGTTCAGGCGGCAGCAGGTCGCCAATGATCGCCCATTCCTCGTCCGTCAGGTCGCCACGCATCCACAGGTCTCCGTAAAGACCAGCGTTGAACCACGTCCAAGCCAGCCTGTATAGACCTTTTGTCAACAGAACCTAGAGCATTTCCATCGAAAACCGGTTCGGTGGAAATGCTCTGGTTTATTGTTTTTACGAGCAGATCCCATATTTTCAAATAGGTGGGAGAAGTATGGTTCTTCCCTCTATTGCTTGTGAGGCGGGAGGCAGGGAGAGATATTGTTCTGTGTAGGGTGCCTCAGGACGAAGACTCCTGAACCTCTCAAATCGACCTTGTGCCTCTCCTGAAGACAATAAAAAAGCCGGGCATCTTGCGCCCGGCTCTCCAGTGGCGAACTGACCGGAAACTTACTTTTTCTCGAATGCGCCTGCGATGGTCAGGGTCACATCGTCACCCACCATGGGCACGTATTTACTGACACCGAATTCACTGCGCTTCACTGTGGTCGTGCCTTCAAAACCGATTGTATATGCTTTATCCATTGGGTTGACGCCAGCGCCGATAAAGTGCGCGTGGAGTGTCGCTGGCTTGGTGATGCCGTGCAGGGTCAGGCTTCCGGCGATATCCGCTTCGCCTTCACCCGTTTGAGTGACGCTGCTGGAAACGAAGGTTGCTGTCGGAAACCGGGCTGCATCAAACCAGTCGGATGCTTTCAGCTCATCGGTGAGGCGACTGCTTGTTGTCTGAACGCTGTCGATTTTCAGCGCGACATCAAGCTTCGTTTTGTCGAGGTGCTTCGGATTGAATTTCAGCGTGCCGGACGCATCAGAAAACAGGCCGCTATAATTGGTGAAACCGAAGTGCAGCAGGGAGAAAACGACCTGTGTATGTCCCGGCTCAATCACATACTGGCCCGCCTTGATGTCTGCGGGCAGAGGTGCGGCACTGGCGGTTCCCAGCGCGGCGATCAGGCCGAAAGCGGCGAGAGAGGACGTGAGGAGTGTTCTTTTCTTCATTAACCTTGTCCTTGTCTGAAAATAGAGGTTATCCGAAACGGAAACCCGAAAGGGCTTTTCCCATCACGACGTCGCTGTATGTGCGAACGCCACGATCCTGACCGGCAGCGCCGGCAGCGATCATGAGGGGAAGAAGATGTTCTTCGCGAGGATGGCATATCCGTGCGCCCGGAGCATGTTCCCAATTGGTCAATGCCTGATGCCGGTCGGCGGGAGAGGCTTCCACCGTCTGCGACAGCCATCTGTCGAACAAGCGCGCCATGGCGTCCGTGGCGGGATCACCCGTCATGAACTGTCGGAGATTGTGGTAGCTCATGCCCGTTGCGACAATCAGCACGTTCTCGTCCCGTAAAGGGGCGAGCGCATGACCGACACGGAGTTCTTCGGCGGCATTCATGTCTTCATGCAGAGACAGTTCCACAACGGGAATATCTGCGTCGGGGAACGCAAGCATGAAGGGAATGAAGACGCCGTGGTCCAGTCCGCGACTGTCATCCTCGGCGCTCCGGATGCCAGCCAGTGTGAGCAGCGAGCGTACACGGGCAGCAAGAGCAGGCGAGCCGGGTGCGGGATATTTCAGGTGGTAAGTATGATCGGGAAATCCATAATAGTCATACAGCAAAGAGTGGTTCTCTGCCGTCGTGACTGTCGGCTCGCGGGTTTCCCAGTGACCTGACACCACGAGAATAGCAGAGGGTTTGCGTGGCAACGTAGCGGCTACACCCCGGAGATAGGCTTCCATTTTGTCCCACCCCGCCCAGTCCATGAAAAAGCATGGTCCCCCACCGTGGGGCAGAAACAGAACAGGCTGGCGTTCATGGTCCGTGGCGGCTGCGTCAGTCATCAGGCTTTTCCCTTCGGCCTTGTGCGGCATGGAACAATGGCATCCAACCCAGGTTGTGATAATGCCGGTTTCAGGCAAGATATCTGGAACTGTGAGTGTGAGATAAGATGCTGGATCGTGTGACAAGCATGCAGGTCTTTGTGCGCGTGGTTTCGCAGGGCAGTTTTGCAGCAGCGGCGCGCACCCTGTCTCTCTCCCAGACCATGGTGACGCGACATATCGTTGCGCTGGAAGAGCGTCTGGGTGTGACGCTGTTTCAACGCAGCACGCGTCGTCTGTCGCTGACTGAGGCCGGGCAGCGCTATCTTGCGGGATGTCAGAGGGTTCTGGGCGATCTCGATGAAATGGAACATGAGGTCGCTGCCGAAGGGCGTGAACCACGCGGGAGGTTGCGTCTGAACGCACCGGTGTCTTTCGCCATCCGGTATCTTGGACCGGTTCTGCCAGCATTCAGCCGGCGTTATCCCAAGGTTTCGGTGGAACTGGGTCTGGATGACGGTCTGGTGGATCTGATTGCGCAAGGCTGGGATCTGACACTGAGAATCCGGCGGATGGAAGCGAGCAGTCTGAAGGCGAGAAAGCTGGCCTCCATTCGCTATGTCGTGTGCGCGGCGCCGTCTTATCTCAACCGGTATGGTGCGCCGAAAACAGTGGCCGAACTGGAAACCCACATGTGCCTTGGTTACACGCTGAGTGAAGCTGTGGGGGTCGGGCGGTGGAGTTTCGGCAGGGATGGCGAGGTGACGGTTCCAGTATCCGGGCCGTTGAGCGCAAACAACGGCGACGTGCTGACACAGGCGGCTCTGGCCGGAATGGGCATTATCTACCAGCCCCTGTTCATTGTGGCCGAGGCGGTTCGACGGGGTGATCTGAAAGTTCTTGATCTGGGAATGCCTCTTCTGGAGGGACCGGAACTGCAGGCGGTTTATGCGCCGGGTTTAACGGTGCCGCTCAAGACCCGCGTGATGATTGATTATCTGGTGGAGTGTTTTGGCGAGAGGCCCCCTTGGGAGCTTTAAAAAAAGCCATTGTTCTGCGTGAAACTGACAAAAGGATCTTCTTGGTTGCATGAAGCGCAGGAGTTGAAAGATCAGGTTTTGTAAATCCAGGGATCTCCCAGCACTGTACCCCTACCGGACAAAGTCCCCTTGATCCCGGTTAGTTAAAACAGGTGGGATGAAGGATGAAATCTCTCTTCATCCCCTGTTTGCAAAGGACGTAATCCCCAGAAGTCAGCGGCTCATCAGAACAAGCTGCGTGTTGTTTTCCAGAACGTGGCGTGTCACGCCGCCGAGAATAAGCTGACGCAGCCGGGAATGGGAGTAGGCGCCCATCGCCAGCATGTCGGCGCCGAAATCCTGACAGGCTCCCAGAAGACCTTTTCCGATATCGCGGTCGATGGCCTGAAACTCCTGTCTGTCAGCAGCAATGCCATGCATGGAGAGATAATCCACGACTTCCCGCGCATCCGGACCGCGGCGCTGATAATCCTCGCAGTGAAGAACACGTACTCTCTCAGAAGTGCTGGCCCATGCGAGGACACCGCGCAGAGCCGACGCGGCTTCAGCCGTTCCATTCCAGGCGATGCACACCCGTTTCACAAAGTGAGGCAACGGTATCCGCGGCGCGATGACGACAGGACGTCCGCTGTCGAAAAGCACGGCATGCAGGGCTTCAGAGGAGGAAACTTCGTCTCCACTGTCCGGGTGCGGCACCAGTGTGAAATCGGAGAGGCGGGCATGCCAGGGAACGACTTCGCTTTCGGCTCCCTTGATGACATTGAAACTCATGCTCGGTCGTCCCTGCGGAAACGGAATGCGGGGCGGGACGGCCTCGATGTCGGGTGTCCGGCTGGCGAAATCCTCGAAGGCGTGCTGCACTTCACGGGACCGCTTTCCCCCTTCCTTTTCGGCGGAAGCGATGAGTTCCTCGACCATGCCGCCGGTCAGTCCTTCGCCCGCCAGAGGCGCAATATCGCGTCCGTCAGAGCGGACGTGAAGAACGGCAAGATGCGCTGAAAAGCGACGGGCGAAGTTCGCGCCGGAGACAAAGGCGGCCTCGGCGTTCCGCGCACTGCTGAGCGGGAGGAGGATTTTACTGACCTGCTTCATGATGCGCTCCTGTGTCTGATGGACCGAAAATCTTGACGTTACAGGATAAACGCACGGAGTGGTGCAGAGTTACAGAGCTGTTCGTTATGTGATGAAAAAGAAACAGAAACAGGAGGATTGTTCGCCTCTTGTGCGTTTCTGCTGACAAAATCATGCAGGCGACGACCGCCAATGCTTCGGGGCGTAATAAAAAACAGACGTTTCCTTGGTGTGTATGGTGGAGAAACGCGCTGGAACTGGCCGTATAGGTGCGGCAACACGCCCTACAGATCCATCCGGTAACGAACAAAATCGTCCGCTTTGACGAACTCGTCATAGAGTTTGCGGGCGGGATTGTTCTCACGCGTGTGCCAGTAAAGCCGGGACCAGCCCTGTTTTCGACCCAGATCGACAAGATCCGTGATCAGGGCGCGACCCACACCGCTTCCGCGGGCTTCGGGTGTGACAAACAGATCTTCCAGATAGCAGATCGGTTTCATGACCCACGTACCTTCATGCAGAACACTATTGGTGAAGCCTATGGTTTCACCCGATTTTTCAGCGATGCGGCAGAAGAGAGGGTTGCCCGTGTCAAGAAGCCGCTCCCATGTGCGCCGGGTCACTTCCGGGGGAACGGTCGCTTCGTAAAACCGGTTATAGCCTGCCCATAACCGGTACCATGCGATTTCATCGGAGGCTTCAGCGTCTCTGATGACAAGGGGGGTATTCATTGGAAAGGCTCCAGGGTCGGGAACGGGGTTACGGATACAGTCTCGTCACGTCCCACCCGTCCATGCCATGACGAACCCAGATAGCCCGGTCATGCAGCCGATAAGGGCGGTCCTGCCAGAACTCGAAACGATCTGGCAACAGACGGAAGCCTGACCAGTTGGCTGGGCGAGGAACCTCCTGTCCGGCATATTTCTCTTCCGTCTCATGGATACGTTTCTCGAACGTGGCGCGGTCGGGCAGGGGACGGGACTGATCGGAGGCGATGGCGCCGATCTGCGAGAGGCGTCGGCGTGTGGCGAAATAGGCGTCGGCCTCCTCCGTTGTGACAGGAGTGACGGTTCCCTCGATGCGGATCTGACGGCGCAGGCTTTTCCAGTGGAACAGCAGGGCGGCGACCGGCGTGGCGGTCAGTTCACGTCCCTTGCGGCTCTCGAGGTTGGTGTAGAAACAGAACCCCCTCCGATCCGCTCCCTTGAGCAGGATGATACGGGCGGAAGGGCGTCCTTCCGGTGAGACGGTGGCGAGCGTCATTGCGTTCGGGTCGTTGGGTTCGGATGCTTCCGCATCCTTCATCCATGCGGTGAAAAGATCGAACGGATCGGCGGAGAGATCGATCAACGGCTGTTTTTCAGTATCCTGCTGCGGGATGCTCTCGGGGTGGCTCATGAGCGTTCTCCGTTTCTCTGTCACGAGTGGAAAGGATTCTTGTTCTGTCCGGGCTTGTTCCCGCACGCTTGTTGTGCAACGACCCGTGCCATCTTGTCATCACTCCAGCAGTCGAGGTTTTTGTTATGACTGAGGACACCCTTGCACCGGCTACCGGCACTCTGATGCGCGGAAAGAGGGGCCTTGTAATGGGCGTGGCGAATGATCGCTCCATCGCCTGGGCCATAGCGAAAGCTGTTGCGGCACAGGGCGGTGAAGTGGCCTTCACCTATCAGGGCGAGGCGCTGGGCAAGCGCGTTCGTCCTCTTGCCGACAGTATCGGTTCCAAACTTGTTCTGCCATGCGACGTTTCCGATGACGCCGCGATCGACGAGACGTTCTCGGCAATTGAAAAAGAGTGGGGCGGTCTGGACTTCGTCGTCCACGCTATTGGCTGGGCGGACAAGCAGTATCTGCGTGGCCGTTATGTCGATACGCCCCGTGAAGCCTTTCTCACGGCTCTGGATATTTCCTGTTATTCCTTCACTGCCGTCGCCCGTCGTGCAGCAGCCCTGATGAAAGACGGTGGCTCACTGCTGACCCTGACCTATCTCGGGGCGGAGCGCGTCATGCCGCATTATAATGTCATGGGTGTCGCCAAGGCTGCCCTTGAGGCTTCCGTGCGCTATATGGCTGCCGATCTCGGAACGGACGGTATCCGGGTGAATGCGATTTCCGCCGGTCCGATCAAGACGCTGGCCGCCAGCGGCATCGGCGACTTCCGCTATATTCTCAAATGGAACGAGTACAACGCTCCGCTTGAGCGTAATGTGGCGCTGGAAGAAGTCGGTGGCGCTGGTCTCTATATGCTGTCCGACCTGTCCCGTGGTGTGACCGGCGAGGTGCATCATGTGGATAGCGGCTACCATATTGTCGGCATGAAGAACCCGAAGGCTCCCGATATTTCGGTTGCCGGCGAGTAAGAGCGGGAGCGGTCAGGGATGTCCTACAACACGTTCGGGCATATGTTCCGCGTCACGACCTGGGGCGAGAGCCACGGGCCGTCGATCGGGTGCGTGGTGGATGGCTGCCCGCCGCTGCTGGGTCTGACCGAAGAGGACATCCAGCCGTTTCTCGACAAGCGCCGTCCGGGTCAGTCCTCCTTTACGACCCAGCGCCGCGAGCCGGATCAGGTAAAAATCTGCTCGGGTGTGTTCGAGGGTAAAACTACCGGCACGCCGATTTCGCTGGTGATTGAAAACACCGACCAGCGCTCCAAAGACTATGGCGACATTGCCCAGACCTTCCGGCCCGGTCATGCGGATCTTGCCTACCAGACCAAATACGGTATCCGCGATTACCGGGGCGGCGGTCGCTCCTCCGCCCGTGAAACGGCGATGCGGGTGGCTGCGGGCGCCATTGCGCGCCATGTGCTCGGAGAAAATGTCCGTATCCGTGGCGCTCTGGTGCAGATCGGCAAACATGCCATCGACCGCAGTCGCTGGGACTGGAACGAAATCGATCAGAACCCGTTCTTCTGTCCGGATGCGGAAAGCGTTCCTGTCTGGGAAGAGTATCTGGGTGGCATCCGGAAGGCAGGTTCTTCTGTTGGCGCGATTGTCGAAGTGGTTGCTGAGGGCGTCCCGGCTGGTCTCGGCGCACCGCTCTATGGCAAGCTGGATGCTGATCTGGCCGCCGCCCTGATGAGCATCAACGCCGTCAAGGCTGTCGAAATAGGTGATGGTTTTGAGACCGCCGCCTATGAAGGTCCGGACAATGCGGACGCCATGCGGATGCAGGACGGAGAAGTCGCGTTCCAGAGCAACCATGCGGGCGGTATTCTCGGCGGTATCTCCACCGGACAGCCGATCGTCGCACGCTTCGCTGTCAAACCGACCAGTTCCATGCTGATTCCGGTGAACTCGGTCAATCGTTCTGGTGAAAATGTCGATGTCATCACCAAAGGACGGCATGATCCCTGCGTCGGTATCCGCGCGGTGCCAGTGGGTGAGGCGATGCTCGCCTGCGTTCTGGCGGATCACCTGTTACGACATCGTGGGCAGGTGGGACGTTTCTGACGCTCCGTTTCTGATGCTGCAAGTTCGGGCCATATGGCCCGAAAGCACTGTAACCAAAGCCTCCCTTTGCAAATCGCCTGTCAATCTTCAAGGCGACGCCTTTTCTCTCTTCGTCTCACAGGAACTGGTCTCATGATCCGAGTCAGCGAAATCCGTCTGCCGCTGGAGCATGCTCCGGAAGCCCTGCCGGAAGCGGTGGCCCGGCGTCTCGGGGTAAGCAGGGCTGAGATTGGTCAGTTTTCTGTTGTCCGGCGTGGGTATGATGCCCGGAAAAGGGGGCGCATCGCTCTGGTTTACTCGGTTGACTGCGTTCTTCCGGATGAAGCGGCAGTCCTGAGCAAGCACAGCGATGACCCACAGATCAGGATCACACCGGAGACGCGCTATGAACCGGTGGATGTGGACGTTCCGGCTCTGCTGGCTAAACCGGATTTCCAGCGCCCTGTCGTCGTGGGTGCCGGTCCCTGCGGTCTGATGGCGGCGCTTATCCTTGCGCAGATGGGACTGAAGCCAATCATTCTTGAACGTGGCAAGCCTGTGCGCGAGCGGACAGTCGACACATTCGCTCTCTGGCGGAAATCGGAACTGACGCCGGAAAGCAATGTCCAGTTTGGCGAGGGCGGAGCCGGCACCTTCTCGGACGGCAAGCTTTATACCCGCGTGAATGACGCCCGTCATCTGGGTCGCAAGGTGCTGGAGGAGTTCGTCCGCGCCGGAGCGCCGGAAGAAATTCTCTATCTGTCAAAACCGCATATCGGCACGTTCCGACTGGTTTCGATGGTCGAGCATATGCGTAAGGAGATCGAAGCGGCTGGGGGAACATACCGGTTCCACACGCGGGTTGAGCTACTGCTTCTCGATGAAAAAAGACAGGTGCGCGGCGTCCGTCTGTCGGACGGCGAGGAAATCCTGACCCGCCACGTCATTCTGGCGGTCGGACACAGCGCCCGTGACACGTTCGAGATGCTCCACGCGGAAGGCGTGGCGATGGAAGCCAAGCCGTTCTCCATTGGCGTTCGCATCGAGCATCCCCAGTCCCTGATCGATGCTGACCAGTTCGGTCCGCAGGCCGGGTCGGAGATACTGGGTGCCGCGGATTACAAGCTGGTTCATCGCACGAAAGACGGGCGAGGGGTTTATTCCTTCTGCATGTGTCCGGGTGGCACCGTTGTTGCAGCGACGTCCGAACCGGAGCGCGTCGTCACCAACGGAATGAGCCAGTATTCCCGCGCCGAGCGGAACGCCAATGCCGGGATCGTGGTCGAGCTGAAGCCGGGTGTGGATTACCCCGACGATCCTTTGGCGGGCGTGGCGTTCCAGCGGCATTGGGAAAGTCAGGCGTTTGTCGCAGGCGGTGGCGATTACAGGGCTCCAGCGCAGCGTGTTGAGGATTTTCTGGCGGAACGGCCCTCAACCCATCTGGGAGAAGTCACGCCGTCCTATCGTCCCGGCGTGACCCCCACGAGTCTTGATCGTTGTCTGCCCGATTTTGTCTGTGCCGCGATCCGTGAGGCGCTGCCCCTCTTTGCTCGCAAGCTGTCGAGTTTTGCTCTCGGCGATGCGGTGATGACCGGTGTTGAGACCCGTACGTCTTCGCCTCTTCAGATCCCGCGCAAGGATGATGGTGAGAGCCTCAATACACCCGGACTTTTCCCGGCAGGCGAAGGGGCGGGCTATGCCGGCGGCATCATGTCGGCGGCGATGGACGGTATCCGTATCGCAGAAGCCGTGGCGCTGGCGCTGGCCGGACGTCAGGCCAACGGGTTGCTGCGCGGGAAATCCGACAGTCTGGTCTGAGTGTGTGGCCGGACTTGCGGAGTGGGCGGGTTTGGGCTGTTGTGACGAAAAGTCGGCCGGTATCATAACCGGCGGAAAAGGAGCCACCCATGCGCGCCGTTGGTTATCAGAAATCACTGCCAGTGACAGACGAGAACGCTCTCGTTGACATCGAGCTTCCGGATCCTGTGGCCACGGGTCACGATATTCTGGTCGAAGTGAAGGCGGTTTCAGTCAATCCGATCGATACCAAGGTGCGGATGCGGGCAGAACCTCCTCCGGGTGAGTGGAAAGTGCTGGGTTGGGATGCTGCCGGTATCGTGCGGGCTGTCGGCCCTGAGGTGAAGCGTTTCCGTCCCGGTGACGAGGTCTGGTATGCCGGTGCGGTCACGCGACCGGGTTGCAACAGCCAGTTGCATCTTGTGGATGAGCGGATTGCAGGCAAGAAACCTCGCTCGCTGAGCTGGGTCGAGGCGGCGGCCATGCCTCTGACCGCAGTGACGGCGTGGGAAATGCTGTTCGACCGGCTCGATATCACACGGCCCATTCCAGGTGTGCCTCAGGCGCTTCTCATTATTGGCGCAGGCGGTGGAGTAGGGTCCATGGCGGTCCAGTTGGCCCGTCGTCCGGGGAACGTGACTGTCATTGGCACGGCCTCGCGTCCGGAAACGGCTGACTGGGCAAAATCACTGGGCGCGGAGTATGTGCTCGACCACAGCAGACCGCTTGCACCCCAGACCGAGGCGCTGGGACTACTGGGCGGTCCGGGCTATGTCTTTTCGATCACCCAGACCGATAAGCATTTTACGGATGTCGTGAAGCTGATCGCGCCTCAGGGCCGGTTCGGACTTATTGATGACCCTTCCTCTCTCGATATCATGCCGTTCAAGGCCAAAAGCGTTTCGACCCATTGGGAACTGATGTTCACACGTTCCACTTTCCAGACGGCGGACATGATCCGTCAGGCGGAAATTCTGGAAGAAGTGTCCAATCTTGTGGATGCGGGTGTGCTCAAGACGACCTTGAGCGACGTGGCTGGGCCGATCAATGCCGCCAATCTTCGGCGTGCGCATGCTCTGCTGGAGAGCGGGACGGCGAGGGGCAAGATCGTGCTGGAGGGTTTTGGGGAGTAAGCGCCTCGGTCTTTTTCCCCTGCTTTGAGGGGAGGAAGACAGTCCGTTTCATGTGCGTCTCGTCAAGGCAGTAATCTTTGCAAAAACACTGTTTTGCTATAGGAGCGGCGTTATTCACTTTCTGCGATATGGTTAAGAGACTGTTCAATGATGGAAATAGATAAGATGTCGATTGAGCCGTCTCCTCGTATTGCTGTTCTGGTGCCGTGTTACAATGAAGAAGTAACGGTTGGTACGGTGGTGCGTGATTTTCGGGCTGCGCTCCCTTTTGCTACGGTCTATGTTTACGATAACAATTCCCGTGACAAAACACAGGAAGTCGCACGAGCTGCGGGAGCTGTTGTTCGACAGGAGCTCCTGCAGGGAAAAGGCAACGTAATCCGCCGTATGTTTGCTGATATTGAAGCGGACTACTATGTGCTGGTTGATGGGGATGCGACGTATGAGGCTGCTGCTGCACCCCGGATGTTGCAGGAATCAATAGATAATTTTCTCGATATGGTAACAGGATTGAGGGTTACGGATCGCAAGGCGGCATACCGTCCCGGCCATGTTCTGGGAAATAAGATTCTTACCTCTCTGGTTCAGAATTTTTTCGGACGCGCTACAGACGACATGCTGTCGGGTTATCGTGTGTTTTCACGTCGTTTTGTAAAATCTTTTCCAGCTGCGTCTTCGGGCTTTGAAACAGAGACGGAATTTACAGTCCATGCGCTTCAGTTGTGCATGCCGATCGGTGAAGTGCCGACACGTTACATTGAGCGGCCAGAGGGATCGACCTCCAAACTGAATACCTGGAGTGACGGAATGCGGATTTTGACCACAATCATTCAATTGGTCAAACAGGAACGCCCTCTGTTGTTCTTTACCGTTATAGCCTTTTTCCTGTCTTCTCTGGGTATAATTCTTGGTTTGCCGGTTGTGGCGGATTATATGCGATCCGGATTTGTTCCTCGGTTGCCAACTGCTGTTCTGGCAATGGGCTGTGAAATATTGGCCGCGTTGTCTCTGGTTTGTGGTCTGATCCTGAATAGTGTGGCTGTGGGTCGTCTGGAAGTAAAGCGTTTGGCTTATCTCTCGCAAATTAGATCTATATAAATTCAAGTTCATTTTTCTTGGAGATATTGAGGTGATTTTTTTTAAATTGAGTAGTATTTCTAATTCTTTTCATGAATGTGATGTTTCATCACGTCTGATTGGTGTTTTCTATCTGTGTTCTGTCATGGTGGTTTCGCTGCTGTTGGCGATAGTAGTGCCACCTTTTGAAAATTCTGATGAATTCAATCATTTCAACCGCGTCTACCAGATATCGTCTGGAGAAATGATTGCCTTCAAAACCGGGCAACCGGCGCAATCCGGAGGGGTGGTTGATCTGGGTATCAATGAACTTGATGATATTTATGGGTCTATAAGATTTCATGCCGACAAAAAAGTTACCAGTTCAATGGTGGAGCATGGCAATTCTGTTTTGATGGGAAGAAAAGGTTTTCAATCTTTTTCCAATACTGCGATTTATTCTCCACTTCTTTATTTTCCAGCGGTTGTGGGGCTGGATATGGCGCGACTGTCGGGTGTCCATCATGTCAAATGGGCGCTCATTGCCAGTCGCATGATGATGTCCATCGTGTGTGTCAGCCTGGCCTCTCTAGCTATTGTATTTTCAGGGAGGGCTGCAATATTTATCGCTGTTGTTTTGTCGTTGCCGATGACGATTTCTCTTTTTTCTTCTGTTAGTCAGGATGGACTTATTATTTGTTTTTCTGCTTTTTCTTTTGTGTTTCTTGCCCGATTTTTAAATTTTATTCCTTCTCAGCTCAAAGAAAATAAAAATATTGCTCTTTTTTATTGTTTTTTGTCACTGTGTGTTTTGGGGCGTCCTGCTTATGCACCGCTTTTTCTTCTTCCGTTTTTCACAAAAAAATTATCAAATGTTAAGTTCGTTGCTGCTTGTTTTTGCCTGTCCGTAAGTTTCGTGGCTTTGTGGACACTGGTCGTTCATTTTTTCGTTATGATTCCAATGTGGAATCAGGCTTCTCCCGGTCGTCAGTTACATAATTTAATTTTTAGTCCATGGCTGTTGCCTGAATTGGTCAAGCACGCTTTTACAGATCATCAGGGTATGGAAGGTTTGCCTTTCTGGAAGGAAATGATTGGTGTTGTAGGTTGGATTGATACGGTTATGCCTGCATGGTTCTATAATTTTTCTTTGACTGTTCTTGGTCTCTCTTTATTTATGATCGGGAATTTTAATTTTAAAAAAGATATTCATATAATTTTTCGTTTTGGTGTTTCTTTTTCGTTGATTTCTTCTGTTTTGCTTATATTTTTTCTTGAGTATCTAACATTTACTCCTGTGGGGCAGGATTACGTGGTTGGTGTGCAGGGGCGTTACTTCTTGCCTCTCCTGCCATTCCTTCCTTTCCTTGTTTTGGGATATGATGGATCTATATTAAAAAAGTATCGCCGAGATGCAGTTCTTATGCTTTCTCCAATGTGGATTGTAATTTCCTCTGTGATTTTATTGTACTCTGTTTTAAATCGATACTATGTAATGTGATATTTTATTTGTAATTATTATGAGGGGAGGTGACGAGCTTTCCTTGGGAAGAGACGGTGTTTACTACTATCTTCGTATGGGTGTTTTACGGTGAGTCATAAACATTTTTCTTTGTTTTCATTGGCATATATAGCATTTTCTTTAATATCGATTTTGGTGAGTATTCTGCTGACTCCTCCGGGGCAGGTCGTAGATGAAATGCCCCATTTTGCACGGGCTGCTTTTCTTGCCGAAGGAAAGGTTGTCGGGCGTCGGCTTTCTCCAGTCGCCAGCGGAGGGCTTTTGCCTTGTAATTTCAACTTGGTATATCTGGATTTCGAGAGGCCGCCTTCGAAGAGAATTGAGCCGGGAAAGCCTAATACATTTACCGATAGGCCCTGGAATGAGGAACTCTGTTTCGTCGGATTTCCTAATACGGTTATCTATGCTCCGTTCACTTATATACCGGCTGCCTTGACGATATGGGGAGCGCGGCATACCCATATGACGATAATTCAGACAGGCTATGCAGTCAGAATTATGAATGGATTTATTTCAGTCTTACTTTGTGCGGCGGGAATAGTTTTGGCCCGACGTGGCGTTCTGTTTCTGGCAGCTATTGCCAGTATGCCGATGACTATAACCCTTGCCGGGTCCTGTTCGCAGGATGGCATCCTGATAGGACTCACGGTTCTGGCGGCAGGCATTCTTACACGCTTTAATCGTTTTACCGAAATCAATCTACGAAATTGGATTTTTCTGAGTATCCTTTTTGCCCTGCTTGCTGTCAGCAAACCGCCGCTGCTCATGTGTTCAATGATTCCGGTTGCGTTTATGTTCAGGAAACATAAATTTCTGGCTCCATTGCCTGTTATCTTAAGTGTAATTTCTGTCGGGTTCTGGAGTAAAATTGCTATTAAGCCCGTTAAGATACAGTTTCTTCCTGATGCGGGCGTGTCTGATGGTGAGCAGGTTCACTGGGTCATGACACATCTTCTGTCTGTTCCAGATCTGCTGGCTCATACAATAAAAAATAATATTTTTACTTATTTAACAGAATGGATTGGTGTTCTTGGTTGGCTGGACGCACCCCTGCCTCATCTTTTTTATTATTTCACTTCTGTTTTCGTGTTCTGCACTTTGATTCTTTCAGCTTGCCCTTTCCAAAAAGGTAAAGTCGTCGCTCAAGAGAGAGGTGTCACGATCACCACGCTTTTTTGTACGCTGGCTGCTTCGGCGGCCGTTTTTCTGGCACTGTATATTATCTGGACCAAAGTGGGTGATCCGATCGTGAATGGTGTGCAGGGCCGCTATTTCCTGCCTATAGCGCCATTCCTTGCGCTTGTATTTCCACAATTGAAACAGGGAGAGCCTATAGCGTCATCTCCTGTTGTGAATCAGACGGTGATTATCGCATTTTGTGCTTACTGGATTGTGGACGCGGTGACGATCATGAATGTGTTGTTTGTAAGGTACTGGTAAGAACTTTATCAGGCACATTCACGATCGGGATCAAAGTGGCCTCAAGACGGGCTTACGACGGCTGGTTCGCCGAAGCGGAGTCCGGCGAACCAGAAATGGACCAAGTCCACATCACCTGGCGAGCGGGTAATCCGTATAACCCTCGCGTCCCTGCGAGTACCAGGTGCGGATATCGTCCTTGTTCAGGGGCAGATTGTCTTCCAGGCGACGCACCAGATCCGGGTTGGCGAGAAAGGGCCGGCCAAATGCAATGGCGTCCGCGACACCGGTTGCGACTGTCTCGATCGCTTCATCCCGTGTGTAGTCCTGATTCAGAACCAGTGGCTTCTTGAAGACCTCGCGGATCGGGCCATGCAGCTTTGGCTGATCGGTTTTGCCGAATGTGCCATTCGGACCCGGCTCGCGCAGTTCCAGGAAAGCGATATTCAGGTCGTTCAGCAGTTTTGCCGCCGGGACAAAAACCTGCTCGGGATGACTGTCGATGCAACCTTGTGAGTCGCCATTAGGCGAGAGACGCACGGAAGTTTTGTCCGCGCCAATGGTGGCGATCACGCGTTCTGTGACTTCACGCAGCAGGCGAATACGGTTTTCCGGTGACCCGCCATATTCGTCTGAACGATGATTGGTGCCGTTCCGGAGAAATTCGTCGATCAGGTAACCATTGGCGGCATGAATCTGCACACCGTCAAAACCGGCTGCCAGAGCATTACGGGCTGCATTTTCATAATCGTTGAGAATACGCGTGATATCCTCTTTCGTAAGGGCGCGCGCTTCTTCCGGAGCCTGCTTTCCGTCGTAAGTATGGATCTGGTCAGGGGCTGTGGTCGCTGAAGCCGAGACAGGCTGCTGACCGGTCACGCTGGAATGCACCATACGCCCCATGTGCCAGATCTGGGCCACGATCTTGCCGCCCTTTGCATGGATTGCGGCGGTGATCGGCTTCCAGGCTTCCACCTGCTCCTGAGACCACAGGCCCGTCGCATAGGGCCAGCCAAGACCTTCACGACTGATTCCGATTGCTTCCGAGATGATCAGACCAGCCCCGGCCCGCTGTGCGTAATATTCGGCCATGACGGGAGTGGCCACATTCTCGCGGGTGCCTCGGGCACGTGTCAGCGGCGCCATAAGAATTCTGTTTCTGGCGTGGATGCTTCCAAGTTCGATCGGTTCAAACAGGCTGGGCATGACGACTTCTTTCTTCAAAACTTTATCTGGATGAAGTGGGACGCCTGATACCAATTGCAATGGGTGACTAAACTTCGACCTGAAGAATCCCTGAATTATTCCATATAAATCAATATATTATTATAGAAACTTTTTCGTTTCCTTTTTATCGGACACCGATGGACCGCTGCGGGATTTTGCTTTTTCATCTTTCCTGCCGGTTGTCGTACTGTTCACGAAAATTCGTCCGTGTCTGTAAAAAATCCAGACATGACGGGTTGCGAACCAGTCGGAGCCGAGCAGCATATCAACGGATTGCTCGGATACGGCAGAGACGGTCAGCACCGGATTATACTCGGTTTCCTGTCCAATCGTCAGGCTGTGAAACTTGTGCCACCGGTAGACCGATTCTTTCCCGTCCACACCCGCCGTCGTGCCTCCGGGATCTGTGGCAAGCTGTTCTTCTGTCAGTCCCATTGCTTCTGCGGCGCGGCGGGAGAGGATGCGGGATCGTGCCCCGCTGTCCAGAAGAGCCGTCAGGTCGTGACCATCCAGTCTGACGCGGAGAACCATCCGATGACCGCGTTCCTCGGCGTCAAGGCTTTGCCATGCGACGCCGGGTAGAGGAGGCGGCTCTACAGAACAGGCATCAGTCTTGCGACCGGGAGCGTTCCACATGGCGACACGACCATGCGGCGCGTCGATCTCCAGCACGTCCTGCGCCAGCACGTCGCCACCAAGCAGACCTTCAACAGGAGGGGTGATATTCGGGCGGCTGGGCAGAAACCCGAGCGGCATGGAAACCGGTCCAAATCCTGAACTGCCAACTTGCAGGCTGGGAATGATGACATTCGGCACAACGCCGGCCGAGCCGCCAGTGCCGCTGACATGAGTCAAGGCGTTCGGGTCTTCCGGCAGTTTCATGAACCGCGCGAACCACGGCGAAATCAGACTGCCTTCCGAACCCGTATCGACAATGAAGCTGACAGTCCGCCCGGCGACCGTCACGGGCGCGGACAGAAAGCCCAGATCATTCCGTAAAGGCGCTTCCATGACCGGTGTCAGTGGACAGGGCGCAGCGCAAGCCGTTGATACTGCGAGCGCCTGTAAAGCAAGGCCTGTCAAAAGGGAGTGGAGGCGCGTCATGCTTTAACCCAGATGCTCCGCAAAGCGATCCGTGGCGTGGATAAGCGCTGACAGGATACCCGGTTCGGACAGCGCGTGCCCGGCGTCGTCGATCAGTTGAAAATCCGCTTCCGGCCATGCCTTGTGCAGATCCCATGCTGTCCGCACAGGGGTGGCGATGTCGTAGCGGCCCTGCACAATGACTGTCGGAATATGACGGATACGGTCTACATCGCGGATCAGTTGGCCTTCCGCCAGCCAGCCTGCATTGACGAAGTAATGGTTCTCGATGCGGGAGAAGGCGAGGGCGTAGACCGGGTCTTCATGCTGTTTCACCATATTCGGATCGGGCAGCAGGGTGAGAGTGGACCCCTCCCAGACCGACCATGCAATGGCTGCTTTTTCGCGTTCGACCGGATCATCACCTGTCAGGCGGCGGTTATAGGCCGCCATGAGGTCGTCACGTTCCTCTTCGGGGATAGGAGCGAGAAATGCATCCCATTTGTCCGGGTAAAGCCATGCGCCGCCGCCCTGATAATACCAGAGCAGTTCTTCGCGTCGCAGTGTGAAGATGCCGCGCAATGCCAATGCTTTCACGCGATCAGGATGCGTCTCCGCATAGGCCAGCGCCAGCGTCGATCCCCACGATCCGCCAAAAACCACCCATTGCTCGACGCCGATCATCTCCCGCAGGCGTTCGATATCGGCGACCAGATGCCATGTCGTGTTGTTCTCAAGGGAAGCATGGGGCGTCGAGCGCCCGCACCCACGCTGGTCGAACAGCAGGATGTCATAACGTGCCGGGTCGAACATGCGGCGCTGCATCGGCGAGCAGCCACCACCGGGGCCGCCATGCAGGAACACGACGGGCAGGCCGCCCGGCGTTCCGCACCGCTCCCAGTAGACCAGATGACCTTCACCCGTATCGAGATGACCGTGTGCGTAGGGCTCGATGGGCGGATAAAGAGTGCGGGTGGCGGTCATCATCGGTCTCCGGCAGTTTTCGAGGCGCGAGGGTGGGCTTTCTGCCAGACATCCAGCAGAAGGGCTTCATCGGCAAGGGTATAGCGTTGCGTCGTGGACAGGCTGGCGTGGCCAAGCAACTCCTGAATCACACGAAGATCCGCGCCACCTTCCATCATATGAGTGGCGAAGGAGTGGCGCAGCGCGTGAGGTGTGGCGTGCTCGGGCAGACCTTCACTTTTCCGCCATTGCCGCATGGCTTTCTGTGCGACGGCGGCGTTCAGGCGTCCGCCACGCACGCCGGGAAACAGTGGTTCGTTCCGGGATGGTGAAGGGTGAAAGCCTCGCCAGCGTGTCAGGGCTTCGGATACGCGCGGGAGCAGTGGCACAAGTCGCTCCTTGTTGCCTTTGCCGCGGATGCGGAACACGCCGGTCGAAAGGGCTTCGTCAAAATCTCCGACATTCAGGCCGAGTCCTTCTGAAATCCGCAGGCCGCCACCGTAAAGCAGGAGAAACAACGCCTTGTCCCGCTCCTGCGCCATGCTGTTCACTTCCAGCATGCCGATTCCTTCGCCAGCTTCCAGCGCCTCGGCGACGGGAAGCGGACGAGGCAGCGGTTTTTTGGTGCGCGGCGTGGCGAGCAGGCTTGGCGCGGGGTTTTCCACGCCTTTATGCCGGGCGAGAAAGCGGAAGAAGGAACGCAGCGCCGAGACCCGGCGGGAACGGGTGCGCGCCGATTTGTCGCGGGTCGTCGGACGCTGGCCGGGGCGGGGCGTCAGTGCCTGTGTCTGCTCATGCGCCAGCCAGGCACGCAGATCGGAAAGGCTGGCTGCGCCAAGGGTGGCGAGCGTGGGTTCCTCGCCATGATGGGTGGTCAGAAAGCCGAGAAAACGGGACAGGTCGCCCTGATAGGCGTCGATGGTGTGCTGTGACGCACCGCGTTCGGCGGTCATCCACGCGAGAAACTCTTGCAGGGCGTCATGGGCCTTCAAAGCACATTTCTCCGAAGGAGGGCGAGACAGGACGCCGTGAAGAAGGTAGAGAGAGCCATCATGGTGCAGAGCAGCCTACTGGAACCTTTGCCTTCGCGAAAGCGCGTGTCTGTCCTGCTGCCACTGCCGTTTCCCTGTGCGCTGGATTATGCCGTTCCGCAGTCGCTGGCTGACACGCTCGCTCCCGGCGATGTGGTGGTCGTGCCGCTCGGTGGACGGCGGGAAACCGGCGTGGTCTGGGAAGAGACGGCGCTTCCCGTCGACCTCGCGCCGCCGCCGCCGCCTGAAATTGCTGCGTCCCGTCTGCGCCCGATCAAGGAACGTCTCGATCTGCCGCCGCTGTCCGCAGAACTCCGGCAGTTTATCGACTGGGTCGCAGCCTATACGCTTGCGCCGCCGGGCATGGTGCTGGCAATGGCGCTGCGTTCCCATCTGCGCGGCGAGCAGACAGCGCCTGCTGTGGGGTGGGTGCGTGTTGGAGAGCCGCCTGAGTCGTTGCGGATGACACCGGCCCGACGCGCTGTGCTGGACGCCCTGCCGCAGGGTGCTCCGCCGGTGACAATGGCGGAGCTGACGGAGAAGGCTGGTGTCGGTGTGTCGGTCGTGCGTGGTCTGGCGGATGCTGGCGTTCTGAAAAGCATGCTGATGGGGCCGGTCTCTCCTTTTGCGGAACCAGATCCTTTTCATAATCCGCCCGTTCTGGAGGGCGATCAGGCAACTGCGGCTACCGGGTTGCGGGCGCGGGTCGAGGAGCGTGTATTTTCCGCGACCCTGCTCGAGGGCGTGACCGGCTCCGGCAAGACCGAGATCTATCTGGAAGCGGTGGCGGAATGTCTGGCGCAGGGGCGGCAGGCGCTGGTTCTGCTGCCCGAAATCGCTCTGTCAGCCCAGTGGATGGACCGTTTCGCCCGACGGTTCGGTGTGCGCCCGGCGGTCTGGCATTCCGAGATCGGTCAGAAGGCCCGTCGTCTGACATGGGCGGCCTGCGAGGATGGTTCGGCCAGGGTTATTGTTGGTGCGCGATCGGCTCTGTTCATGCCGTTCCGCGATCTGGGTCTTGTGATTGTTGATGAAGAACACGAGGCTGTTTTCAAGCAGGAAGATGGCGTCACCTACAACGCCCGCGACATGGCGGTCGTGCGGGCACGACTGGCGAAGGCTCCGATTGTGTTGGCTTCGGCAACGCCAAGCCTTGAGACACTGAACAATGTCGAGACCGGACGCTATCGGCATCTGGTTCTGACAGCGCGGCATGGTGGTGCGTCCATGCCGGAAACGCATCTGATCGACATGCGGGAAAATCCGCCACCGCGAGGGCTGTTTCTCTCACCTGTGCTGGTGGAGGCAGTAAAAGCACGGCTCGGGCGTGGCGAGCAGGCCATGCTGTTCCTGAACCGTCGTGGTTATGCGCCGCTGACGCTGTGCCGGACCTGTGGCCATCGGATGGAGTGCCCACATTGCACGTCATGGCTGGTCGAGCATCGGAAAAAGCGCGTTCTGGCCTGTCATTACTGTGAACATACCGAACCTGTTCCCCATGCCTGTCCGACATGCGGGGCAGAGGACAGCCTGACAGCCATCGGTCCGGGGATCGAGCGGATAACGGAAGAGGCCCGCAGCGAATTTCCCGATGCGCGGATCATGGTGATGGCCAGCGACACGATCAGCGGCCCTGCCGCCACGGCGGAGGCTGTCGGCAGGATTTCTCGCCGGGAAGTGGATCTCATCATTGGCACGCAGATTGTCGCCAAGGGCTGGCATTTTCCGCATCTGACGCTTGTGGGGGTGGTGGATGCCGACCTTGGGCTTGGTGGCGCGGATCTAAGGGCAGGGGAGCGGACGATGCAGCTTCTGCATCAGGTCGCCGGGCGCGCAGGACGTGCGGAAGCGCCGGGCGAGGTGCTGCTCCAGAGTTTTACGCCGGAACATCCGGTCATGCAGGCATTGGTTTCGGGTGACTTCGCCGCGTTCATGGCGGAAGAGGCCGATCAGCGCAAACCGGGCTTCTGGCCACCTTTTGGTCGTCTGGCGGCGCTGATCGTCAGTTCGGAAAACGCCGATGCCGCCGATAATGCCGCACGGCAACTCGGTGTTTCCGCGCCGCATGGCAACGGGGTCGAAGTACTCGGTCCAGTTCCTGCGCCGATTGCCGTATTGCGCGGTCGGCATCGGCGGCGGTTGCTGCTGCGGACGCACCGGAATATCGCCGTGCAGCCAATCCTGCGCCGCTGGCTGGGTCAGGTGACGTTGACGAGTGCGGTGCGTGTGGACGTGGATGTGGACCCGATTTCGTTTATGTGAAGCATGATAATTCTCACATCCGTCAAAAAATTTAATAATTAAAAATATTATTTATTAAAGTTTTCGCGAATTTATAGTCTGGTTTACTCCTATAGAAGCGAGATAGGGGAAAAGTTTAGAGCTAAGTTTTTCAGCTAAATTTGAAAAATCACATGTACCATAATCTATATCTTTCTTGAAATAACGGTAAATCCCGAGGCTATAGACACAATTAATAATACATTGATTAATTATATCAAGGTCCTTGTCTTTTAAATTGAAAATTATTTTTTCATCTTTTTTTACTATAGGGGATACATAAATAGCGCAGGATGTCTCAAATATTTCTTCTATAGATTAGCAAATAAGCATCTCTACTTCTCCAACGGAGATATTTTGAAAAATGATGGCGATAAGAAACTGTCTTAATGATACAGCCTCATCGCAGGTTAGATGCAAATCCATGGTTAATATATCCGTTTATATGCTGCTCTGATCTCGCAAGAATTGAACGATACTTGTGATAACAATGTCAATGATTTTATTTAATATGTTTTCGATTATGTATTTATAAGTGACAAATAAGCAGAGTCAAATTGCGTTATTTTATGAGCATTTATTCCACATCCCCCAATAGCCGTGAAGCGGCCGCCGCTGCTGCTGCCCGTCCACTGAAACCCGCCTTGTTATAAAGCTGTTCCGTATGTTTATCGATCGTGCGAGGGCTGATACTGAGGATTTCAGCAATATCACGGCTACTCTTGCCACGGCTGATCCAGAGAAGCACTTCCGCCTCCCGTGCGCTGAGACCGAATTTTTCCTGTAGAATCTGCTCTGGCCGATCCAGCTGAAAGGCGATGGAGAACAGCCATTCCTGCGGCCCATCTCGTCCGATAAACGTGACGCGTAGAACACCATTCTGGTAAGGACTGGTGAAAATGACCTGTCCGGGTTCCGATTTTTTTCTGACAAATTCAGAGAAACTCTCGGGAGAAGATAACTGCGCCAGAAATTCTGCGGCTTTGGGGGTGGACCAGAGTAGTTCACCGCTGTCATCCAGAGCGAAGAAGCGTCTGCCCACGCTATCCAGTGCCGCATGAGCAGTCCGGATACGACGTGCTGCAATCAGGTGAATTTCAATGCGTGCCAGAACTTCCGCGAAATGAAATGGTTTGGTCACATAATCAGTGGCGCCAGCTTCAAAAGCCCGTAGGACATGTTCGATTTCTGTCAGGCCGGTCATGAAGATGACGGGTAGAGCGTTGAGTGTGGCATCTGCTTTCATGCTGCGGCAGACATCCCATCCACTCAGTCCCGGCATGATCGCATCGACCAGTACGAGATCGGGGAGGGTCCGGTTCATGACTTCAAAGGCGCTGTCACCGGATTGCGCCAGAAGAACCGAGTAACCGGCATTTGTCAGAGCTTCATCCATCATGCCGAGAGCGGCAGGATCGTCATCAATCACGAGAAGAGTGGAGCGGGAGGATGTTTCACGTGTCATGCGGGAAGGTCCTCCAGTAAACGTCTGACAGTCTCAAGTTGATAAGTGCGGGCTGCTTCCTGAATAGGGGCAAGAGTCGTGACAAGATGGGGGTGACTGTTGCAAAGAAGGTCAAGTTTCTGTCGTAAAAGACGGACGTTTCCTGAATTGATCAATTCAGTGAGTTCCATTTTCTCATCGAGCGTCAAGGGAGTGTCCGATACAGCGGATAGCCGGGTGTTTTCAGAATGAAGCACAGCTTCATCTTCTGCTGTCGATATTGGAAGAATTTCACCTGAAAGATCATTATTTTCAGAATCGAAAATCCATTTGATATCCAGAAGCCGTCCGATTTCATCGAGGAGAGTCTGAAAGTCCACGGGTTTCGGCAGGACCGTGCAGTCATCCAGAGAGGGAACGCGCCGTGACGCCAGTTCGGTGACATTGCCGGTGAGAAAGAGCAGGGGAAGATGGCCTGCGCTGGTTTCCCGGATACGCAGCGCCAGTTCCCGTCCATCCATGCCCGGCATGGAAAGATCGAGAATGATCAGGTCCGGTAGGTCTGCTTTCAGAAGTTCGAGACATTCAATGCCGCCTGAGACATCGCGGACGTTGAAATGTCTGGAGCCAAGAAATTCATGCATCATGCGCCGGTGGGCAGCATTATCATCGACCACGAGTATGGTTTTACATGAGCCTTCATAGCCTGATGGCAGCCCCTGAAGAGCCGGAGCTGCATCTTCAGCCCGATCGGACAGGAGCAACCGCACTCGGAAACGTGTTCCGTGTCCCACTTCACTCATCAGGGTGAGTTCTCCTCCCAGAATGTGGGTGAGAAGCCGTGTGATGGTCAGCCCAAGACCTGTGCCCGGCACGGCGTCTCCTGCAGCTCTTTCGAAAGGCTCGAAAATCCGTTCCTGATCAACGAGCGCAATTCCGGGGCCTGTATCTTCAATGATGAATTCAGCAATCTGGCCGCGCCAGTTTACCGTGAATGTTACCGAGCCTGACTGGGTGAATTTTACGGCATTGGAAAGCAGGTTCAGCAGGATCTGACGCAGACGATGCTCATCTCCCATCACTACAGGTGGCAGATATCCAGGATGATAATGGAAATCCAGCTTTTTGGCGCGTGCTTGTGGCCGCACCATCTGCACAACGGTATTGAGAAACTGGCTCAGAGCGATCCTGTCGCTATAAAGCTCGATGCGACCGGCTTCAATTTTGGAAATATCGAGAAGTCCTGTCAGAAGTCCCGTCATATGCTCACCACTTTCCCGCATGGTGCGTAGAACGTCCTGCCGGTCTGTAGGAATGCGATGATCGTTCTGAAGGATCTGCGTGTAGCCCATGATGGTGTTCAGGGGGGCTCTGATTTCGTGACTGATTCCACTCAGATAACGGGTTTTTGCAAGGCTGGCGGCCTCGGCCTTTTCCCGCGCCCGTTTGAGGGCTTCATCCGTGCGTTGGTGGGCACGGATCTCGTTCATCAGCAGATGAGTCTGGCGACGGGTTTCTTCACCTGCGGCCTGTCGTCCATCCTGTCCGAGGACGACGAGCCAGGATGTCAGAACGACAAGAAAAAACAGAAGGAGATAAGTGTGATTATGAGCAAACGAGCTGTCTCCAATCAGCAGCATTGCCGCTGTGCCCAGTCCTGCAAAAAGAAAAAAACGTCCTTTTGTAGATAGAAGAAAACTCTTTATTTTTCTGGGAAACAATTCAAACGGAAGGCTGAACTGTTGTCTCAGATGCGTGACGGGTGGTTTGCAGCGATCATTGCAGCGTGCGTCCAGTGAACAGCAGAGCGAGCAGATCGCCCCTCCATAAGCCGGGCAGCGGGCCATGTCGGTCGCTTCAAAACTATGTTCACAAATCACGCATTTCATGGAGTGGCGTGTGTTCCAGTCGGCAGGCGCCCGGCGTGCGAGATAGGTTCTCCCACCTGTCAACGCTGCAAGAAAGGGTGTCACCAGAAAGGACAGACCTAACGCGATGAACGGTGAAAAAGCTGCGGCATAAGGCCCGAAATAACCGTCAGTGCAGAGAATCCCTGTCACAGCGCCTGTAAGAGCCGCTCCCAGTCCCACGGGGTTGATGTCTGGCAGAAGGGCGCGCTTGAATTCAACAAAAGAGGGGCTGAGTTTGAGAGGTTTGCAAAGCACGATGTCGGCGAGGATGGGGCCGATCCATGCTGCCGCAAGGTCCGCATACAGCACGATGCCGGTCTCAATGGTGCTGACCAGTCCTGCAAGCATGAGAAGGAGGGCAAGAGCTACCGTGAACAGGACATAGAACACCCGTCCTGGATGGGAATGTGTCAGGCGTGAAAAGAAGTTCGACCAGGCGAGAGAGCCGGCATAGGCGTTGGTGATGTTGATCTTGAACTGGGCGACGATGACGAGTGCTGCGGTGGCGAGCGTAGCGAATGGCGGTGACAGAAATGTTCCGTAGGCGAGCCTGTACATCTGTTGCGGCTGCACGGAGCGTTCGGGGGAAAAACCGGCATGAAGAACGGCCCATGCCAGAAAAGATCCGGCGAAAAGTTTTGCGGCGTCAAATACGATCCACCCTGGTCCACCCGCGATCAGTGCACACCACCAGCCAAACCGGTTGTCTCGGGAGAGTGTCGGCATGAAACGCAGAAAATCGACCTGTTCCGCACTCTGGCAGATCAGCACAAACATGATGGACGCCGCACTGCCGATGGCGAAGATATTGACGGGCTGGGTGGAGGCCAATCCCTTGAACTGAACCCAGTCACCAACCCAGTCCGGGTGAGCGTAGAGAATGGCGATCAGCGGAATAAGGTTGAGTGCGAACCACAGGGGCAGGGAGAAGATCTGGAACCGTGCAATAAAACGGAATCCGCCGGTCACCAGTGGAATGACAAGGAGAGCCGCAAGACAGCAGGCGATGGTATGAGAAATACCGGGAATCTGCTCCAGTAACGCAGCCAGAATGGCGGCCTCGATCCCGAAGAAAATGAAGGTGAAACTCGCATAGATCAGCGAGGTGAGGGTCGAGCCGATATAGCCGAACCCCGTGCCGCGTGTAAGCAGATCGATGTCGAGACCGCTGCGCGCGGCGGTGGCGCAGATCGGCAGACTGACCAGAAAGATCACTACGCTGACAAAGAGAATGGCAAGCGCAGTGTTGGAAAAGCCGAACGCCATGGTCAGCGTGCCGCCGATGGCTTCAAGCGCCAGAAAGGAGATGGAGCCGAGCGCCGTCAGGGCTGCCCGCAAGGGTGTCGCAGCCCGGGCGGAACGGGCTGTAAAGCGCAGGGCGTAATCCTCGAGCGACTGGTCGGCTGCCCAACGGTTATAGTCGCGCCGCATGCGTACGATGCGTAATGGCCTCATGGCTGGGCGCCTGGGCACCCGGACAACTGCTCCTGCATCTCTGTTTTCCTTTGCATCTCTCATGCCAGATGCGACATCGTAATAAACTACGCAAGTTTGCGTATGGGAAAATCTGCGCTGATAGGGATGCTTATGTTAGTATCAGAAGGACAGAGGCCATGACGACGTCGCCGCGTTTCTCCCGCCGTGATTTTACGAAATTCAGTCTCGCTGCATCTGCCGCGATGCTCGCCGGTGTGAAAGGTGCCGCTGCAGCCCCGAAAGGCGAGCCGATCCGCATTGGCGTGCTGCATTCCCTGTCCGGAACCATGGCCATCAGCGAGACCACGCTGAAAGACGTCATCCTGATGCTGGTCGAGTTGCAGAATCGTAAAGGCGGCGTGCTTGGACGTCCGCTGGAAGCGGTCGTGGTTGATCCGGCCTCCAACTGGCCGCTGTTCGCGGAGAAAGCCCGTCAGCTTCTTGCCGTGGACAAGGTGGCGTCTGTGTTCGGTTGCTGGACCAGCGTGTCCCGCAAGTCGGTGCTGCCGGTGTTCGAGGAACTCAACGGCATTCTGTTCTACCCCGTGCAGTATGAAGGGCAGGAGTGCAGCCGCAATGTGTTCTACACTGGGGCCGCCCCCAACCAGCAGGCCATTCCGGCTGTGGACTATCTTCTCAGCGCCGATGGCGGCGGAGCGAAGCGTTTCGCATTGATCGGCACGGACTACGTCTATCCGCGCACAACAAACCAGATTCTCCAGAATTACCTGAAATCCAAAGGCATCGCGGACGCCGACATCATGGTGAACTACACGCCGTTCGGACAGTCCGACTGGCAGACCATCGTGTCCCAGCTCAAGGCGTTCGGTTCCGCGGGTAAGAAAACAGCCGTCGTATCCACCATCAATGGTGACGCCAATGTCCCGTTCTATAAGGAACTGGGCGCACAGGGCATCACGGCCACGGATATTCCGGTCATGGCCTTCAGTGTTGGCGAGGAAGAACTGGCGGGTATGGATACCAAGCCGCTCGTCGGCCAACTCGCCGCCTGGAACTATTTCGAGAGCATCGATAGTCCCGCCAACAAGTCCTTCATCAAGGAGTGGCATACCTACACGAAGAACCCGAAGCGCACGACGAACGATCCGATGGAAGCCTCCTATATCGGCTTCAATCTGTGGGTGCAGGCGGTCGAGAAGGTCGGTTCCACCGATCATGACAAGGTTATCGACGCGATGGTCGGTCTGAAGCAGGCCAACCTGACGGGCGGCACGGCGAAGGTTCTGCCAAACCATCACATCACGAAGCCGGTCTATATCGGCGAGATTCAGGATGACGGGCAGTTCAACGTCGTCTGGCAGACGCCGAAGGAAGTGCCGGGCATGGCCTGGTCGCCTTACGTGGCCGAGACGAAGAACCTGATCGGCGACTGGACCAAGCCCATCAACTGCGGAAATTACGACACGGTCAAAAAAGCCTGTCTCGGAGCAAAGCATGGCTGACGTTGCGATGTCGGGTCCGGCAGCTCTTTCCGGCCGGAAACTGTGGAACGGTGCGCGGGGTATCTTCGCCGCCGTCCTTCTGAGCCTGCTTTTCATCCAGCCTGATAGCGCCCGGGCTGATGAAGATGCATTCGCCGGGCTTGCGACAACGCAGTTCAACACCATCGCTTCATCAGTCGATCAGATCGCGCAGCAGGGAGGGCCCAGAGCTCTCCCTGTTCTGCGTGCTCTGGCCGACAAGAAACTTTTTGCCGCCAGTGAAGGCGACGCTCTGTTCATCCGTAAGGGCGACAGTTGGGAGGATGCCCGTTCCGGTGTTCCCGCTACCCCGGATGAGACGACGCTGCGGCCTGTAAGGGTCAATAATCGTGTCAGACTTGCCGTTGCGGCAGCCGAGGCTGAACTGGAACTCGTTTCCGGCACGCCTGCGGAAAGACAGGCTTCCGCAACGGTGTTCTACCAGCGCCACGATCCGGCCATGCTGCCTGCCATCGACAAGGCGCTGTCAAAAACTGATGACGCCACCCTGAAGGATACATTGCTTAACGCCCGTGCGGCGGCTCTGCTCAGTCCCGGCGCTCCGGCGTCTGACGCACAGGCCCAGCAACAGGCTGTCGCCAAACTCAGGGCGGCAGGCGGTCTTGATGCCCGCGGCATTCTGGCTCAGGCCTCAACAGAGGAGACGCTTGACCCAGCAACACGCAAAGCTGCGGAAGAAGCGGTTTCCTCAATCGACTTCGAGCTGAGACTGTGGGGTTTCGGGCAGGACGCCTTTTACGGCATGAGTCTGGGTTCCGTGTTGCTGCTGGCCGCGATGGGGCTCGCCATCACATTCGGCGTCATGGGTGTGATCAACATGGCTCATGGCGAACTGATGATGATCGGCGCCTACACGACGTGGCTGACGCAGAAAGCCGTGCTTTCAGTGGCACCCGCTCTGGGGTCTTTCAGTCTGGTTCTGGCGATTCCCGCAGCCTTTCTGGTGTGCGGTGCGCTGGGGATCGTGATTGAGCGCGGGCTGATCCGCTTTCTCTATGGCCGTCCGCTTGAAACACTGCTGGCGACATGGGGACTTTCCCTCATTCTTCAACAGGTCATCCGCTCCCTGTTCGGACCGACCAACGTGGCGGTGACCACGCCCCCCTGGCTGTCCGGCTCCTTCCATCTGGGCGGTATCGAGGTCACGATTGATCGTCTCGCCATCATGATCTTTGCGGTCGTGGTCATGGCGGGTCTGACGTTGGTGTTGCGCCGTACACCGCTCGGACTGCAAATGCGCGCTGTCACCCAGAACCGGCGTATGGCGGCGTTGATGGGTATCCGCACGGCGCGGGTTGATGCGCTGACTTTCGGCCTCGGGTCGGGTATTGCCGGGCTGGCGGGCGTTGCGGTCAGTCAGATCGACAATGTCAGCCCCAATCTCGGACAGAGCTACATTATCGACAGCTTCCTCGTCGTTGTGTTCGGTGGCGTGGGCAATCTGTGGGGCACTCTGGCGGCGGCGGCCACGCTCGGTATCGGCGGCAAGGCTCTTGAGCCGCTGGTCGGCGCCGTGTCGGGCAAGATCCTGCTGCTCGTCCTCGTCATTCTCTACATTCAGCGTCATCCACGCGGCATGTTTCCGCTGCGGGGCCGGGGAGTGGAATCGTGAACGCATCCCTCTCATTTCGTGGCGCGTCCGTCACCGCGGTCATTGTCGTTCTGCTGACGGGTGTGCTGGCGGTGGGTAGCCTGCTGCCCGCTTCCAGCCCTGTGCAGGTGTCACCGTTCATCATGACGCTCGCCGGCAAGTATCTGGCTTATGCCATGCTCGCGCTTGCTGTTGATCTGGTCTGGGGCTTTGCCGGAATCCTGACGCTCGGGCATGCGGCCTTCTTCGCGCTCGGCGGCTATGCGATGGGCATGTATCTCGTGCGGGAAATCGGCGCACGCGGTGTCTATGGCAATGCGGACCTGCCGGATTTCATGGTCTTCCTGTCATGGAAAAGCCTGCCCTGGTACTGGTGGGGCTCCGACCATTTTCCGGTGGCATTGGCGCTGATGCTGGTCGTGCCGGCCGCTCTGGCCGGGCTGTTCGGCTGGCTGGCGTTCCGTTCCCGCGTCTCGGGCGTCTATCTGTCGATCATCACACAGGCGCTGACCTACGCGCTGATGCTGGCGTTCTTTCAGAATGGCTTCGGGTTTGGTGGTAATAACGGTCTGACCGATTTCAAGGACATCCTTGGATTTGATCTGCACAGCTCTTACACCCGCGCCGGGATGCTGTTCATCAGCGGGCTTATCCTTGCGGGAGCATTGCTGGCAGGCCGCTACGTAGTCGGTGGCCGGTTCGGAAGTCTGCTGATCGCCGTGCGTGATGCAGAGAGCCGGACACGGTTTCTTGGTTATCGTCCGGAACAGATGAAGCTGCTGGTCTGGGTGTTCTCCGCCATCATCGCGGCGATCGGTGGCGCGCTCTACGTCATCCAGGTCGGCATCATCAACCCTGGCGAATTCGCGCCCGCCAACTCCATCGAAGCCGTGATCTGGGTGGCAGTCGGTGGACGCGGCACACTGTCCGGCGCGGTTATCGGTGCAATCCTCGTCAATCTTGGCAAAACACTGTTCACGGCCTGGCTGCCGGAAATGTGGCTCTACGGTCTTGGGGCGCTCTTCATGGCGACCACGCTGTTTCTCCCGCAGGGACTGATGGGGCTGATGCGTCATATACCGAAAAAACGGCCTTCTGAAGTAACGCCTGAAGTGACCAGTCCGGAAGGAGAGGAGGCATGAGCACCGGAACTCTGCTTGAGCTGAGCCATGTTTCCGTCACGTTCGACGGTTTCCGGGCCATCAATGATCTGTCCCTGTCGCTGGCTCCGGGTGAAATGCGGGCTATTGTCGGTCCGAATGGCGCTGGCAAGACCACGATGATGGATATCATCACCGGCAAGACGCGCCCTGATGCGGGTGTGGTCCGGTTCCGCGAGCATGATCTGACGAAACTGGATGAACCCGCCATCGCCCGCATGGGGATTGGCCGGAAATTCCAGAAACCCACGGTGTTCGAAGAACTCACTGTTCGTGATAACCTCTTGCTGTCGCTGAAAGGATTGCGTTCCCCTTTCGCTTTGCTTTTCGCGAAGGAAACAGCGGAAGAGAAAGCACGGATCGACGGTCTGCTGGGTACGATCCGTCTGGGTCGTGAGGCGACCCGGCAGGCCGGTGGCCTGAGCCATGGTCAGAAGCAGTGGCTGGAGATCGGGATGCTTCTTGGACAGGAGCCGGATCTTCTGCTGGTCGATGAACCTGTGGCGGGCATGACGGACGCGGAGACCATGGAGACGGCTGATCTTCTGCGCGAGATCAACCGCACCCGCAGCGTCGTGGTTGTGGAGCATGACATGGAGTTCGTGCGGGCGCTGGATGTCAAAGTCACCGTGCTGCACGAAGGTTCGGTTCTCGCAGAGGGCGAGCTGGATCAGGTGAGCAACGATCCGCGTGTGATCGAAGTGTATCTCGGACGCTGAGGAAACAGACAGATGCTCGACGTTGAGGACATTCAGCTTCATTACGGCGCGGCGATTGCCCTGCGTGGAGTTTCTCTTTCGGCGCGTGCTGGCGCCGTAACGTGCCTGCTGGGGCGCAATGGTGTCGGCAAGACCAGCGTTCTGCGTGCGGTCACGGGGATGCATGCCGTTTCATCCGGCAAGATCATGTGGGAAGGAGAGGACATTACGCGCCTGCCTGCCTATGAACGGGCGCGGCGGGGTATTGCGACTGTTCCACAGGGACGCGATATTTTTCCGTTGCTGACGGTGAAGGAAAATCTGGAAACCGGATTTGGCCTTCTGCCGCGTGGCCAGAGGAAAGTGTCGGACGAGATTTATGACCTCTTTCCCATTCTGGCAAAGATGCGGGACCGTCGGGGAGGCGATCTGTCGGGTGGCCAGCAGCAGCAGCTTGCCATCGGCCGGGCGCTCGTCATTCGCCCGCGCCTGCTGGTTCTGGATGAGCCGACGGAGGGCATTCAGCCGAGTATCATCAAGGACATCGGTTCGGTAATCGGTATGCTGCGGGACCGGGGAGACATGGCGATCCTGCTGGTCGAGCAGTATTTCGATTTCGCCTATGAACTGGCGCAGGATGTGGTGGTTCTGGACCGAGGCAAGGTCGTTGCCAGCGGCGCGGTGGGAGCGCTGGACGCCGAGGATATTCGAGGGCTGGTGGCGATTTGAGGCTGATTTTAGGATTTTCGTTTTCCGTTACGAAAATTCTTGCTTTCTGACAGTCTTGTAAACAGATTGGTAACTGTTTTCGGGCCACGAAACGAGTGACAGATTTTCCTGATGGAGGGTTTGGTGATGCGTTTCTTCAGACAGTCTTTTCTGGTCAGATTTTCAGTGAGTGCTCTGGTTGCCGGCATGGCGGCTGCCGCCCTCTCCTCGCATGCATTGGCGCAGGAGATAATTCGGGTTGTTGACGCTCAGGGGCATCAGATCGGCGTGCTGATCCGTACGCCGTCCGGCATGGCTGAGGACGTTGCTTCCGCGCAGTCGTTTTTTGAGAACATGGACCGCATGCTGGCGCAGCAGATGGCGATCATGCAGAGGTCTGAGCAGCATATGCTGGAGATTGCTCACCAGTCGCCAGCGGACGGCGTGGTCGGCGGAACTTCCTACCAATCTGTCACCAGCATAAGTTGGGGTGGGAGGGGAACAGTTTGCTCCCAAACCATCACAACGAGCCAGAACGGAGAATCCGCACCGGTTGTGCATGTTTCAGGAACGGGAAACGGCACTGGTTGCATGCATGATAGTTCTGCGTCGTCTGCACGAAGTGATCCATCACAGTCGGCGCATCAGCAGGATCTGATCCCGGCGGTTGATGTCGGTCATGTAGAAAAAGAGCCGGCTGAAAAATCATCCAGTCGCATGTGAGTTTGTGAGGGTACATCCCTTGAGTGGGTGTGCCCTTTCGTAGCTCGAAGAGCTTCTGTTGGCATGGCCTTCAAGAGATATTTTTAATATGTCTCCATGGTTTGCGAGCTGCCTTGCATAATCAGAAAAGGACATGAATGTCAGTTCCGGCATGCGTTCAGTCCGCCCATGATCGGGGATGTTACGCTACGGAAAGACGAAACCGGATTTGGTTTGTCTGGCATATCGGCGCAAGAATTTTCGTGAAAATATAGAGTTTGATTGTCTGTTCGGCGAACCAGGCGTAGTTGGAGCGGCTGGCGCGTTCTCAGATATCTTGTTGAGAAATCTTCGACGGTCCTGCGGTATATTCGAGTTCGCGGACTGTATAAAGCACGGGCTTCAGATCCTCTCGGCAGGAATGACTGAAGAGTGTTCGGTCGCGCGGATCGGGTGTATTTCGGAATTGTCTGAAATACACCCGTTACATGCGAAATCCGTGTTCAGAGCGACAGATCTGCGCGTAGGTAGTAAAATCCACCATTCATGCCGAGCTGTGATGTGCTCATGTAATATTGCGGCACACCGAGATAGCGATTGCCATCCGGCACCCGGCTGGGGCGTTTATCGAAAATATTGTTGCCGCCAATCGTGAACGAAAGCTTCGGCATGACGTGATAGGTGACTTCGAGGTTTGTCACGAATTTCGGCGTGTTACGGAACGGCAGAAAGTCCGTGCTTGAAAGTGCGCTGGAATTTGTGGCGCCCGTATAATAGGTCAGTTCCGATGTCGTCTGACCCCAGCGGATTTCGTGAAGCCCGACAGACAGCTTGCCGTCGCCGCTGGTGTAGCGACCTCCCCAGATCATCTTGCTGCGTGGATAACCTGTGGTGATGTAGGCGATGGACTGCGCCGTCAGCAGATTGTTGCCCTGTGCATCAGTGCCCTGATGGGTCAGGCGTGTGCGGTTGAGGTTGATGCCGACATCCCAGTCGATATGCCCATAAACGCCGAGGCTGGTCGGATAGGTGGCGGTGATATCAAGTCCCTGAGTGCGTGTGCTGGCGACATTGGCGAACCAGTGGGTTGAAAGCGAAGCCGAACTCCAGCTCGCCGCTTCGGAAGGTAACTGGAAGCCGTTGGCGTTAAGTGCGGTAATAGCCTGATCGCCATAGACGTTGCCGCCCGGCAGGATCTGATCGCGCAGGTTGATCTGATAGACGTCGGCTGTAATGTGAAGTTTCTTGACGGGTTCAATGATGATGCCACCAGTAGCGCTGGTTGAACGCTCCGGCTTTAGGGATGTGGCTCCGTTCGCCAGTGCGCCCGGCGAGTTCGCACCGATGATACCGCGCGCGGCCGTCGGTGAGAGCGCGACGGAACTGTAATATTCCTGAGCAAGCGTCGGAGCATGGAAACCATTCGAAATGGTGCTACGGAAACCGAGCCAGGGAAGCGGATCATAGCGAAGCGCCGCCTTGCCGGTCTCGGTGTCGGAGACATCCGTATAATGCTCGTAACGGCCCGCCAGATCGAGTTGCAGATTTTTTGCCAGATGCGTGGCGACGTCGATATATCCGCCGACGACGTCGCGGCTGAAATGGCCTGCATTCTGATAGGTGGTGCCGGCGAGCGCATCTGAGCCGGAACCATAGGTTGAAGCGACTGACCCGGTGCCGATCGCGTAACTTTCATAACGGTAGGTTGCGCCACCTGCCACATTGATGGCGTGGGGCCAGCCGTCGATATGAAAAGCCTTGCTCAGATCGAAGGAGTTGCTCCACATCTCGTTGTTGAAGCCCTGCACGGCGAAACGGGTCGGCGTCTGACCTGTGGCAGCCGCCAGTGAGTAATTGGCCGAGTTTTTCAGACCGATATTATCGTAGTCACGGCCATAGACGGAGGAGAGATCCCAGTGCCAGTGGTCGAGATCACCTTTCAGACCGGCTGTCACTTCCCAGTCATTCTCTTCAAGTGTTTCGAGCGGTGAATACCCGTTGGGATAAATTGCGGCATAAGCCGGATATTTCGCGAGAGAGGATGCTGTTCGATAATTCTGATAGCTCTCGGCGTGGCGATGCGCATAAGTGGCGACGGCATAGGCTTCGATGGAGTCAGTCAGATGGTAGCCTGCGGTGATGGACACACTTTCGCGGGTCTGCTCGGGCTGGCCAAGAAGTTTGTTGATCTTGGAGTGGGTGCGCAGGTCATCGGCGCTGCGGTAGGTGTGATCCTGGTGCAGGAAATCGCCACTGATATGCACATAGCCACGCGAGCCGAGCTTGGCTCCACCGTCGAGATAAATGCCCTGCTGGAACCCGTCACCGGCTGCCGTAATGCCCGAGATGGAACGGGCGTGAAAACCGTGATCCGTTTTCTTCAGGATGACGTTGACGACGCCAGCGACGGCATCCGAACCATACTGCGCCGACGCGCCATCTCGCAGAATTTCGACGTGATCGATGGCGGCCAGCGGAATCATGTCGATATCGACAGGCGTTGAACCCTGTTGAGGGCCGGGGTCGGCGTAAATGTTGGCCGTGGTGTGACGACGTTTCCCATCGACGAGCACGAGCGTTTCGTTGGGACTCAGTCCGCGCAGGCTGAAAGAATCCGTCAACGCGCCGGTGTCGAAACCTCCAGTCGGCATTGTCAGAGACGGCAGAAGCTGGGCGAGGGCATTTCTCAGGTCCGGCATGCCGGTCTCGGCAAGTTGTCGGGCAGTGACAATATCGATGGGTGAAACGCTGTCGCGGGCCTTTTTGCCTGTCTCACGTGTGCCAGTCACGATCACCGTTTCTCCGCTGTCTGCCGCCCTGACAGCGGAGACAGGCGCTCTCTGTAACGGTGCTGTGAGAGCCACGGATTGCCTGTTGGCTTCTACAGGGCGAACGGCTGCGGACTTCCGTTTTGTCGCTTTGGTCGTGACCGTTGAGGTCACAGTTGAGGACGCTGCATTCGCCTCGCATGAGGTTGTGTCTGTCAGAATGAATGTGGTGGCCAGCAATCCCATGGTTTTGAAATTGAAGCGCAAAAGTCCGTAGGATCGATTCAGGTCAAAAATCATGACAGGTATTCCGCAGGTGATTGACCTATTCGATATGCGTATAGATTAGAAAACAACAGAACTACATTTAACTATAGTAAAATGTATAATTCAATGTTGCATGATTGCAACGCCGTTGTGTCTGGAGATAACTTTCGTGGTGAGTCATCATTGATTTCTCTGGTGATTGTGAAAGTTTCTTACACAAGAATATTATTTTTAGAGTCATGTCGACAAAAGACATGAAAGGCATTTTTCGGGTGATCAGAGATGATAATAAAGGGATCAGGAAAAATCCTTTATTCAAAACAATATATAAAGATGTATATAAAATAAATCTATTATGGAGAAATCTGAGGTAATGCTGGGGCATATAAATGTTTTACGCTGAATCTATGTCGTCTCTGATACTTCGGTTGCCTGTGTCGGGCGTATTTGAGAGCACGTCACCGACTGCTATAGCGTCGGGATGAACTATCGCCATCTCTATCACGCAGGCAACTTTGCCGATTGCATGAAGCACGCGCTGCTGACAGCCCTGCTGCACGCCCTCAGCCGTAAGAATACGCCGTTTTCCGTCCTCGATACCCATGCCGGCATTGGCCTGTATGATCTGTCCTCTTCACAGGCGGAGGCGACCGGCGAGTGGCGGGAGGGAATTGGTCGTCTGCTTGATCTTCCACCCGACATGCCAGATCTTGAGCCACTGGAAGACTGGCTCGCGCTCGTGCGTCAGGTGATGAAGGAATATGCCGGGAAGATGATGTATCCCGGCTCGCCGGAGATTGTCCTGCGGGCGTTGCGTCCCGGCGACTCTCTGGTCTGCTGCGAACTGCACCCGGAAGACCAGCGGGCTTTGCGACGCCTGTTCCACAATAACTCCACTGTCTCAGTGCATTGCCGCGACGCCTATGAAGCTGTGACGGCGCTGCTTCCCCCAAAAACCGCCAGGCGTGGACTGGTGCTGATAGATCCGCCTTTTGAAGAGCGCTCCGAATTCACCGATCTCGTGAAGGCCGTGACGACAGCACGCCAGCGCTTTCCGAGTGGAATTGTGGCGGTGTGGTATCCGATCAAGCATCGGTCGCCACCAAGAGCGTTTTTCAACGCATTGCAGGATACCGGCCAGCGAAACCTGCTGAATCTGGAGTTGACCATCCGTCCTCCCCTCGATCCCGGATTGTTGAACGGCTGTGGTCTGCTGATCGCCAATCCTCCTTTCAAATTTGATGAGGAAGGCGCTGCCATTCTGTCCGCTCTGTGCAAGTATCTTGGTGACGGAAACACGGAATCCCTTGTGGAGTGGATTGTGCCGGAATGAAGCGGATTGCGGTCATTGGGGCGGGTTCATGGGGCATTGCGCTGGCGCTGCAGGCGGCACGGGCCGGGGCCGCGGTGCAGTTGTGGGCGCGTGATCCGGGGGCAAGGCTGCCAAACGGTGCGATGCCGCGTCTTCCTGATTATCCGCTCCCTGAAGCTGTTACCGTGACAGACAGTCTGGTGATGGACGCGGATATGATCCTGTCCGTCGTGCCGATGAAGCACTTCGCTTCCGTGCTGAAAGATGTACAGACCTCGGCCCCTGTAGCCCTGTGCTGCAAAGGTGTTGAGCCCGATACCTTGCGCTTCCCGCTTGATATTTTGCATGACGCACGTCCTGATCTGAACGCCGCCGTCCTCTCTGGTCCGAATTTCGCGCATGAAGTGGCAGCCGGTCTGCCTGCCGCCGCTGTGATTGCGGCTTCGCAGCCGGGGTTGGCCCGCACTCTGGCCGATCTGCTCGGCACTCCGCGTTTTCGGCTGTACGACAGCGTTGATATCACCGGAGTGCAATTGGGTGGTGCCGCAAAGAACGTGATCGCGATTGCAGCAGGCGCTACCATTGGAGCCGGGCTGGGCGAAAATGCCCGAGCGGCGCTGGTGACACGCGGGCTGGCCGAGATCAGCCGTCTGGCCGGAGCTCTGGGCGGGCAGGCGGTCACGATGGCGGGGCTTGCGGGTGTGGGCGATCTGCTGCTGACCTGCACGGGGGGCTCATCCCGCAATTATCGGGTCGGACTAGCGCTGGGACAAGGCGAGACGCTGGAACAGACAGTCGCAGCTCTTGGTGGTGTGGCGGAAGGTGTTGCGACCGCGCAGGCTCTTTCCATTCTGGCGCGGCGGAAAGGCGTGGCTGTGCCGATTATCGACGCCGTCACGGATCTGGTGGAAGGCAGAGCCAGTCTGGACGTTGTCATGAACTGTCTGTTGATGCGACCTGCTGGTCCGGAAATACATTTCTGACAACTCTGTGAAGCCATTAAATTTTTTTACAAACGCTTTCTGATTTTTTTGATGTTAGCACCAAAGGGAACCTGATCCTGCAAAGGAGGAACCCTTGAAACGATCGCATTACTGGCTGCTTCTGCCTGTCCTCGCTGTTTCAGCCTGCATGTCTGCCCGGCAGGAAGTCGCGCAGAAGGAAGACCATCTGGCGGCGGCAGGATTTATTCTGAAACCGGCCAATACGCCCGCCCGTGCGGCGATGCTGACCCGTCTGCCTCCTCACCGCTTTCTGCGCCGGGACAAGGGCGATATGGTGACCTATGTCTATGCAGATCCGAATGTGTGCGACTGCCTCTATGTCGGTTCGCAACAGGCTTACGCGACCTATCGTGCCGCTCAGCAGGCGCAGTATATGGCTGACGAAAATCGGATGACCGCCGAGGCCTACGAGGATTCCTCGTGGGATTGGGGCTCATGGGGGCCGTGGGGAGGCGGTCCCGGTTATGGTCCGGGATACGGGCCGGGCTGGTGGGGACCGGGAATGGGCTGGTAACCGGCTAGAGCAGATCGTATTTGAATGCGTGCATTCAAATACGTGAAGATGCTCGTAAAAACAATGAATTAGAGCATATTCACCAGTTCGAATGTGTCCATTCAAACTGGATATGCTCTAGCCGTTCAGTCCTTTTCCTCGGTCGCCATGATCCGCCCGCTGGTCATGTCGGCCAGCCGATGGGTGACATCCTCCACCTGCTGAGCCGGAACGGCGACGATATAAGCCGCGCCGGTCGCATCGAACTCTTCGCTTTCGACGACCGCATCCAGAGCGGGCAGGCGTGATCCGACCAGTGCGAGGTCACTGAACGGACAGTGGAATGCCAGCCGGGTGCGTTCGATGACCTCGACCCGTTCAGCCAGTCGCAGGCACTCCGCCGCCGTTCCGCCATAGGCCCGTAACAGACCGCCCGCGCCGAGCTTGACGCCGCCAAACCAGCGTGTGACGACCACGGCGACCTTGTCCAGACCCTGAGCCTCGATCACCTGCAGGATCGGGCGTCCTGCGGTCCCGCCCGGTTCGCCTGCGTCATCGCTGCGATAGCGGGAACCGATCTTCCATGCCCAGCAGTTATGGGTGGCGTCGGGGTGGGAGACATCCCGGATGAAGGCCATGGCGGCTTCTTCAGTCTCGATCGGGAGAGCCATTGCCAGAAAACGGCTTTTCTTGATTTCCTTTTCGAAATCTGCCCGTCCGACCAGCGTCTCAACCATTCCCGATCAACCCTGTCGCCACACCCACAGGCGTGCGGCGCCGTGCGCCCGTTCGGCCAGGATGTCTGCGCTCTCCACCGGCGCCGGCTCATCACGGCCGGTTTCCGTGACGATCAGGGCGCCGGGTGCGATCCAGCCTGCTGACGTGAGGGCAGTGAGCGCCTGCGCGGGGAGAGACTGACCATAAGGCGGATCGAGGAACACCAGAGTGCAGGGTGTTGTAGCCCGTGGGGGTTTCAGAACAGTCGAGGCCTGAACGCGGCTTATGTCCTGCATCTGACAATCGCGCACGTTCGTCCGCAGAGCAGCCAGAGCGGGGCGGTCCACTTCGAAGAATGTGCAGAAATCCGCACCGCGTGATAGCGCCTCCAGACCAAGCGCGCCTGTCCCGGCAAAACCGTCCAGCACATGAGCGCCTTCAACACAGTCCCGCCCACCCCACGGGGCATGAAGCAGCATGTCGAACAGAGCCTGTCTCACACGATCTGCCGTGGGGCGTGTCGCCTTGCCTTCGGGAGCCCTCAGTGTCCGACCACGCCGTATTCCGGCGATAATCCGCATCAGCCGCGCCGCTTGGTGTCGATCTCCACATCGCGTGGAATCTGCGCCTTCATGACGCGGGACGGCACCTCTTCCAGTTCACCCGGTTTCAGCTCTCCCAGAGGAAACGGACCGTAGGACGTGCGAAGAAGACGACTGACATGCAGGTTCAGGGCTGTCATGACGCGACGGATTTCACGGTTTTTGCCTTCACGCAGAGAGACGGTCAGCCACGCATTGTCGCCTTTGCGGGAGTCGAGCGAGGCTTCGATGGGACCGTATTTCACGCCTTCGATGGAGCAGCCTTTGGCCAGTCCGGCGAGTTCACGCTCGTTCACCACACCGAACACCCGCACGCGATAGCGCCGCAGCCAGCCGTTCGAAGGCAGTTCCAGACGACGGGCCAGAGCGCCGTCATTGGTCAGCAGCAGCAGGCCTTCACTGTTCAGATCCAGTCGTCCCACACTGACGACGCGCGGCATACCCTCAGGCAGAGTCTCGAAGACTGTCTTGCGGCCTTCGGGGTCACGGTGCGTCGTCACCAGCCCGTCCGGCTTGTGGTAACGCCAGAGACGGGTGTGCTGTGGGCCTTCGACAATGTTGCCGTTAACGGCAACGACATCGGTGGAGGTCACGAACGTCGCGGGGTGTTCCACCACAACACCATTCAGCTTGATGCGGCGCTCAGCGATCATGCGCTCGATATCGCGGCGGCTGGCTACGCCACTGCGGGCAAGCCATTTTGCGATGCGGTCGCCGCGTGCTTCCGTCGTGTTTTCGTTGTTATCGTCTACCATACACCGTCTCCCGACACTGTTGCGTTCTGTGCGGCTTCTACAAAGGCCGTGAACAACGCCAGATCTCCCGGATCTATAAGAAATTCCGGATGCCATTGCACCCCGACACAGAAGCGTGCCGAGGGATCTTCTATTGCTTCGATAATGCCATCTTCCGCTCGGGCGGACACCCGGCCGCGCCCCGGATCACGGACCGCCTGATGGTGCGAGGAGTTTACCGCCATTGTACCGCGTCCGACAATCTGCCCAAGCAGCGAATAAGGCTCGATGCTGACGATATGTCCGGCCTGATCGCGTGGATTGGGCTGTTCGTGGGGGAGGGCAGTAGGCTGCTCGCTCGCAATGTCCTGAATCAGCGATCCATCGAGTGCGGCGGCAAGAAGCTGCATGCCGCCACAGATGCCGAGCACAGGAATGTCCCGTTTCATTGCGGCTTCAAGGAGCGCCATTTCCGCTGCGGTGCGGCCCGGCTTCAGGGTGGTAGTGGTTTCATTGCGCTCTTCGCCATAGAGCGCCGGGTCGATATCGAATGCACCGCCCGTGACAATCAGGCCATCAAGACGGTCGAGAATCTTCCCGGTCAGACACGGCGCATACGGAAGCGCTACGGGCAGACCGCCAGCCTTGATGACGGCTCCCATATAGTTTGCACGCAGGGCATACCATGGAAATGCGGAGTACTGCCCGGAGCCGCCCGGTTCCTGATCGAGTGTCACCCCGATAAGGGGCATGGGAGCGAATGAATCCATGCCGCTCCCATTAGAGGAAACGCCCTCTGTCGTATATGGCGACCGGCCCGATATTCAGGCCGTTTAAATCAGAACTGTGACTTGTCAGTGTGCTGATGAACGCGCTCAGCCTTGACGTGCGCAGGTTCCTGTTTTGAATGGATATGATCTGATGCTGCGAAAGCCAGGCCAATGGTGGCGGCGGCAAGAACCAGTGTCAAACTCTGCATGACCTTTCCCCCTTCCACGCTTGCCGATGTCTCCGGGACGTCGGTAGCCAGTGATAATTCAATCCGACCGACCCGACTCTCATCCCGGATGAGATGGAGAATTGTTACAGGCCGTGATACGCACTGTGACAGACAAAAAGTCTAGGAATCAAGCTAAAAACGCGCTCTCAGACATTTTTCTGCCACAAAAAATTCCCGCTTGGGTCTCTCTCATTGAAACAGAACGTGATGACAAGCAGTCGCTACAGAAATTTTGGCGGAATTCAGTCCTTTTCAGCCATGGATCTGGCGCTGGCTGAAGCCCATGCCGCCGCGCATAGAGAAGAGGTTCCGGTGGGAGCCGTCGTTCTGTCCGCTAACGGAGTCCCCCTGGCCAGTGCCGGCAATGAAGTCGAGGAACGGAATGATCCGTCAGCCCACGCGGAAATGCTCGCCATGCGAAAGGCGGCTCAGGTCACAGGATCGACACGGCTTGACGACTGCACACTGGTCGTCACGCTGGAACCTTGTCCGATGTGCGCGGCGGCGGCGGTGCATTTTCGTGTGCGGCGAATTGTCTTCGGCGCGTATGACCCGAAAGGCGGCGGGATTGATCATGGACCACGGGTCATCGACCATCCGACCTGCCTGCGTCATATCGAGATTATCGGTGGCGTGAGGGAGCAGGAGAACGGCCTGCTCCTGAAAAATTTCTTCAGGAAGCTGCGTCGATGAGTGCGTCAGGCAGGATGGTGGATACAGTCGCCTGCGCGGCTGATTGCAGGGTGTGACCAAAGTTTAACACTTGCAAGCTGAGTGTCTTTTCTTCCGGACCCGGAATATGCGGAGCCTGCATCCTTTTCTTTCCGCCGTTCTGAGAGAATGCGGCGAGCGGAAGATACGGGCAGGAGGTAACGGACGTTTCATCCAGCCGTATGGTTGGCGTTCGGCAGGTTCAGGCATTTTCCCTTTTGTATCAGGGGACGGATTGCTCTCTCGCCCGTCTCCGACCATCATCGGCTCAGGGTCGCCAGACGGCCCGGTTCAAGGGATTTATCGGAAAAGACATGCCAGTAAAGAATTCGTCGATCCGCCAGACCCGCAAGCGTTTCATGACGACAGCTGCCGTCATGGCGGGTCTCGGTGTCACAGCACTTGCATCACCTCTCGTTCCGGATCTGATTCCATCCGCTCTCGCCGATGCGCCAGGCCCCATCCAGCCGACCAGTCCGAACCGGACTATTCCTGATTTCGTGACGCTGGTGAAACAGGTGAAACCGGCCGTCGTGTCCATCACTGCGATGATCCGTCCCGACCCGGCTGAGGGTGAAGAACAGGGCATGCAGCAGTTGCCCTTTCCTTTTCCCTTCCAGATGCTGCCGCAGCAGCAGCGCCAGGCTGTAGAAGCTCGTGGGTCGGGTTTCATTCTGTCGGCTGACGGTTTTGTCGTGACCAATAATCATGTGGTCAAAGGGGCGACAAAGGTCACGGCGACGCTCGATGACGGCACAACCCTTCAGGCCCGCGTCATTGGTCGCGATCCGAAAACCGATATCGCGCTGCTCAAGCTGAACAGCACCAGAAAGCTGCCGTTTATCGAACTCGGTGAGTCCGACGATGTGCAGCCAGGTGAGTGGGTCATCGCCGTGGGCAACCCTTACGGGCTTGGCGGCACGGTCACGGCGGGTATCGTTTCCGCTCTGGGACGTGACATCGGCGACGGGCCTTACGATAACTTCTTTCAGGTCGACGCACCGATCAACCGGGGCAACTCGGGTGGTCCGCTCATCACACAGGACGGCAAGGTTGTCGGTGTGAATACAGCCATTTTCTCGCCGTCAGGTGGGTCGATCGGCATTGGTTTCGCCATCCCTTCCGACACCGTGAAAACGGTGGTGTCGCAGCTTCAGAAGACCGGTCATGTGACACGCGGTTATCTTGGCGTCGAGGCTCAGGTCATCTCGCAGTCCATGGCGAGCGCCCTGAACCTGAAGCCAGCGACCCCGGATGCGCCACCCGCGGGTGCGCTTGTCGCCAACATCACGCCTGACAGTCCTGCGGCCAAAGCCGGCGTCAAGGCGGGGGATGTGATCGTCAAACTGAATGGCAAAGTGGTTGAGACGCCTCACACATTGGCGGTGAAGGTTGCGGCCATCGCGCCGGGAACGGATGCCACGCTCACAGTGCTGCGGAACGGAACACCGAAAGATCTCACTGTTCACATTGTGAATCAGTCTGCAGCCAGCAATGCTTCATCCGCTGGTGCCGGAGCTCATGGTGAGAAGATCGGTGTGAGTCTGCAACCGCTGACTGGCGATATCCGCCAGCAGCTTGGTCTCGATCATTCCGTGCATGGCGTGGTGGTGTCGGACGTTCAGCCGGGCTCTCCGGCGGATCAGGCTGGTCTGCGTCCCGGCGACCTGATTCAGGCTGTTGGTGAACAGGCGGTCGAGACGCCATCTGCGGCCGTTTCCGCTGTTTCTGCGGCGCTGAAAGCGCGTCATGCCGTGATGCTGCGTATTCTGCGCGATGGTCAGTCGCTGTTTGTCGCTGTGTCTCTGGATGGTAATTCAGATAACAGCGCGCCGTCTTCCGACGACGACGGACAGTAGGAACTTCTGGTCTTCTGTTCCTGCTTTGGCGCAGAAGACCAGCATATCGCGCCGTAATACTTGGTTTGTGTTTATTGATTTATTTTCCAGCCAGTTTAAAAAAATACCATCCTCCCCGATGCGTGGCTTCGTAGTGGTCTAAAACGTAGCCGTTCCAGTGTGCCCAGAGAAACATGGCGGGTGTACCGAAGAGAAAGAAAAAGGCTGCAAAGCAGAGAGAAAATATAACAAGAAATGATTCCACGGGTTGGGATTTTGTGTTGTTTCTTATGGCAGCGATTATAATAGCAAGATAAAATATAGGAAAAAATAGCATACCAATTATTTTTCCATCAAATTGAAACATTTTTATATTAGATATTTTTTTTATAAAAGGAAAAAAATCGCCGTGAATAACAGAGAATACAATCCATGTAAATAAAATAGATAAAGATACGAAAAACAGGTGAATTAACACTTGAGCGGACTTTTTTGTTCCTTTTTTGCCTCTTGGCGCTTTAATAATGACAATTATTTTGTAATTTCTCATTTTATTTTCCAATTGTATAAATAAACTTACCGCTATAAAAGTAAATATACCTACCTTTTTTCTCAAGGTAGATAATAACGTCATTTATTGTCCTGAAATTTTCTCGTTCTTTTACGAAATCTATAGCCTTGGCAGTTTCACCCTGCTGTGAGTCTAAACGGGCCAACACCCAAGCAACACCTAATGATACCACTAATCCAACAGAAAAAGTTACTATTATCGGGATGCCGAATGAACTCAGGATGATTCCAATAGCTGTTCCGACAAAAGTAGCCAAAACAGTTTGAAAGATATCGCTCAGTATCGTGACGCCCAAGCGTGTCATATCCAATTTGTCTTGTAGAAGCTCATGGACGATATCCCAGGCGACAAGGCAGACAATGGAAATTCTGGTCCCTTTCAGAGCTTCGCCGATCATTTCCTTTCTGCCGATAATAAAACCGGCCTCTTTAACGATTGGATGATCACGTAAATAACGTGTTCCCGTCAATTTATCCCGCAATCCGAGGTATCCCTTGAAAATAACGATCTCTTTTCCGGCTTTGGTTGTGGCCAGATAGGCATCGCCCCAGACGCCCAGCAGCATAACCTGTTTTACAGCGCTTTTTGCATTCGAAAAGGCGTCTTTCCAACCTAATATATCTATATAAGTATTGTCCTTAAGTATTTCATTGACCTGATCGACAGTTGAAAAGGGATTGGCTCTATCGCAAAATCGATACACTGGCCGCATCATGGGGCAGCGCCATGCCATATGTTGCGCAATAGCGTGCGGCGAAGGCCTCGCGTTCCAGCCGTTCGCAATAATCGAGATAGCGGAGCAGCGCGCGTTCCGCCCGTGCCGTCCGGCCGTAAATACCCTTATGGTGTCGCCAGAGGAGCATCAGGTTAACCGACCATGCGTCATAGGCATGTTCCGTGACACGCCTGCGGATGCGGGCCGGCAACGCATCGAAAGCCGACCAGTCATCACCGTCATAACGACGTCACATCTCGTGGCGGAGGGTCCGTTCGTTGCTGATGGCGTTTTCAGACATCTTCCAGCGTCTCCTGCTGCTCCCAGATCGGGAAAGGAGCAGCCAGAAATGCTCTTTGGCCCGAATGACGCCCGGCCGTACGCTGTCGATGAAGAATTTGAACCGCTCCGGCACTAACGGACGCCGCGCCCGCCAGACAAAGCTGCTGATCCCGTATTCTTCGGTTTCCGGCACATGGTTCTGAAACTCGAACAGCTCCTTGTACCAGAGTGGATGTTTGTGGACCTTGTCATAATCGAACCGGTGAGTGTCCAGAATCTGTGCACAGGAAACGACGCCGTGATCCGCCTCGACGATGTCAGCATCGGCGTTCAGAGCCTGAATGATCTTGCGGGCCGCATCCCGCTGCTCCGGGGTGGCGCTTGAAACCTTGTTCAGAACCACGACATCAGCGAACTCAATCTATTCAACCAGCAGATCGACCAGAGCCCGCTCGTCGTCTTCGCCTACTGTCTCGCCGCGGTCATGCAGGAAGCCCGTCGAACTGTAATCTTTCAGCAGGCTCACGGCATCCACGACCGTTACCATTATGTCGAGCCGGGCAATGTCGGACAGGCTTTCTCCGGCTTCATCACGAAATTCGAATGTCGCCGCAACGGGCAGGGGTTCTGCAATTCCGGTCGATTCAATCAGCAGGTAATCGAAACGGCCTTCTTCTGAGAGCCGTCGCACTTCCTTCAGCAGGTCATCACGTAGGGTGCAGCAGATACAGCCGTTGCTCATGTCCGCGAGCGTCTCGTTCGTGCGCGACAGATCGCTGCCACCGCGCACCAGATCGGCGTCGATGTTCACGCCGCTCATGTCGTTGACGATCACGGCGACCTTCCGGCCTTCGCGGTTGTTCAGAACATGGCTGAGAAGCGTGGTTTTGCCAGCTCCCAGAAAGCCGGAAAGAACGGTTACCGGAAGTTTTTCGCTCATGACGGCCTGCCTTACCTGGATAGCGATCCAGCGATTATGCATATTATGTTATAATATAATAATTCATGGCAGAATCACGAACAGGGCAGCGTTGGAGGCAGGTAGGTGACTTCTGAAGGAAAGCTGTGAATCCAAATCCAATACCGGTTTGTGGTCACAGCCGGATGGCTCATCCTGGTCAGTGATGATTCGCCAGCTTCCAGGGGAAAGCTTTCGGGCTGACAAGGCCAATTCCGATACCGATGAGCACGACTGCAAGCGATACGGGGGTCAGCACACCGAACCCGGCGAGGGACAGGACCTGACCGCCGGTGGCTGATCCCAGCAGGATACCCACATTGCTTGCGCTGTTGATGGCGGCCCCGGCAACGTCAGCCTGCGTGGCATTGGCGCGAATGGCGCCCGACATCACAAAAGGCACAATGGCTGAAAAACCGATGCACCAGATGGCGATGGCGACGACGCACTCCCATCCAGTCATGATATGTCCGGACATCAAGCCCATGCCGACCAGCATCAGGACGCCTGCACACAGCAGCCCCAGAGCAGGTCGGCGATCCACCATCAGGCTGGCCAGCCACAGTCCGACGATGCTCAGACTGCCCGTGACAAGTAGAACAACGCTGAGATCGTTGTCAGCCACGCCATGTTGCAGCAGAAGCGGCGTCACGTACGTGTAGAGCAGATTGTGGGCAAAGAAGAAGACAACGTCCACAAGCACGACGAGGCCGAAGTTCCGGATCGCCTCGCGGGAGCGGATTGCCGGTACGCCACCCGGCGTGGCAGAGGAGGGGGCTGCGACAGGAGGCAGCTTGATGGCGATGAAGAGCAGAAGCAGGGCCGCCAGTCCTGTCATGATGAACATGGCGATGCGCCAGTTGGCGAAATGACCTATCGCCGCTGAACCCGGCACTCCGAGAATCGCCCCGAGAGACGTGCCGCCGTAGACAAAGGAAATGGCGCGTCCAGTCATGGCTGGTGGCACAAGCCGCGCTGCATAGGCCGCGACGACGGACATCAGCACCGCATGGGCGAGCCCTCCGATCATCCGCCCCAGGCAGAGAACAAGGAATGTGGGCGCTAGCGCGACAACGAGATTGGACGCAATGTAGCCACCGAGAGATAGCAGCACCAGCATCTTGCGGTCCATTTTTCCCGTGACGATGGTCAGCGGCACAGCACCGAACGCCACCATCAGAGCGAAGGCGCTGATCGCCAGTCCTGCCTGCCCCTCCTGAATATGGAAGGCCCGCGCCATATCAAGAAGAAGCCCGACAGGAGCAACCTCACTCGTCAGTGCGGTGAAAGTACAGGCGAAGAGCGCGCACAGACCGACTATCGTCGAACCGGGAAGTGTTTTGAAAAGCATGTCGTCCTTGAAATCAACAGGGCATGTCCTGCACGCACAGGACCATTCTCAGCCATAACTCATAATCAAGAACAATGTTTATATTTTATGCCAATATTGATGCAGCTTTTAGAAAGCTGTTCCGCATGGGGCTCTACTGATGTGGGTCGTTCCCTGTGCTGGCGGACGATGCGGGTTGCAGGGTGTTCTTCAATATCGTTGAGGCCGGGAAATCGACGTATTTGTGTGGAAAAACGAACGTCAGAACACCCCAGACAATGACAAGAAAAGCCGCAGCAAAAATAAACGGCGTAAAAGTCGGCAGCTTTCGGACCGGACGTTTTGCGGGCTCTTTCTTGGGGACAGGTTCGAAAATCGTGGCTTCGTCAGCCATGCAGCACCGTCTGGAACTCGTCCCACTCACGCCGTGACAGACCGGAGTTTTCCTGCGTCACGGTTTCTCCGGTCAGCATCTTGCGGAGCAGGGCGACCATGGTGGCGGAAAATGTCACCGCACCGACACGGTATTCCTTGAACGCGGAAGCCGCGATCGGCACCCATGCTTCGAGCATGGCCAGCATGACTTCGGCATAGGCACGAATTTCGTACTGCGCATGTGGGTCGATGCGCAGGGACAGGAAGTGCATCAGATTGTGTAGATCCACTTTCCAGTACCACTGCGTGTATGTGTTCAGCGTCAGGTTCATCCGTGCCAGCTCACGCGCCAGACCCGGACCATTCTCTGTGTCGAGCAGATTCTCGTAGGTGTCGTAGCAGCGAATGGCGTCATCCCGCAGCAGATTCATGATCTTCGCGGCGGTCTCGGCATCCAGCACGTCGCCGCGGCCCTGACGGTTGCTGACGCTCTGGGCAGCCATGTGCTCGGGGGAGGGGAGATAGAACTCCCTGTCGAGGATCGAGTAGCGCGCGGAATATTCGTTCACGTTGGCTGTGCGATGGCGAATCCACTGGCGCGCGATGAAAATCGGCAGCTTGATATGGAATTTGATCTCGCACATTTCGAACGGCGTCGAGTGCCGGTGACGCATCAGATAGCGGATCAGACCGGTATCTTCCGAGACCTTGCGGGTTCCTCGGCCATAGGAAACGCGGGCGGCCTGCACGATGGCGGCATCGTCGCCCATATAGTCGATGACACGAACAAAACCGTGGTCCAGAATCGGGTGCGCCTTGAAGAGAATCTCTTCCAGCGCGGGTACGGTAGGGCGTTTGGTCGTGGCCGTTGTCTGACCGTGCTCTTCGATTTCGGTGCGCTGGGCGTCGGTCAGGGGCATGGTCATCCGGCCTTGTGTCTTGAAGTCTGAATCGGGTGGCTGCGAGGCCCGCAGCCGTTGGGAATATGGGTCTAGCACAGGCTTTGGGTGACAAGGAAAGGTCATTCAGGAAGTATGATGCTCCTGAAAATTTTCTGGCAGGAAAATGGGGCTGCTGGCTCAATGACTGAAGGAGGAATGCGATGGGGTACTCCATTTCGCGTCAAACAGCTTATCAGCGTGGGAGTTATCCGGGGTGAGATTGTCGAAAAGTGACCCTATCTTCGTGTAAGATGTACTCCAACTGATCGCTGTCAAACCATAGCGCTTATCGACATGTTGCTTTAAAAAATCAGGAAAACTGTTATTAAACGTATTCAGGCAGGGCGATCTTCACACATTAAAACGCTTGATCGACGACAGATTATAGACATTCACTGTCTGATTATCTCAGGGATTTTCCGCATTGACTCCTGAGCCCGATGTCATGAGCAGTGCAAAGATCATTAACAGGCCGTTTCGTCCGACTTTGATCGCGACGCGTATTCCTATTGTAAAAGTTATACTGTTAATAACGTCTTATTTTTAATCCTGATGATTCGTAGTCATACTGTTCGATTGGCGGTGTCAGGCGCGTTTACTGTCTGGCAAGGCGGGCTGGAGAGATACCATAAGCTTCCCTGAAATAGCGGGTGAAGCGCCCGGTATTGGTAAATCCCCAGCGTAGTGCAATTTCCTGAACGGGCGTTCCGGGTTCTCGGCGGATATCCTCCCGTGCCCGTTCCAGTCTGATCTGGCGCTGATAGGCGGTGATTGATAATCCAAGAAACCGGCGGAACCCGGTCTGGAGTGATCGTAGGCTGGTTCCTGTTAGCATGGCTAGCTCAGAGACAGATATGGTTTTCTGAGGATTGTCGCATATGAAATCGGTGGCGAGCTTGACATGCCGTGGCGCGACCACTGGTTGCGGCTGGTTTAAGGCTTTCGAATAACTATTCGGCCAGCTTTCCAGTACGAAATCGATCAGCATTTCATGTACGCGCATGGCCGTCAGCCTTGTCCGGCCTAGTTCATCCGAAAAGCTGGAAGACGTGACGAAAAATAGCATAGATTGTAAGGCGGTCGCGGAGAGGGATTTCGTCGCTATCTGTGATTCGAAAACAAGACTGTTGACGACAGGACGATTCAGCAGACCCGACAAACGTTCGACGAGTAGCGACCGGTGGAAAAACAGCGTATAATGTGTGTAGCCATCCGGAATCTCGAGCAATGGGGTGGACATCATATCAATCGCCACTGCCGTATCGGGTGAGGCGGAAACGGTTTCCCGCCCGGACCGGAAAGTCAGCACATTTTTCAGGGGCAGGCAAAAAAACACTACATCCTGCGGGATCAGGAGAGCGATACGGAAGTGGCCAGAAAACTCTGCCCTGCTGAAACCTACCCCCAGGAGAGAGCCAAAGCGTCCCTGCATTCCAAGTATTTTGTTGTTGGATTCCGTTTCAATTCTTACAGGAGCAAAACGCTGGGTAAAGAACTCTGTAATGCTATCCGCTCCATAAAGTGTGACGTCCATGCCTGTCCGCACTATACATGCATTTTTCCTGTGGACCATGAGAGTGAATCGTCAGTTGGGCCACAAGACACATATAAAATCTTTTAGTGTCATTTTTTTATAATTATCATTCATTTTAAATTCCTGTCGCAATCGTCGTTTGTGTTTCCTGTTCACCGTGAATATGGTGTCTATATTTTGCGCGACTTGCAGGAATATTAAAATACTGACCATCGTGATTATGGATGCGACAACGTAATCTTTGATGGCTGTTTTCACATTTAAGTTCTTTCATCTTATTGCAGAACAGTCCTAGCGTGACATAGGACGATTTGCGCAGAAGTAGAACGATATGCGCAAAATTATTGCTGCGCTGCACTGTGATGGCTTCGGCGTTAAATATTCAAAAATAATTAGCGTTCTAACTGAATAGCGTGGATTGGATCAGTAAGTAAGGACTGTATTTGTATGTATTATTCTAAAAAATCACAGGATTATTTCTGTATTCGAGAGTTCCGCACCATAATATCCCTATGGCAGAAAAAGATCGTTACTGAAATATGCTGGTCTGTTTCTATCCGTAACGATCACCATACCGACCGTCGTTGAGCGACGGCATCGTCACAGTATGTGTGTAATAAACAGCAATCGGAAGTATATCAGGTGAAAAATTTCTTGTCTGGCCAGCATTACGGATCACCAGAATTACATGATGACAATATTGAAAACAGGGTCGTGCGGGAGCGTCTGCGTTTCATGCAGATGTCATCGCAGGACTGTGCAGCCATACGGTCACTGAAACCTTTGGTGGAACGGGAACTGTCAGTAGCTCTCGGTAAATTCTATGCTGAAGTCCGCAAAACGCCGGAAACCATGAAGTTTTTTTCGTCGGAGATGGATATCAGCCGGGCGGCAGCGGCGCAGGCCGGACACTGGGGAAATATTTCCAATGGCGATTTCAGTCAGGATTATGCAACCCGTGCCCAGACTGTAGGTCGAGTACACGCCCGGATCGGTCTGGAACCGCGATGGTATATGGGTGGTTACGCCATTATCCTGGATCATCTCATACAGGCGGCCGTAGCCGAGGTTTTCCCTAAAAGCGGCTTTTTCAATAAGCCGGCGATGACATCAGTCGAATTCGGCAAGGCGCTTGGTAGTCTGGCTAAGGCTGTCCTGTTGGATATGGACCTTGCGATCTCCGTATATATTGATGAGGCTGAGAAGGCGAGGAAGATTGGCGAGGCCAACGCGATTGCGGAGGAACAAAAGCTTGTTTGTGGAAGTTTCGGCAAGGCTATGGCGGCCGTAGCCACAAAGGATCTCACCTGTGAAATAACGGGTGAACTTCCGAAAGCGTATCAGCCTCTCCGTGGCGACTTCAATAATTCTCTTGATATTTTACGTCGTTCCCTTAGCTCTGTTGCGGATGTCGCTATTTCTATTGAGGAAGCGACAGGTAAGATCAGTCATGCTGCCGAAGACCTTGCGCAACGCACAGCGCAACAGGCCTCTTCCATTGAGAAAACGGCTGCGTCTCTGGATCAGATCACGGTCATGGTGCGTGCGACGGCTCAGCGCGCCGAAGATGTCGGTAGTCTGGTTGAGCGATCCAGGCGCGGTGCCGAGCAATCCGAGGCCGTTGTGCAGAAGGCCATGGATACCATGGGTGCAATTGAACGCTCATCTGAAGCGATTGGCAGTATCATGGATATGATGGATGAAATCGCTTTTCAGACAAATCTTCTGGCGCTGAATGCGGGAGTGGAGGCCGCCCGTGCGGGAACGACTGGACGGGGATTTGCTGTGATTGCTACAGAAATAAGAGTGCTGGCCCAGCGTTCGGCTAGCGCAGCCAAAGAGATCAAGACTCTCATTACGCAGTCGCGCGAAGAGGTCCGTTCTGGCGTGACGCTGGTAGGCGAGACTGGCGCTGTTCTGAAATCCATTGTTGGAGATGTAACGGAAATCAACGCTCATATCTCGGCGATTGTGGAAGCTACGTGCGGACAGGCCAAAGGGTTGCAGGACATTAATGAAGCCGTTGCCACGATTGATCATAACACGCAGCAAAACGCGACCATGGTCGAGCAGACTTCAGCGGCCAGTCGTAATCTTGCCGTTGAAGTCAGGGAGCTTAGCGCCATGCTCGGTACGTTTCATCTGATGGATAACAAAACGTCGGAAAAATTCAGCAATATGTTGGAAACGCACGCTCTGTCATTCTGAGAAACAGTGTGTGGAGCATGTTGGTCAGTGCGCAGAAACCAATCGGAATGAGGTAAAGGAAAACAGACTTCGCTTTTATAGCCAATGAGATCCTGTCGAATGATCGTTTTAATGGTTCCGGATTATAGCAAGCCACCACGATCAGCTATGACCAGAGAAAAAAGTTACTCGCAGGCTCCCAATGCGTTTCGGTCATCATTCGGCTTAACAAAGACACGTCGTAGAAAGACCTTGCGGAAGGTGATGCATACCCCTATCTTCATGAGTGCAGGAGGGTTTCGGCCCTTGGCTATGGCGATAAACGGAATTTGGAATAAGCGTTGTGGACCCGGGGGCGGTACCCGGCGTCTCCACCATGAAAACTCCCGGCCAGTCCGGGATTGTGGGGACGAAACAGGCTCGACACGCGTGGTAAAGACTTTCCTTTTGCCCGGCATTGTACCGCCGTCATCGGGCTAACTTACAAGTGCCAACGATAACTCAGAGGTGCTCGCTGTCGCTGCATAAGCGATAAGCGCGGTTCGGGAGGGCACCGGGCAACAGAAGCCCTCCCACCTCGGAGAATAATCCACTCAATGAGCTTCACCTCTCTGTGACCACAGAGTGATGTAGGTGGCTTGCCTTCCTTCTGTCTTTGCCTCATCCATGCCGCCGAGATAATCTTTTACGGGACAGGTGTGGTGCACAGGCGGCACACCCTAAAGCGGGCAGAAGACAGGGGATTTTTCCATGACCGACAATCAGGATGGCAGCGGACCGGGCGGCGACCTGCCGGAGAGCATGCTGCCGTATGACGTCTGGATGGAAGACGCCTACCGCGATGTCATGCTGCGTGCGCTCGAACATGTGAGCCGTGAAGGGCTTGCAGGCGGCCATCATTTCTATCTGTCTTTCCGGACCGACTGGCCGGGCGTGGATATTCCATCGCGTCTGCGCGCCCAGTATCCGCATGAGATGACGATCGTGTTGCAGCACCAGTTCTGGGATCTGAAAGTGGACCGTGAACAGCGCTGCGTCTCGGTTGGACTGTCTTTCGGAGGAGTCGGATCGATACTCACGGTTCCGGTGGCGGCCATGACCGGCTTCGCGGATCCGCATATCCAGCTTTCAATGCGCTTCAACCCCGGAGAAAAAGCGCATGACGAAGCAGAGAACGCGGAAATAGCTCCAGAAGCGGCGCCAGAAGATTTGGCGCCGAACACGGACGCCGCCGTCGTGAGTCTCGATGCTTTTCGTAAAAAGGGTCCAAAGCCGAGCTGAGGTCGCAAACCTCGCCCGGATGCCCGATCGGAGACTGAGACGATGACTGCTGACACCACCGCGCCAAAAGCTCCGGCGCAGAAGGCTGCGTCCAAGACGCCGGCGATCAGGGATTTTTCCTATGCCCCGCTGTTTCAGCTGGGCAGGGATGAAACCCCCTACCGCAAACTCGATATCGGCGGGGTCAGCACATCGAAGATCGGTGACAAGACCATTCTGCATGTCGAGCCGGAAGCCCTGTCCGCGCTGGCGGCGGAGGCCTTCAACGATATCGCCCATCTCCTGCGACCCTCGCATCTCCAGTCGCTCGCCAACATCCTCAAGGATCCGGAAGCATCCGATAATGACCGGTTTGTCGCGCTCGACCTGCTGAAAAACGCCTGCATCGCCGCTGGTGGCGCGCTGCCGATGTGTCAGGACACCGGCACGGCCATTGTGGTCGGCAAGAAAGGCCAGCGTGTCTGGGTCGAGGGCAATGACGACGAAGCCTTCGCACGCGGTGTTTATAAGACCTACACAACCACTGCCCTGCGCTATTCGCAGATGGCGCCGCTGACGATCTTCGACGAGAAGAACACAGGCACCAATCTGCCTGTGCAGGTGGATATCGCCGCCAATCCGGGTGACTATCACCCCGAGGAATACGATCTTCTTTTCGTCGCCAAGGGTGGTGGTTCGGCCAACAAAACGTTCCTGTTTCAGGAAACGCGGGCGCTGATTTTCAACAAGGAGACGCTTCTGAAGTGGCTGGAGACCAAACTCCGCACACTCGGCACGTCAGCCTGCCCACCCTATCATCTCGCTATCGTGCTGGGCGGTATGTCCGCCGAACAGACGCTCAAGACCGTCAAGATGGCCTCCACGCATTATTACGACTCGCTGCCTGAAACGGGTAACGAGAATGGACAGGCGTTTCGTGACAAGGAGATGGAAGCGGAAGTCCTGAAGCTGACCCAGAAGCTTGGTATCGGCGCGCAGTTTGGCGGCAAGTATTTCTGCCACGATGTGCGCGTGGTGCGTCTGCCGCGTCATGGCGCGTCCTTCCCGGTTGGTATCGGCGTCTCCTGCTCGGCGGACCGTCAGGCCAAGGCCAGGATCACAGCGGAAGGCGTGTTCCTTGAGCAGCTTGAGCATGATCCCGCCCGTTTCCTGCCCGAGACGACGGACGAGCATCTGGAAGGCGAAGCGGTCAATATCGACCTCAACCGTCCGATGGACGAGATCCGCAAGGAACTGTCGAAATATCCCGTCAAGACACGCCTGTCGCTGACCGGCACGATGGTCGTGGCGCGTGATATCGCCCACGCCAAGTTCAAGGAACGGCTGGAGAAGGGCGAGGGGCTGCCGCAGTATCTCAAGGACCATCCGGTCTATTACGCCGGTCCGGCCAAAACCCCGGCGGGCATGCCGACTGGCTCCTTTGGTCCGACGACGGCAGGTCGTATGGATTCGTATGTCGCCGAATTCCAGAAAGCTGGTGGTTCCTATGTTATGCTGGCCAAGGGTAACCGCTCCAAGGCCGTAAAAGATGCCTGCCAGACCTATGGCGGCTTCTATCTCGGTTCGGTCGGTGGTCCTGCGGCGCGTCTGGCCAAGGACTGTATCCGCAAGGTCGAGGTGCTGGAATATCCGGAACTGGGCATGGAGGCGGTCTGGAAGATCGAAGTCGAGAATTTCCCTGCCTTCATCGTGATTGATGACAAGGGCGACGACTTCTACGCCGGCCTGACCTGATCTGTCGATAATCCGCTCTGTGCCGGGGGAGGGCTTGCTTTCCTCGGGTAACGCCGTTCAATAGACGCTACGGAAGCGACGCCATGTCCTCGGTGTCGCAAGGCGGATACGCTTCAGAGTAAGGCATTGTCTCATGCGCTTCACCGTTGATCGACTGGACCACGTTGTTCTCACTGTCCGTGATATTGAGGTCTCGGCGTCCTGGTATCAGCGCGTTCTTGGCATGGAACGTGAAGAGTATGGGCGTCATAACCGTACGGCGCTGAAATTCGGTGGTCAGAAGATCAACCTGCGTCCGGAAGGCATGGAGGGGTGGGAGACCGCGCAGTTCGCTTCCTGCGGCACCAATGACCTGTGCTTCATTGCAGCCGTCGCCAGCGAGGATGTCATCGACCATCTCAGGGGGTGCGGTGTGGAGGTCGTCGAAGGCCCGGTTGCCCGTCTGGGAGCGCTTGGTCCGGTGACATCAGTCTACTGCCACGACCCGGACCAGAATCTGGTCGAGATCGCATCCTATCAGGGATAGATCTCGCTGTTTGCGTCTCTGGTGCTGGTTTGTAAGGTTCTGGTTGGGTTTTGCATCCAGTAGGAACGCCGGGAAGACATTCCTTCCAATAACCGGAGAAGAGTCAGTGAGCCGAATTTTTTGAAAACAGGTTGATCACCAGAACACCCGCAACGATCAGCCCCATGCCGACCAGACCTGCTGCATCGAGTTTCTGTCCCTGCACCACCCAGGCGATGATCGTGACCAGTACTACGCCCACGCCGGACCAGATGGCATAGGTCGTACCAGTGGGAATCGTCTGCAGCGCGAGCGACAGAAAATAAAACGCTACTCCATATCCGACGAGCGTCACCAGAGACGGTATAGGCCGACTGAACCCTTCAGCCGCCTTCAGACAGGAGGTGGCAAGCACTTCGGCGCAGATCGCAATGATCAGCTGAAAATAAGGCATGAACCCATCTGCTCCATGATATGACTCTGTAACGATCATGCCTTCTGATGACACTCTCGACCAGTCCCGCTCACAATAACCAGCGCACAAGGTCGCATCCGGATGCCAGCCGCGCTATGAACGAAGGATGAACGGCAGGGAGACCAGTCATGACAGCGCGGCGTGAGCCCCCACCTGAATCAGGCAATGACCTGTTCGGCGGCAGTGTCACGGACACCACCGGATCGGGAAGCCCCCATGCAGGCCGAGGGCACGCCTCCACACAACCTCTTGCCGACAGGCTACGCCCGACCACGCTGGATGATGTCGTGGGTCAACAGCAACTGCTTGGCCCTGCTGGCGCTCTGACGCTGATGCTGGAACGTGGCACGCTGGCCAGCCTCATTCTCTGGGGCGGTCCCGGTGTGGGCAAGACCACGATCGCCAGACTGCTCGCCAAGGCCGCCAACCTGCGTTTTGTTCAGCTTTCCGCCGTCTTTTCCGGTGTGGCGGACCTCAAAAAAGCTTTCGATGAAGCGCGACGCTTTGCCGAAGCCGGACGTGGCACCCTGCTGTTCGTGGACGAAATCCACCGCTTCAACCGCGCCCAGCAGGACGGATTTCTGCCTGTAGTGGAAAACGGCACCATTGTGCTCGTTGGGGCAACGACGGAAAATCCGTCCTTCGCCCTGAATTCTGCGCTGTTGTCACGCTGTCAGGTCATGGTGCTGCGTCGTCTGGACGATCCCGCGCTGGAGGCCCTGCTGGTCCGGGCAGAAGAAGAGACGCAACGTACCCTGCCGCTGACCGAATCCGCCCGCGCCACCCTGCGCGCCATGGCGGATGGCGATGGCCGTTACCTGCTGAACATGGTCGAGCAGATTCTCAGTCTGAAGACGGAAAAACCGCTCGATCCGCAGGAACTGGCGCGCATTCTGGCCAAGCGCGCGGTGCTGTACGACAAGGACCGCGAAGAACACTACAATCTCATCTCCGCTCTGCACAAGTCCCTGCGTGGCTCTGACCCGGATGCGGCCCTTTACTGGTATGCGCGTATGCTCGAAGGCGGCGAAGACCCTCGCTACATTGCCCGTCGCCTGACCCGCTTTGCGGCTGAAGATGTCGGAATGGCCGATCCTTCCGCCCTGCCACTCGCCATTGCCGCATGGGAGACTTACGAGCGATTAGGCTCGCCCGAGGGTGAACTGGCGCTGGCGCAGCTTGTCGTGCATCTTGGCACCGCGCCGAAATCAAATGCCGTCTACAAAGCCTATGGTGCGGCGCGACAGGCGGCGAAAGCCACGGGCAGCCTGATGCCTCCGGCCCATATTCTCAATGCGCCGACCAGGCTCATGAAAGAGATCGGCTACGGAGATGGCTATCAGTACGATCATGACACGGAAGAAAGTTTCTCCGGCCAGAACTACTTTCCGGACGGCATGAAACGGCAGAATTTCTACAATCCGAAAGGGCTCGGCTTTGAACGGGAAGTGCGTCGCAGACTGGACACATGGGCCGGAATAAGGGCAAGCCGCGCAGAAGACGGCAAGCAATCGTGAGGCGCGGAAGAGTATGAGTGTGACCCTGTTGACGGTCAGTGAAGATGAGGCGGACATTCGCCTTGACCGGTATTTCCGTCGCCACTACCCCCATCTGACGCAGGGCGCGTTGCAGAAA